>NZ_VJZD01000025.1 GCF_009377175.1 Streptomyces adustus
GGGGCGAGGCGGGGCGTGTATAGAAATGCTGAATTTCGTATAGAATTCCATCCGTCCCTGCCCCTGCACCCGCACCCGTTGGAGCGCCCCCATGGCGACAGTCCCGTCCGCCCTCGCCGGCCGCCACTTCCTCAAGGAGTTGGACTTCACCGGGGACGAGTTCCGCGGTCTGATCGAACTGTCCGCCGAGCTGAAGGCCGCCAAGAAGGCCGGGACCGAGACGCGGTACCTGCGGGGCCGGAACATCGCGCTGATCTTCGCCAAGACCTCGACGCGCACGCGCTGCGCGTTCGAGGTCGCGGCCGCCGACCAGGGTGCCTCGACGACCTACCTCGACCCGTCCGGCTCGCAGATGGGTCACAAGGAGTCCGTACGGGACACCGCGCGCGTCCTCGGCCGCATGTTCGACGCGATCCAGTACCGCGGTGACAGCCAGGCCGGTGTCGAGGAACTGGCGCGGTATGCGGGCGTGCCTGTCTACAACGGCCTCACCGACGACTGGCACCCCACCCAGATGCTCGCCGACGTGCTGACGATGACCGAGCACAGCAGCAAGCCCCTGACGGAGATCGCCTTCGCCTACCTCGGCGACGCCCGCTTCAACATGGGCAACTCCTACCTGATCACCGGCGCCCTGCTCGGCATGGACGTACGGATCGTCGCGCCGAAGGCGTACTGGCCCGCCCAGGAGATCGTCGACCGGGCCCGCGAGCTGGCCGGGACCAGCGGGGCCCGGGTCACCCTCACCGAGGACCTCGCGGACGGTGTCGCGGGCGCCGACTTCGTCGCCACCGACGTCTGGGTCTCCATGGGCGAGCCCAAGGAGGTCTGGGACGAGCGGATCGAGGCCCTCGCCCCGTACGCCGTGACGATGGACGTGCTGCGCGCCACCGGCAATCCCGGTGTGAAGTTCCTGCACTGCCTGCCCGCGTTCCACGACCTGGGCACCCAGGTCGGGCGCGACATCCACGAGCGGCACGGCCTGGAGTACCTGGAGGTGAGCGACGAGGTCTTCGAGTCGGAGCACTCGGTCGTCTTCGACGAGGCCGAGAACCGGCTGCACACCATCAAGGCGATCCTGGTCGCGACCCTCGCGCGTTAGTTCTCGCCCCCCATCTCGACCTATCCTGACCGGCGGCCCGGAACCACCCCTTCCGTGGCCGTCGCGCGACCTCCCCCCGATGCCCGGCCCGGCCGGGCGGGGGACACCCCCGCGGTCGCACCCGCACCACCAGAAACGAGCACCACCCGCATGCCCGCTCCCGCGACCAAGCTTCGTATCAAGTCCCCCGCCCTCCTCGTCGCCGAATCCGGCGCCGACCGCGCGGGCCACGGCCTCAAGCGCACCATGGGCCTCTTCCAGCTCATCTGCTTCGGCGTCGGCGCGATCGTCGGCACCGGCATCTTCGTCGGGCTCTCCGACTCGGTGGCGCAGGCCGGACCGGCCGTCGTCGTCTCCTTCGTCCTCGCCGCGATCACCTGCGTGTTCACCGCGCTCTCCTTCGCCGAGCTGGGCGGCGCGATCCCGGTCTCCGGATCGTCGTACTCCTTCGCCTACGCCGGACTCGGCGAGACCACCGCCTTCCTGGTCGGCTGGTGCCTGCTGCTGGAGTACGGCATCTCCATCTCGGCCGTCGCGGTCGGCTGGAGCCAGTACGTCAACGAGCTGCTCGACAGCCTGTTCGGCCACCAGCTGCCCGCCGCGCTCTCCGCCGGGCCGGGCGACGGCGGTTTCGTCAACCTGCCCGCCGTGATCGTCATCGCGATGGCCTGTGTGCTGCTGGTGCGCGGGGTGCGCGAGAGCGCCCGCGCCACCGCCGCCATGGCCGCGGTCAAGCTCACCATCCTGCTCGCGTTCTGTGTCATCGGCTACAGCGCCTTCAAGGACGGCAACCTCACCCCGTTCTCCCCGGCGGGCCTCGGCGGCATCGGCGCGGGCACGACGGCCGCCTTCTTCTCCTACATCGGCTTCGACGCGATCACCACGGCCGGCGAGGAGGCGAAGAACCCCCGCCGGGACATCCCGGTGGCGATCCTCGTCTGCATGGGCGTGGTGACCCTGCTGTACTGCGCGGTCGCCCTGGCCGCGATCGGCGCGATCGGCGCCGACGAGGTCGGCGGCCGGCCCGCCGCGCTGTCGTACGTCGTCAACCGGGTCACCGGCTCCTCGATCGGCGGCGCCGTCGTCGCCTTCGGCGCGGTCGTCGCCATCGCCTCGGTGGTGCTCGCGGTGATGTACGGCCAGAGCCGCATCCTGATGTCGATGTCCCGGGACGGGCTCGTCCCGCGCGTCTTCGAGAAGGTCTCGCCCCGGACCTCGACCCCCGTGGCCGGCACCCTGATCATCGCGATCGTGTTCGCGATCCCGGCGGCCTTCGCCTCGCTGGACGCCGTGGTCAACCTGTGCACCATCGGCACCCTGGCCGTGATGGCCGTCGTCAACCTCGCCGTCCTCGCGCTGCGCCGCCGCGAGCCGGGCCTCAACCGCACCTTCCGGGTCCCGTTCTACCCCGTGGCGCCCCTGCTCGGCATCGGCTTCTGCCTCTACCTGATGTACGAGACGGGCTGGACGACCTGGCTCCAGTTCGCCGTGTTCCTCGCGGTCGGACTCGGTGTGTACGCCGCTTACGGCCGTCGGCACTCCCGGCTGGCCACGACCGCGGCGGCCCCTTCGGCCACGGTGGCCACGGAGGTCGCCGAGGCCATGGCGGCCGGCACGCTGACGGCCGAGCTCACCGCGGACGTCGTTGAGGCGGCACGGTAGCCAGCCGGAACCAGACCGCCTTGCCGGAGTCGGTGGGGCGGTGACCGCAGGACGAGCTCAGGGCGCGGATCAGCAGCAGACCGCGCCCGTGCTCCTGCCACGGGTCCGGTGCCGCGACGGCGGGCCGGGTGAGATCCCGCGGCGGCGCCGGGTCGGGATCGTGCACCTCGACCTGGCAGCCGGACGGCCGCAGCTCCACCACCAGCTCTATCGGAGCGGACCCGGCGGTGTGCTCCACGGCGTTCGCCACCAGCTCGGCGGTGAGCAGCTCCGCCGTGTCGCTGTCCGCGCCGTGCGGCACCTCGGCCAGCGCCGTACGGACCAGGGCACGGGCCACCGGCACGGCCGCGGCGGTGTGCGGCAGCGCGATGCGCCAGGAGGCGGAGGCGGAAGGGCGTTCTTGCAAGGCGAGTCCGTTCATGGCGCAGGCCACCTCGTGATCGACATCAGGCCGGCCTGCTTTCAATCCTCAGGAATGGTACGGCGCCCTCCGTCAGGTACGTACGACGGGCGTCGGTCGGGGCCAGTGACCCCGACAACGAGCGGCTTACCCGGACCGACCCCCGGTCTCCCACGACTGCCCCGATTGTTACCGCGCTATTGACTCCCTGTGACCCCCGTGACGGTTGTGACGGATGAAGGGGCATTCGGTCACACGGTGACACCACATCGGCCTATCGCGCACTCGTGACGACAGTCAGATATCGGTGATAGCTTCGTGAGGTAGAGACCGGACAGGCAGTGCCCGCGCTCCCGCCCGAGGAGGCCGCCCCATGAGTCCCTTCACCGGCTCCGCCACCCGTACCCCGGACTGGCGGCATCTGCGCGTCGAGCACGCCGACGGAGTCGCCACCGTCACCCTCTCCCGCCCCGACAAGCTCAACGCACTCACCTTCGGCGCCTACGCCGACCTGCGCGACCTGCTGGCGGAGCTGTCCCGGGAGCGGTCGGTACGGGCTCTGGTGCTGGCCGGCGAGGGGCGTGGCTTCTGCTCCGGCGGCGACGTCGACGAGATCATCGGCGCCACCCTGGCGATGGACACCGCCCAGCTCCTCGACTTCAACCGGATGACCGGGCAGGTCGTGCGGGCCGTACGGGAGTGCCCGTTCCCGGTGATCGCGGCGGTGCACGGGGTGGCGGCCGGAGCGGGAGCGGTGCTCGCGCTCGCCGCGGACTTCCGGGTCGCCGACCCCTCCGCCCGCTTCGCCTTCCTGTTCACCCGGGTCGGTCTGTCCGGCGGCGACATGGGCGCGGCCTATCTGCTGCCCAGGATCGTCGGCCTCGGACACGCGACCCGGCTGCTGATGCTGGGCGAGCCGGTGCGCGCACCCGAGGCCGAGCGGATCGGCCTGATCAGCGAGCTGACGGAGGAGGGCCGCACGGTCGAGGCCGCCCACGCGCTGGCCCGCCGGCTGGCCGACGGCCCCGCCCTCGCCCACGCCCAGACGAAGGCGCTGCTCACCGCGGAGCTGGACATGCCGCTGGCGGCGTCGGTGGAGCTGGACGCCTCGACCCAGGCCCTGCTGATGAACGGCGAGGACTACGCCGAGTTCCACGCGGCCTTCACCGAGAAGCGCGCGCCCAAGTGGCGCGGGAGGTGACGACCAGGGTGGCCACCACGGTGACGCGCGAATCGGCGGGAGAGACGACCGCAGGGGCGACCGAGAGGGCGACCGTCGAGGCGAAGGGAGGGGCGGCCGGGCAGGTCCGGAAGGTCGCCGTCGTCGGCGGCGGGCCCGGCGGCCTGTACACCGCGGCCCTGCTCAAACGCCTCGACCCCACCCGGGAGATCACCGTGTGGGAGCGCAACGCCCCCGACGACACCTTCGGCTTCGGGGTCGTGCTGTCCGACGAGACGCTCGGCGGCATCGAGCACGCGGACCCGGTGGTCCACGAGGCGCTCAAGGCCGAGTTCGTACGCTGGGACGACATCGACATCGTGCACCGGGGCGTGCGCCACCGCTCGGGCGGCCACGGCTTCGCCGCACTGGGCCGGCGCCGGCTGCTGGAGATCCTGCACGAGCGGTGCCGCTCGCTCGGCGTGGAGCTGCGCTTTCGCACCGAGGCGCCGCACCCGGCCCGGCTGGCGCAGACCTACGACCTGGTCGTCGCCGCCGACGGCGTGCACAGCACCACCCGCGAGGCCTTCGCCGACGTCTTCCGGCCCGCCCTGACCGGCCACCGCTGCCGTTACATCTGGCTCGCCGCGGACTTCGCCTTCGACGCCTTCCGCTTCGAGGTCGCCGAGACCGAGCACGGCGTGATGCAGCTGCACGGCTACCCCTACGCGGCCGACGCCTCCACGGTCATCGTCGAGATGCGCGAGGAGGTGTGGCGGGCGGCCGGGTTCGACGAACTCGACGAGGGCGAGTCGGTCGACCGCTGCGCCAAGATCTTCTCCGACGCGCTCGGCGGCCGGCCGCTGCGTTCCCGCAACTCCCTGTGGACCACCTTCCGTACGGTGGTCAACGAGCGCTGGTCGCACGGCAATGTCGTCCTCCTCGGCGACGCCGCCCACACCGCCCACTTCTCCATCGGCTCCGGCACCAAACTGGCCGTCGAGGACGCCCTGGCCCTGGCCGCCTGCCTGACCGAACAGGACACGACGGCAGCGGCCCTCGCCGCCTACGAGCAGGAGCGCAGGCCGGTCGTCGCCTCCACCCAGCGGGCGGCCCGCGCGAGCCTGGAGTGGTTCGAGAACGTCGGCCTGTACCTCGGCCAGCGGCCCCGTCAGTTCGCCTTCAACCTGCTCACCCGCAGCCGCCGGGTCACCCATGACAACCTGCGGCTGCGCGACGCCCACTTCACCGGCTCCGTGGAGCGCGAGTTCGGCTGTCCGCCCGGCACACCCCCGATGTTCACCCCCTTCCGGCTGCGTGGTCTGACCCTGCCCAACCGCGTCGTCGTGTCCCCCATGGACATGTACTCGGCGGTCGACGGCGTGCCCGGCGACTTCCACCTGGTCCACCTGGGCGCCCGGGCGCTGGGCGGGGCGGGGCTGGTGATGACCGAGATGGTGTGCGTGAGCGAGACGGGCCGGATCACCCCCGGCTGCACCGGCCTCTACACCGGCCGGCAGACCGAGGCCTGGCGGCGGATCACCGACTTCGTGCACGCCCGCTCGCCGGGCGGCGCCATCGGGGTGCAGCTCGGCCACAGCGGCCGCAAGGGCTCCACCCGGCTGATGTGGGAGGGCATCGACCAGCCGCTGCCCGAGGGTAACTGGCCGCTCGTGGCCGCCTCGCCGCTGCCGTACCGGCCGGAGAGCCAGACCCCCCGCCAGCTCTCCCGCGCGCAACTCACCGACATCCGGGAGCAGTTCACGGCCGCCACCTGGCGTGCCGCCCGGGCCGGCTTCGACCTGCTCGAACTCCACTGCGCCCACGGCTATCTGCTCTCCGGATTCCTCTCCCCGCTGACCAACCGGCGCACCGACGCCTACGGCGGATCGCTCGCGAAACGGCTGCGGTTCCCGCTGGAGGTCTTCGACGCCGTACGCGGGGTGTGGCCCGAGGAGCGGCCCATGACCGTACGCATCTCGGCCACCGACTGGGCCGCCGACGGCACCACGGCCGAGGACGCGGTCGAGATCGCCCGTGCCTTCGCCGCGCACGGCGCCGACGCGATCGACGTGTCGACCGGCCAGGTGGTGGCCGAGGAGGAGCCGGACTTCGGGCGGTCGTACCAGACGCCGTTCGCCGACCGGATCCGGCACGAGGTCGGCATCCCGGTGATCGCGGTCGGCGCGATCTCCTCCTGGGACGACGTCAACTCCCTCATCCTGGCCGGGCGTACGGACCTCGTCGCGCTGGCCCGCCCGCATCTCTACGATCCGCACTGGACGTTGCACGCCGCCGCCGAGCAGGGGTACGAGGGTCCGGGCGTCGTCTGGCCCGAGCCCTACCGCGCGGGCAGCAGGCCCCCGCGGACCGGGCGCACGGACGCGCCCAAGCCCCGTCTGTCACTGGGTACTTGAGCATGTGCCGGCCCTCGGCGCGTCACAGGCCCACGAACTCCGCCCCGGTGTCCCGCAGTCGTGCGTGCAGCTCCCGGAACACCGTCGCCGAGCGCTCGCCCGGCCAGTCCGCGGGGAGCAGCCGGACGGGCAGTCCGGGGTCGGTGTAGGGCAGTCGGCGCCAGGAGTCCAGGGCGAGCAGATAGTCGCGGTAGGCCGCCTCGGGCGAGGCCTCCGCGCGGTGCTCCCAGTCGTGCAGCACGCGCGCGTGCCGGTCGAGGTACTCCTCGTGCTCCTTGGCGATCGCCGCCAGGTCCCACCAGCGCGAGACCGCCTCGACGGTGGGCGCGAAGCCCAGGTGCTCACCGCGGAAGAAGTCGACGTACGGATCGAGGTGCAGCCGCTGGAGCGTGTGCCGGGCCTCCTCGTGCAGCCGGGCCGGGGCGATCCACACGCCCGGCGCGGCGGTGCCGAAGCCGAGACCGGCCAGCCGGGAGCGCAGGACGTGCCGCTTCTGCCGCTCCGACTCCGGTACGGAGAACACGGCCAGCACCCAGCCCTCGTCGGCCGGCGGGGCCGTGGCGTAGATCCGGCGGTCGCCGTCCTCCAGCAGCTGCCGGGCCTCCGGGGACAGTTCGTACCCGGCCGCGCCCTGCGCGGTACGGGCCGGCAGCAGCAGACCGCGCCGCTTGAGCCGGGACACCGACGACCTGACGGAGGGCGCGTCCACGCCGACCGCGGCCAGCAGTCTGATCAGCTCGGCGACGGGCATCGGGCCGGGCATGAAGCGGCCGTACGCGCCGTAGAGCGTGACGATGAGGGACCGGGGGGCGTGCTGCTCGGACACGTTGATCATCTTAGGTCGTCGAGGCCGTCGCGGGGCACCACAGGGTGCATCACCGCTGGTCACCCTCGGTACGCAGGCGGAAGCGCTGGAGCTTTCCGGTCGCCGTGCGCGGCAGCGCGTCCAGAAAGACGATCTCGCGCGGACACTTGTACGGGGCCAGTTCCTCCCTGACGAAGGCGCGCAACGCCTCCGCGTCCGCCCGCGCGCCCTCCCGCAGCACGGCGTACGCCACCACGACCTGCCCGCGCGCCTCGTCGGGCCGCCCGACCACCGCGGCCTCGACGACGTCCGGGTGGCGCAGCAGCGCGTCCTCGACCTCCGGTCCTGCGATGTTGTACCCGGCCGAGATGATCATGTCGTCGGCGCGGGCAACATAGCGGAAGTAGCCGTCGGGGTCGCGGACGTAGGTGTCGCCGGTGATGTTCCAGCCGTCGCGCACGTACTCCCGCTGCCGCGGGTCGGCGAGATAGCGGCAGCCGACCGGACCGCGCACCGCCAGCAGACCGGGCTCCCCGTCGAGTACCGGGTTGCCGCTCTCGTCCTGCACGCGCGCGTGCCAGCCCGGCACGGGCACCCCGGTGGTGCCGGGCCGGATGTGCTCGTCCGCGGCCGAGATGAAGATGTGCAGCAGCTCGGTGGCGCCGATGCCGTTGATGACCCGCAGCCCGGTCCGCTCGTGCCAGGCCCGCCAGGTGGCCGCGGGCAGGTTCTCGCCCGCGGAGACACAGCGGCGCAGCGACGACACGTCGTGCCCGTCCAGTTCGGCGAGCATCGCGCGGTACGCGGTCGGCGCGGTGAACAGCACGGAGACCCGGTGCTCGGCGATCGCGGGCAACAGCTGCCGGGGCGCGGCCTGTTCGAGCAGCAGGGCGCTGGCACCGGCCCGCATAGGGAAGACCACGAGGCCGCCGAGCCCGAAGGTGAAGCCGAGCGGGGGACTGCCCGCGAAGACGTCGTCCGGCCGCGGCTGGAGGATCCGCCGGGAGAAGGTGTCCGCGACGGCCAGGACGTCCCGGTGGAAGTGCATGCAGCCCTTGGGGCGGCCGGTGGTGCCGGAGGTGAAGGCGATCAGCGCGACGTCGTCGGCCGCCGTGTCCACGGCCCGGTACGGGGTGGCGGGCGCCGGGCGGTTGAGCAGGTCGTCGAGCCCGTCGCCGCCGTACGTCGTGATCCGCAGGCCGGGTACCTCCGCCTTGGCCAGGTCGTCGACGGCCCGGATGTCGCACAGCGCGTGCCGGACCCGCGCGATCTCGCACATCGTGCGCAGCTCGTGCGGGCGTTGCCGGTCCAGCACCGTGACCGCGACCGCGCCCGCCTTCAGCACCGCCAGCCAGCAGGCGGCCAGCCACGGCGTGGTGGGGCCGCGCAGCAGGACGCGGTTGCCCGGGACGACGCCGAGGTCACCGGTGAGCAGATGGGCGAGCCGGTCCACCCGGGCGCGCAGTTCCCCGTAGGTCCAGGTCCCGTCGGTGGGGGTGCGGAACACCGGGCGGCCGGGGTCGGCGTGGTCCAGGAGCTCGGCGGCGCAGTTCAGTCGTTCGGGGTAGCACAGCTCCGGCAGGTCGAAGCGGAGCTCGGGCCACTGCTCGGGCGGCGGGAGATGGTCGCGCGCGAAGGTGTCGACGTGCGCGGAGTGGATCGGGCCGGCCATGGGCGTTCGCCCCCTTGCCGTCGTGGGCGTCGTGTGGGCTCGCACAAGGAGCGTATCGCCTTGGTGACGACAGTCAACGGTACGCGATACCGTCGGGGGTGGGAGTGGCCGTACAGGTCAGGAGAGAGGACCGGCGATGCCCGCATTCTCGCTCGAACCGGAACATAGCGCCCGGTGTGCCGAACTGCGCGCCCTGGCCGCCGAACGGCTGCGCCCGATCGCCGACCGGGGTGAGCCGGGACGCGTCAACCGGCCGCTCGTCGCGGAGCTCGGCCGACTGGGCCTGCTGGCCCGCCTGTTCACGGCCGGCGCGCTCGACCTCTGTCTGCTGCGGGAGTCCCTGGCGTACGCCTGCACCGAGGCCGAGACGGCCCTCGCCCTCCAGGGCCTGGGCGCCCACCCGGTGCACGCCCACGGCACCCCCGCCCAGCGCAAGCGCTGGCTGCCCCGGGTGGCCGACGGCAGCGCGGTGGCCGCGTTCGCGCTGAGCGAGCCGGGCGCGGGCTCGGACGCGGCGGCGCTGACGCTGCGGGCGGAACCCGTCGGGGCGGGCGCGGTGGCGTCGACGCTGCGGGTGGAGTCGGTCGGGACGGCCGCGGTGGCGTCGACGCTGCGGGTGGAAGCGGACGGTACGGGCGCGGTGGCGTCGACTTCGGGGGCGGATCAGGGCCGGACGGCTGCCGTGGCGTCGGCCCTGTGGGCGGAAGCGGCCGGGACGGGTGCGGGGGTCGCCTCCGGCGGTGACGCGCGAGGCGGTGAGGTGCAGGGCGGTGAGGTGCAGGGCGGTGACGTGCAGGGCGGTGACGTGCGGGACGGTGGCGTGCGGGACGGTGGCGCGCAGGGCGGTGACGTGCGGGGCGGTGGCGTGCGGGGCGGTGGCACGCAGGGCGGCGGCGTGCGGGACGGCGTATCGCTCGCCGCCGAGCCCGACGGCCCCTCCGGCTGGCGGCTCACCGGTGCGAAGTGCTGGATCTCCAACGCCCCCGAAGCCGACTTCTACACCGTCTTCGCCCGCACCACCCCCGGCGCGGGCGCCCGCGGCGTGACCGCGTTCCTCGTCCCCGCCGACCGTCCCGGACTCACCGGCACCGCCCTGGACATGCTCTCCCCACACGCGATCGGCGCCCTCGACTTCGACGCCGTACCCGTCACCGCGGACGACGTGCTCGGCGGGATCGACCGCGGCTTCCGGGTCGCCATGGGCACCCTCAACCTGTTCAGGCCCAGCGTCGGCGCCTTCGCCGTCGGCATGGCCCAGGCCGCCCTGGACGCGACCCTGCTGCACACGGCCCGGCGGGACGCCTTCGGCGGCAAACTGAGGGACCTCCAGACCGTCGCCCACCAGGTCGCCGAGATGGCGCTGCGCACGGAGGCGGCCCGCCTGATGGTGTACGCGGCGGCGACGGCGTACGACGAAGGCGCCCCGGACATCCCCCGGCGCGCCGCCATGGCGAAACTGCTCGCCACCGAGACCGCCCAGTACGTCGTCGACACGGCCGTCCAGCTGCACGGCGCGCGGGCGCTGGAACGCGGCCACCTGCTGGAACACCTCTACCGCGAGGTGCGCGCCCCGCGCGTCTACGAGGGCGCGAGCGAGGTCCAACGGGGCATCATCGCCAAGGAGTTGTACGCCAATCTGGAGGCGCCGTGACCGCCGAGCGTGTCAACCCGCCCGAACTGTCCCCGCCGACCGGCTTCTCGCACGCCGTCGTCGCCACCGGGTCGCGCCTGGTCTTCCTGGCCGGCCAGACCGCGCTGGACCCGGGCGGCACGATCGTCGGCGCGGACCTGCCCGAGCAGTTCGAGCGGGCGCTCACCAACCTGCTGACCGCGCTCAAGGCGGCCGGCGGCACCCCCGCCGACCTGGCGAGGGTCACCGTGTACACCACGGACCTCGCCGGCTATCGCGCCCGCGCCCCCGAACTGGGGCGGATCTGGCGGAGGTTGGCCGGACGCGACTACCCGGCCATGGCCGTCGTCGGCGCCGTGCGCCTGTGGGACGAACAGGCGCTGGTCGAACTCGACGGCTTCGCCGTGCTGGCGTAGGGCCCACGAGGGGCGAGGATCAGGCCGCCACGGCCAGGTCGTCGGCGAACATCCGGTGGGGAGCGATCACACGGCCGTCGGGGAGCAGTTCGCCGCTGTCGTCGAAGACGATCGCGCCGTTGCACAGCAGGCTCCAGCCCTGCTCGGGATGGGCCGAGACGATGTGCGGGGCGGCGGCGTCCGGGGACGGGCACGAGGACCGGTGTGAACACATGGTGCACCTCCACCTGGGATGCGAGGAGTGTCGGCGGCGCTGTCGTCGCCCTCGCCTGAGAAGACCATGCGCGCGCGGCGCACCGATCGGAACAGCGCGCCGCGAAGCGTGACAGCACCAGGACAACTCTCGGACGCCCCCGAGACGGACGACGCCGGCTCGCCACCAACGGGCCGGTGACAACAGTCCCCGGCCCTCTTCGGCGCCCACTGCCGTCCGGGACCGGGACATCACCGTCGTGGAGCGCCTCAACCGCTCCGCCAGGAACGGAGCTTCTCGGGGTTTCGTACCGCCCAGATACGCCTGATCCGGTCGCCCGCGATCTCGAACGCGAACACGGTCACCAGGCTGCCGTCCTGCCGTGCCACCAAGCCGGGTCGGCCGTTGACCGTGTACTCCAGGAACGTCGTGCGCTCGCCCGACAGGCGGGCGATCCTGGCGTAGGCATGTGCGATCTGCTCGCCGCCCACGATCGGGCGCAGATGAGTGACGGCCAGCCCGCCGCCGTCGGCGGTCGCGACGGCGTCGGGGTCGAGCAGGCTGATCAGGGCGTCGATGTCCTTGGCCTCCCACGCCCTCTTGAACCGCCTGACGACGACTGCCTGCCCGGCACCCGAGCCTGCCGGGGTCTGCGCGGTGCGGACGCGACGGCGGGCGGACGAGGCCAGTTGGCGGCACGCCGCCGGACTGCGGCCGACCACCTCGGCGACCTCGCCGAAGGGGTAGCGGAAGACGTCGTGCAGCACGAACGCGACGCGCTCGGCCGGGGTCATCGAATCGAGGACGATCAGGAAGGCCATCGTCACCGACTCGTCGAGGGTGACCCGGTCGGCCGGGTCGGTCCGGTCGGCACCCGAGCGCCCGGTGACCCACTCCGTGGGCTCGGGCAGCGGTTCCGGGATCCAGTCACCCACGTACGTCTCCCGCCTGACCCGCGCCGAGCCGAGCAGGTTCAGGCAGACACGGCCGGCGACCGTCATCAGCCAGGCGCCGGGCGACTCGATGGCCTGCTGCTCCCGTGCGGACAGGGCGTACCAGCGGGCGTAGGTCTCCTGCACGACGTCCTCGGCGTCGGCGAGCGACCCGAGGAGCCGATAACCGAGGTTGATCAGCCGGCGCCGCTCGCTCATGATCGCGCCGAGGTCGGGATCGCTCCGGTCGTCACCGGGCTCTGCTCTGGTGGTCATGGTCCGACCGTCTCCCTCGCTCGCTTCGTCGCCTCTACCCGTTACGACAGGACAGCGCACCGGAATGTGAGGCCGATGCCCCGCCTCACATTCCGCGGGGGCGCTTTGTCGTACCGGTGAGACGACGACAACACGGAGAGGCGACTTCGATGAACGACTTCCAGGCCACCGCGGACCGCGTCGAGATCGAGGCACTGCGCGGCGAGTTCACCGACGCGGCGATGATGCGCGACCGACCCCGCCTGGCATCGCTGTTCACACCGGACGGCGTCCTGCGTATGCCCAACGTCCCCGTCGAGCTGGTCGGCCGGGAGGAGATCCGTACCGGGGGAGAGCGGCTGCAGAGTCAGTGGGACTTCTTCGTGCAGACCACCCACCCCGGCACGATCCTGCTCGACGGCGACACCGCGACCGGCCGCGCCTACATCCAGGAACTCGCACGCACCCTCGACGGACGCCAGGGACTGAACTACGCCGTCTACCACGACCGTTACCGGCGCACCGCACAGGGCTGGAAGTTCGCCGAGCGGGTGTACGAGGTCAGGTACCTCGACACCTCCCCGCTGGCGGGCACGGCGCCCGACTCAGCGACCGGCCCGGCGCACGCCACCGCCGCCCCCGCTCCGGCCGCGTCCTTCGCCGACCCGGCGCCGGCCGAACGGCTGGAACGGGCGGCCACCGCGCTGCGGGCGGGCGGCTTCGCCGCCGAGATCCTCGACGACGCAGCCGCCGCGCGCACCCGTGTCGAGGACCTGATCCCCGAGGGCGCCGGCGTGTTCACCGGAGCCAGCGAGACCCTCCGGCTGTCCGGCATCGACGACGACATCAACGGCAGCGGACGGTACGACGCCATCAGGCCGCGCGTCCTGGCCATCGACCGTGCCACCGGCGCCGACGAGATCCGAAGGCTGGCCGCCTGTCCCGACTTCGTCGTCAACAGCGTCGCCGCGGTCACCGAGACCGGCTCGCTCGTCCTCGCCTCGGGCAGTGGCAGCCAGCTCCCCGCCAACGCGGGCGGCGCCGCCCGCGCGGTCTGGATCGTCGGCGCGCAGAAGGTGGTGCCCGACCTGGGCACGGCGCTGCGCCGCGTCGAGGAACACGCTCTCCCGCTGGAGAGCGCCCGCGCCCAGGCGGTGTACGGAAGGCCCAGCGCCGTGAACCGCCTGCTCATCCTCAACGCGGAACCCCGCCCGGGGCGCGGCACCGTACTGCTCCTCCGCGAGGCCATCGGCCACTGACCGGGCCTGGTCCGGCCCGGCCCGGCCCGCGGTGATCGAGTGGCGCGGGGGCGGGCCGGAGGAGCGGCGTCCAAGGCGCTGCGCGAGTAGCGGCGCCCCACCGGCGCAGCACGAACCGGGCCGTGCCCCACCGTCCGGCAGGCGGTGGGGCACGGCCGTACCAGGACCGTTTTCGCCGTACTTCCGGCGGCGCACCCGAGTAGCCGATGAGGCAGGCCTCGGCAACGCTCTGCATAGAGCCGCCGCCTCCGTCACGCGGCGGCGGAGCGAAAGGATCACAGTGGCCTACCTCAACAACAGCGGACCCGCCCGCCGAATCCTGAACTGCGTTCCCTCCCGCGACACCGAGCTGGACTGGCCGCCCGATGCGGCTTTCGAGGGCGACCGGCTGAAAGAGACGACCGCGGCGGCGGCTCCGAGCCAAGTGGACCTCCGTGCGGCCTGGTGGCCGATCGGAGATCAGATGCAAACGGGCTCCTGTGTCGGCTGGGCGACCGCGGACTCGGTGCTCCGCTGGTGCTTTGTCAACGCAGGGAAGCTGCCTCAGGACGACCGCCTCTCCGTCCGCTACATCTGGATGGCCGCCAAGGAGACCGACGACTTCACCAGCCAGCCCACCACCTTCATCGAGGAGGACGGCACCAGCCTGAAGGCGGCCCTGGACGTCGCCCGCAGGTTCGGCGCGGTACGCGAGAGCGAGTTGCCGTTCAACGGGGGGCTGTACCCCGGAACCCCTGGTGGCTTCTACGCCCGCGCGGCGCAGCTCAAGATCTCGTACTTCAACCTGGGCCGGAGCGCGGAGGAATGGCGCCGCTGGCTGGCCTCGGGCGGCGGGCCGATCCTCGTCCGGCTAGGCGTCGACCAGACGTGGGACGACGCGGCGGACACCCACGGCAAGCTGGACGTGTACAAGCGGGAGACCGCGCGCGGCGGCCACGCGGTCGCCATCGTCGGCTACACCTCCGAGCGCCGTTTCATCATCCGGAACAGCTGGGGCACCGACTGGGGTGACCGAGGCTACGGCTACGCGTCCGAGGACTACGCGGTACAGGCATTCACCGAGGCTTACGGCGTGGCGGTCTGACCTGGCGTAGGCCGGACCCGTCCCGGGGCCGCACGGGATGACGTGCACCCTGTCCAGCGGCGGGGTCGTGCTGCCCTGCTCCTGCTGGTCGGCGTGTGGCCGACTTTCATCTCGTTCGTCACGGGTGCGGCCCGGCGATCGGGCCGCCCGTCGTCCCCTCCGGCGGAGCGGCCCGGTCGCCGCGCCCTCCCCTCCTCGCGTGCCGAGGACGAACGCGAACCGGTCGGGACTGTTCCGCCGGTGTCGCGACAAGCCCGCCGGTCCCGCCGTCAGGGTGCCGGACCGTGCAGGACCGGCCGACGCGGTGATCACCCTTTCGGCTCCGCACGCGTGCGGACGCCGCCCGTCGGTGGTGCGCTGGGGTGACGCCGGCCGAGAGGAGCATCCGTGCCCGCGACCAAGGTCCCAGGCGACGGCGGGATGGACGGCAGGGCCAGTGACCTGCTGCTGCGTACCGGGCGGTTCTTCCGGCGCGGTGAGACCTCCGCCGATCTGCGCATCCTCTCCAAGGAGGGCGGGCGCGGCGGTGACGTCTTCTACCGGGACCGGTGGAGCCACGACAAGGTCGTGCGCTCCACGCACGGGGTCAACTGCACCGGTTCCTGCCGGTGGAAGGTGTACGTCAAGGACGGCATCATCACCTGGGAGACCCAGGAGACCGACTACCCGAGCGTCGGCCCGGACCGCCCGGAGTACGAGCCGCGCGGCTGCCCGCGCGGGGCGGCCTTCTCCTGGTACACGTACTCGCCGACCCGGGTGCGCTACCCGTACGTCCGCGGCGTGCTGCTGGAGATGTACCGGGAGGCGAAGGCGCGCACCGGCGACCCCGTCACCGCGTGGGCCGACATCCAGGCCGACCCCGAGCGCCGCCGCCGCTACCAGCGGGCACGCGGCAAGGGCGGTCTGGTACGGGCGAGCTGGGACGAGGCGGTGGAGCTGGCCGCCGCCGCGCACGTCCACACCATCAAGACGTACGGGCCCGACCGCATCGCGGGCTTCTCGCCGATCCCCGCGATGTCGATGGTCTCGCACGCCGCCGGGGCCCGGTTCCACTCGCTCATCGGCGCCCCCATGCTGTCGTTCTACGACTGGTACGCCGATCTGCCGGTCGCCTCCCCGCAGGTCTTCGGCGACCAGACGGACGTACCCGAGTCGGGGGACTGGTGGGACGCGGCGTACCTGATGATGTGGGGCACCAACGTGCCCGTCACGCGTACCCCGGACGCGCACTGGATGGCCGAGGCGCGCTACCGCGGCCAGAAGGTCGTCGTGGTCTCTCCGGACTACGCCGACAACACGAAGTTCGCCGACGAGTGGCTGCACCCCCACCCCGGCACCGACGGAGCGCTGGCCCTCGCGATGGGCCACGTCGTGCTCAAGGAGTTCTTCGTCGACCGGCAGGTGCCGTTCTTCACCGACTACGTCCGGCGCTTCACCGACCTGCCGTTCCTCGTCACCCTGCGGGAGCGCGACGGCGGGCACGTCCCGGACAAGTTCCTGCGCGCCTCCGACCTCGGCGACAGCGAGGAGGGCGCGGAGTGGAAGACGGTCGTCCTCGACGACCGGACCGGCCTCCCGGAGGTCCCCGGCGGGTCGCTCGGCTTCCGCTGGACCGAGTCGGGCGAGGGCCGCTGGAATCTCGAACTGGGTGACCTGGAGCCCCGGCTCTCCCTGCACGCACACGACGAAGCCGTCCCGACCGAGGTGCTGCTGCCCCGCTTCGACACCGACGGCGGACCGCACGGCCAGGGCAGCGGGGCGGTCCGTACCGCCGGTGTCCCCGCCGTCCGCGTCGGCGATCACCTGGTGACGACCGTCTACGACCTGCTGCTCGCCCAGTACGGCGTCGGCCGCCCCGGACTGCCCGGCACCTGGCCGACGGGGTACGACGACGCCTCCGTCCCCTGCACGCCCGCCTGGCAGGAGGTCCACACCTCCGTCCCGGCCGCGGCGGCCGTCCGTACCGCGCGGGAGTTCGCGGACACCGCTGAGCGCTCCCGGGGCCGCTGCATGATCCTCATGGGCGCCGGCACGAACCACTGGTTCCACTCCGAGACGATCTACCGGGCCTTCCTCGCCCTGCTCCAGCTCACCGGCTGCCAGGGCCGCAACGGCGGCGGGTGGGCGCACTACGTCGGTCAGGAGAAGTGCCGCCCGGTGACCGGCTGGGCCACCCTCGCCGCCGCGTCCGACTGGTCGCGCCCGCCGCGCCAGGCGATCGGCACCGCCTACTGGTTCCTGAACACCGACCAGTGGCGTTACGACCACTACCGTGCCGACACGCTCGCCTCCCCGCTCGGCAGTGGGGCCTTCGCCGGGATGACGGCCGCCGACTGCCTGGCCCAGGCGACCCGTTCGGGATGGATGCCCTCCTATCCGACGTTCGACCGCAACCCGCTCGACCTGTGCGACGAGGCGGGCGACGAGGACCCGGCTGCGTACGCGGTACGGCAACTGGGCGAGGGAAAGCTGGGGTTCGCCGGAGAGGACCCCGACGCGCCCGCCAACTGGCCCCGGATCGTGACCCTGTGGCGGGCGAACCTTCTCGGCTCCTCCGCAAAGGGCGCCGAGTACTTCCAGAAGCACCTGCTCGGCACCACCTCCTCGCTCGGCGCCCAGGAGGCCGCGCCCGGGGAGCGGCCGCGCGATGTGCGCTGGCACGAGAAGGCACCCGAGGGGAAACTCGACCTGCTGCTGTCGCTGGACTTCCGCATGACGTCCTCCACCCTCATGTCGGACATCGTCCTGCCGGCCGCGACCTGGTACGAGAAGCACGACCTGTCCAGCACGGACATGCACCCCTACGTGCACTCCTTCACCCCGGCCGTCGACCCGCCCTGGCAGGCCCGCACCGACTTCGCCACCTTCCACGCCCTCGCCCAGGCCTTCTCCACGATGGCGGCGAAGCACCTGGGGGTGCGCCGCGACCTCGTCGCCACCGCCCTCCAGCACGACACCCCGGGCGAGACGGCGCAGCCCGGGGGTGTCGCGCTGGACTGGCGCAAGGGCGAGTGCGAGCCCGTACCGGGGAAGACCATGCCCCAACTGACCGTCGTGGAGCGGGACTACGGTGCCATCGGCGAGAAGATGGCCACCCTCGGACCGCTGGCGGAGAAGCTCGGCCTGCCGGTCAAGGGCATCGCCTTCGACGTGGCGCAGGAGGTGCGGCTGCTCGCCGACCGGCACGGCATCCGGCTGGCCGGACCGGCGGTGGGACGTCCGCTCCTCGACACAGCCGTCAAGGCGGCGAACACGATCCTCGCCCTGTCCGGCACCACCAACGGCCACCTCGCCACCCAGGGCTTCCACACCCTGGAGCGCCGCACCGGGCAGCCGATGGCCCATCTCGCCGCCGAGCACGAGGGCAAGCGGATCACGTACGCCGACACCCAGGCGGCACCCGTGCCGGTCATCACCTCCCCGGAGTGGTCGGGCAGCGAGTCGGGCGGGCGCCGCTACACCGCCTTCACCCTCAACACCGAGCACGCCAAGCCCTGGCACACCCTCACCGGCCGCCAGCACTTCTTCCTCGACCACGACTGGATCCACGAACTCGGCGAGGCGCTGCCCGTGTACCGGCCGCCGCTCGACATGCGGCGGCTCTTCGGGGACCGGGTCTCCACCGGCGGCGACGGCCGGGCGGAGGTGACCGTCCGCTACCTCACCCCGCACAGCAAGTGGTCCATCCATTCCGAGTACCAGGACAACCTCCTCATGCTGTCGCTCTCCCGCGGCGGCCAGAACATCTGGATGTCCCCGCAGGACGCCGAGGCGATCGGCGTGCGCGACAACGACTGGATCGAGGCGGTCAACCGCAACGGCGTCGTCGCGGCGCGCGCGGTCGTCAGCCACCGCATGCCGCGGGGCACGGTGTACATGCACCACGCGCAGGACCGCGTGGTCGCCACCCCCAAGACGCAGACGACGGGCAAGCGCGGCGGCACACACAACTCGCTCACCCGGCTTCTGCTCAAACCGACCCATCTCATCGGCGGGTACGCCCAGTTGAGCTGGGCCTTCAACTACCTGGGGCCGACGGGCAACCAGCGCGACGAGATCACGGTCATCCGGCGCCGCACCGAACCGGTGGAGTACTGACATGCGCGTCATGGCACAGATCGCGATGGTCATGAACCTCGACAAGTGCATCGGCTGCCACACCTGCTCCGTCACCTGCAAACAGGCGTGGACCAACCGCGGCGGTGTCGAGTACGTGTGGTTCAACAACGTCGAGACCCGCCCCGGACAGGGCTACCCGCGCCGCTACGAGGACCAGGAGACCTGGAAGGGCGGCTGGGAGCTCAACCGGAGCGGCCGGCTGAAGCTGAAGGGCGGCGGCAGGTTCTCCAAGCTCGCCCACATCTTCTCCAACCCCAAACTGCCCACCATCAGCGACTACTACGAGCCGTGGACGTACGAGTACGCCAATCTCACCGACGCACCCCTCGGCGACGACATCCCCGTCGCCGCGCCGCGCTCGCTCCTCAGCGGCAAGCCCTTCGAGATCGAGTGGAGCGCCAACTGGGACGACAACCTCGGTGGCGTCAGTGAGCACGGCGCGCTCGACCCGATGGTGGCGAAGGTCCGTGAACAGGCGTCGGAGAAGGTCAGGTTCGCCTTCGAGCAGACCTTCATGTTCTATCTGCCGCGGATCTGCGAACACTGCCTGAACCCGTCCTGCGTGGCCTCCTGCCCGTCCGGCGCGATGTACAAGCGCGAGGAGGACGGCATCGTGCTGGTCGACCAGGACCAGTGCCGGGGCTGGCGCATGTGCGTGACCGGCTGCCCGTACAAGAAGGTCTACTTCAACCACCGCACCGGCAAGGCCGAGAAGTGCACGCTGTGCTACCCGCGCCTCGAAGTCGGCCTGCCCACCGTCTGCTCCGAGACCTGCGTCGGACGGCTGCGCTACCTCGGCGTCATGCTCTACGACGCCGACAAGGTCCTGGAAGCGGCCTCCGCCCCCGACGACACGGACCTGTACGAGGCCCAGCTCGGCGTGTTCCTGGACCCCGAGGACCCCGCCGTACGCCGGGAGGCCGAACGCGCCGGCATCGCCCAGGACTGGATCGACGCGGCCCGCCGCTCACCCGTGCACGCGCTCATCAGCAAGTACAAGGTGGCGCTGCCGCTCCATCCGGAGTACCGCACGATGCCGATGGTCTGGTACATCCCGCCGCTCTCCCCGGTCGTCGAGGCCCTCACCGAGACCGGTTTCGACGGCGAGGACGCCGGCAACCTCTTCGGCGCGATCGACACCCTGCGCATCCCCCTGGAGTACCTCGCCGAACTGTTCACCGCGGGCGACACCGGTCCCGTACGGGCCTCGCTGGAGAAGCTCGCCGCCATGCGCGGCGCGATGCGCCCCGGGCTGCTGGCCGGCGATTCCTCGGGACCGGCCCCGGTCGACGAGGAGATCGCCCTCTCGGTCGGCATGTCCGGGGAGGAGATGTACGCGATGTACCGGCTGCTGGCCCTCGCCAAGTACGACGAGCGGTACGTGATCCCCACCGCCGCCGTCGGCGACGCCCGACGGCTGGAGGAGTCCGTGCTGCCCGACGAGTGCAGCCTCGACTACGCGGGCGGCCCCGGCATGGGCGGCTCCGGCCCCTACGGCGAAGGGTCCGGCGGGGCGCCGCCGATGTCCGTGGAGAACTTCCACGTCCTGCGCGACCGCCAGACCGCCGACGCACCCGCCGACCCCGCCCGCAGTCGCGTCAACCTCCTCAACTGGGACGGCCGGGGCCACCCCGCCGGCCTGTTCCCCGGAAAGCCGGAAGAACCCGGCAGCCCCGGCGCCGCCCCGCCCTCACCCGAGAACGACGAGAACGAGAAGCACGACCAGGAGGAGAGATGACCACCCCGCACGCCGTCGTCCACGCGGCGGCCGCCCGCTGCCTGGTCTACCCCGACGGCGAGTTCCACGCCGGGCTGGGCGTCCTGCGTGCCGCCCTGGACGAGCAACCCGGTCCGGGCAGACGGGAGTTGTGCGCGTTCCTCGACCACGCGGGCAGCACGGACCCCGACCGGCTCCGGCAGGACTACGTCCGGACCTTCGACTTCTCGGGCCGCCGCTGTCTGTACCTCACCTGGTGGACCGACGGCGACACCCGCCGCCGCGGCCGGTCCCTGGTGCGCTTCAAGGAGATCTACCGGGAGCACGGCTGGGAGTACGCGGACACCGGCGAACTCCCCGACTTCCTCCCGGCCGTCTGCGAGTTCTGCGCCCTCACCGGCACCGACACCCTGCTGCGCGAGCACCGCCCGGCGCTCGAACTGCTGCGCTTCGCCCTCACCGACGCCGAGTCCCCCTGGGCCGACGTCCTGCGGGCCCTCGTCGCCACCCTGCCCGGCGCCTCCCCCCGCGACCGCGCCGCCGCCCAGGCCATGGCCCGCAACGGGCCGCCGCGCGAGGACGTGGGGCTCGCCCCGTTCGGCACCCCGCTGCTGGAGGTCGTCTCCCGATGAGCCTCGCCGACAGTCTCCTGTGGACAGCCATGCCGTACGTCACGATCGTCCTGCTCGTCGGCGGGATCATCTGGCGCTACCGCTACGACAAGTTCGGCTGGACGACCCGTTCCTCGCAGCTCTACGAGTCCCGGCTGCTGCGGATCGCCTCCCCGGTGTTCCACTACGGCATCCTCTTCGTCCTCGCCGGCCACCTCGTCGGACTGTTCGTCCCGGACTCATGGACCAGCGCGCTCGGGGTGAGCGAGGCCGCGTACCACTACCTCTCCCTCTACACGGGCACGCTCGCGGGCCTCGCCACCGTCGCCGGCATCGCGCTGCTGATCTACCGCCGCCGCACCACCGGGCCGGTCTTCCTCGCCACCACCCGCAACGACAAGCTCATGTACGTCGTGCTGCTCGCCGCGATCCTGCTCGGCATGATCGCCAAGCTCACGCACGCGGGAGGCCACGGCTACGACTACCGCACCACCATCTCCCCGTGGCTGCGCAGTGTCTTCACCCTGCACCCGGACTACGCGCGGATGGACGGCGTGCCGGTCACCTACCAGATCCACATCGTCGTGGGGTGCGTGCTCATCGCCCTCGTCCCCTACACCCGGCTGATCCACATGTTCAGCGCCCCCGTGCCCTACCTCTTCCGCCCCTACATCGTCTATCGCAGCCGTGAACGCGGTCAGCTCGGCACCCGTTCCGAGCGGCCCGGATGGGAGCGTGTGCAGTGACCGCCCGGACCACCCGGACCCCTCAGACCACCGAGAGCCCCGCGGTGCCCGGCGCCGCCTACCGCAACCTGGTCGTCGCCACGATCGGGTTCGCCATCTCCTTCTGGGCGTGGAACCTCATCTCGCCGCTCGCGACGACCCTGGGCGACAAGCTCTCGCTGAGCTCCTTCGAGAAGTCGCTGATGGTCGCCGTCCCCGTACTGGTGGGCTCGCTCGGACGGGTGCCCGTCGGCGCGCTCACCGACCGCCTCGGCGCGAAGATCATGTTCCCGCTCGTCAGCGCGCTGACCATCGTGCCCGTCCTGCTGCTGATCGTCGTGAAGGACTCCTACGCGGGCCTCCTCGTCGTCGGCTTCTTCCTCGGCCTGGGCGGCACGACCTTCGCGATCGGCGTCCCCCTCGTCAACTCCTGGTTCCCGCCCGCCCGTCGCGGCTTCGCCGTCGGCGTGTTCGGCGCGGGCATGGGCGGCGTCGCCCTCTCCGGCTACTTCACCCCCCGTATCTACAAGCACGGCGAGAGCCTGCCGTTCGTGGTGCTGGCCATCGCCCTGGCCGTCATGGCCGTCGTGGAGTTCTTCCTCCTCGCCGACCGTCCCGACCGTGTCGTCCCCACCACCTCGCTGGGCAAGCGACTGGGCGACGCCGGGCGCCTGCGGGTCACCTGGGAGCTCGCGGCCCTGTACGCGATCGGGTTCGGCGGCATCGTCGCGTTCGGCGTCTACCTGCCCACGTACCTCAAGACCTGGTACGGCCTGTCGCCCACCGACGCCGGTACCCGGGCGGCCGGATTCGCGCTCATCACCGTGATCTTCCGCCCGATCGGCGGCTGGCTGTCCGACCGCATCCACCCGGCCGTCGTCACTGCCTGGGCGCTCGGCCTCGTGGGGGCCCTGGCGGTATGCCAGGCCTTCGAGCCCCAGCTCGTCCCGGGCGGAACGGTCTTGCTCCTCGTGATGGCGGCCGGTCTCGGCACCACCAGCGGCAGCGTGTTCGCCATGGTCGCGCGGGTCACCCCGCCGCCGAAGGTCGGCAGCGTCACCGGAATCGTCGGCGCGATGGGCGGGCTCGGCGGCTTCGTCCCGCCCCTGGTCATGGGCGCCGTCTACAGCGCCAAGAACTCCTACGCCATCGGCTTCATGCTCCTCTCCGACCTCGCCCTGGCCGGCTGCGTCTATTCCTTCGGGCGCATGCGCGAAGTGGGCCGGGAACGGCAGTCCGTCTGAGTACGCGGAAGCCCCGGACATGCCACCGCGCCCCGCCGGACCCGTGTACGAACCCCCACGCATGCGGGTCCGGCACTGATCGGGGCGCGTCGAGAGCACCGCGCGGACGGTCTTGCCGCTGGGCGGGTAGGGGACGCAGTCCCAGTGGTCGGCGAGGGCGGTGACGAGCGCCAGGCCGCGCCCGCCCGGACACAGCGCATCGGAGTCGGTGGCGCCTGTCGCGGTCCGCGGTCGGAGACTTCCCTGGGCGTCGCTGACCTCCACGCGCAGTCGGCCGGCCGACGCGTCGAAGAGCAGCGTCAGCCGGAAGCAGCGGCCCGGCACACGACCGTGGAGCACGGCGTTGGCGGCAAGCTCCGCGACCACGACTTCGGCACGCTCCGTGAGAGCCTCCGGAGCACCCCACGAGCGCAGTTCGGTGACACCGAGCAGCCGGGCGAGCCTGGCCCCGCGCCGCGTCGACGACAGCAGCTGAGTGAAGGCGACCGGTGGGGGCGCGAGTTGGGGAGGGGATTGGTTCATGGCGCCAGAGTGGCGCTCCGGTGCGGGCGGCGGCGAGCGTCGCGCCCCGTACGGTGAGTGAGCGTACGGGCGCACAGAGTGGACAGTACGTGCATTCCGCCGTCACGCTGAGTGCCGTATGTGTGCGGGCCCGTGGGCCGGAGAGAGGGGCGGCGGATGGACATCGTCGAGACGGAGGCGGGCACGGGCCTCGGCGCTCGCGCGGTTTCGGTGGGGGAAGGAGAGCGGGAGCCCCATCCGTCGGACAGTCTGCGTACGTTCGGCGCGGTCGTCCAGGCGTTACGCGAGCACGCCGGCCTCAGCCGGGGAGACCTCGCGGCCGTCGTCCAGTACTCCAAGCACACGGTGGAGTCGGTGGAGTTGGGTCGCCGGATGCCGGACGAGGCGTTCGTCGAGCGTGCGGAGGAGGCCCTGGGCAACACGGGCGCGCTGCGGAGGGCCGCCCGCCATCTCAGCCGAGGGGAGGCGGGACTCGCGGCGTGGTTCCGGCGCTGGGCGCGGCTGGAACGGGAGGCGATGAGCCTGTGCACGTACGAGTGCCGGCTGGTGCCGGGGTTGTTGCAGTCGGAGGCGTACGCCAAGGCGGTGTTCGAGGGCACGATCCCGCCGCGGACGGACGCGGAACTGGAGGCGCAGTTGGCCGCCCGGATGGAGCGGCAGACGATGATGCGCGAACGGCCGACCGTGCCGTTCAGCTTCATCGTCGAGGAGCATGTGTTCCGGCGGCGGTTCGGGGACGCGGAGGCCATGCGTGGGCTGGTGGACCACGTGCTGGAGCGGAGCGCACCGCGCAATGTGACGCTTCAAGTGGTGCCGGTGGAAGCGGGGTTGCATGCGTGTCTGGATGGGCCGTTGCAGGTCTTGGAGACCCCTGCGGGACAGCGGCTCGGCTACTCCGAGGGGCAGAAGAACGGGCGGTTGATCTCCGACCCGAAAGAGGTGAGTGTGCTCTGCCATCGCTATGAAACACTGCGCTCGCAGGCCTTGAGCCCGAAGGAATCGCGGGACCTGCTGGAGCAGCTACGAGGAGAGCTATGAGCAGCGGTGCGACGGAACTCGCCTGGTTCAAGTCGAGCTACAGCGGTAGCGAGGGCGACAGCTGCGTGGAGATCGCGATCGCCGAACAGGCTGTTCACGTACGGGATTCCAAGGATCTGGACCGCCCACCCTTCGCCGTGGGCCGCGAGGACTGGTCGTCCTTCGTGAGGTTCGTGTCGGGAGCCTTGGGGGCGTGACCGCCGCCGCGTGTCCCGACCGGTGATCACACCGGTCGGGACGGGTGCGGCGGCGCTCGGCCGGAGGGACCTCAGATGTCCCGGAAGATCTCGATCTGCGCCCCGATGGAGTTCAGGCGCTCCGCGAGGTCCTCGTAGCCGCGGTTGATGACGTACACGTTGCGCAGCACGGACGTGCCGTCGGCCGCCATCATGGCCAGCAGGACGACCACCGCGGGCCGCAGCGCGGGCGGGCACATCATCTCGGCGGCGCGCCAGCGGGTCGGGCCCTCGACCAGGACCCGGTGCGGGTCGAGGAGCTGGAGGCGGCCGCCCAGCCGGTTCAGGTCGGTCAGGTAGATGGCGCGGTTGTCGTAGACCCAGTCGTGGATCAGGGTCTGGCCCTGCGCGACGGCCGCGATGGCCGCGAAGAACGGCACGTTGTCGATGTTCAGGCCGGGGAACGGCATCGGGTGGATCTTGTCGATCGGCGCCTCCAGCTTGGAGGGCCGGACCGTCAGGTCCACCAGGCGGGTACGGCCGTTGTCCGCGAAGTACTCCGGCGTGCGGTCGTGGTCGAGGCCCATCTCCTCCAGGACCGCCAGCTCGATCTCCAGGAACTCGATGGGGACGCGGCGCACGGTCAGCTCCGACTCCGTCACCACCGCGGCGGCCAGCAGGCTCATCGCCTCGACCGGGTCCTCGGAGGGGGAGTAGTCGACGTCGACGTCGATGTCCGGCACACCGTGCACGGTGAGCGTGGTGGTGCCGATGCCCTCGACCTTGACGCCCAGCGCCTCCAGGAAGAAGCACAGGTCCTGGACCATGTAGTTGGAGGAGGCGTTGCGGATGACCGTGACGCCGTCGTGCCGGGCCGCGGCCAGCAGCGCGTTCTCGGTCACGGTGTCGCCGCGCTCGGTCAGCACGATCGGCCGGTCGGGGCGGACCGTGCGGTCGACCTGCGCGTGGTACTGGCCCTCGGTCGCCGCGATGTCCAGGCCGAACCGGCGCAGCGCGATCATGTGCGGCTCGATGGTCCGGGTGCCGAGGTCGCAGCCGCCGGCGTAGGGCAGCTTGAAGCGGTCCATGACGTGCAGCAGCGGACCGAGGAACATGATGATCGAGCGGGTGCGGACGGCGGCCTCGGCGTCGATCGACGCCATCTCCAGCCGGGCCGGCGGCACGATCTCCAGGTCGACGCCGCCGTTGATCCAGCGGGTGCGCACCCCGATCGAGCCGAGCACCTCCAACAGGCGGTAGACCTCCTCGATGCGGGCGACCCGGCGCAGCACCGTGCGGCCCCTGTTGAGCAGTGTGGCGCACAGCAGCGCCACACACGCGTTCTTGCTCGTCTTGACGTCGATGGCACCGGACAGTCGGCGGCCGCCGACCACCCGCAGATGCATCGGGCCCGCGTAGCCCAGCGAGACGATTTCGCTGTCCAGGGCTTCGCCGATCCGGGCAATCATCTCAAGGCTGATGTTCTGGTTGCCGCGTTCGATGCGATTGACGGCGCTCTGGCTGGTACCGAGCGCCTCGGCGAGCTGTGCCTGTGTCCAGCCACGGTGTTGCCGGGCGTCACGGATGAGCTTGCCGATACGTACGAGGTAGTCGTCTGCCATGCGACTGAGGCTATCTCAGATATGAGATGGCACGTTTCGAGGGGGGCCATTCGGGTGATGCGCCGTCATCGGTGCCTGGCGGTAGCGGTGTGCCGCCATCCGGGTGGCCGGATAAATCCATTCATGCCCTACGACGTCCGGCGCTGTCGATGGGTGCGGTGCGGCCCGCGCCGTGAGGGGTGTCGGGGCCTCCGCCCCGGGTGGTCGGCGTCCTTCGGTACTGCGCCTGCCCCGACTCGGTCCACTGATGGCCGTACTTCCGTGGAGTTGCCGCGGGGCGGGGCCGAATATCGGCATGGCGGAGCCGGGCCGGGCATGACCATCCAGCCCCCATGTACTAGAGTTATCTCGACATCGAGATATCTGCCGAGGCGCCCCGCTGCCGCCCACTAGTAAGGGTTACCTAACTTAGCCTCACCTTAGCTGATCGGCCAAGTTGGTGTGGCGGCAGGATCGACGGTGGTACGCGCACATCAATGAAGGAGACTGTCGTGTCGGCGAACAGCTTCGACGCCCGCAGCACGCTGCAGGTGGGCGACGAGTCGTACGAGATCTTCCGGCTGGACAAGGTGGAAGGCTCGGCTCGCCTTCCGTACAGCCTGAAGGTGCTGCTGGAGAACCTGCTCCGCACCGAGGACGGCGCGAACATCACCGCCGACCACATCCGCGCGCTCGGCACCTGGGACTCCCAGGCGCAGCCGTCGCAGGAGATCCAGTTCACGCCGGCCCGCGTGATCATGCAGGACTTCACCGGCGTGCCCTGCGTCGTGGACCTCGCCACCATGCGTGAGGCCGTCAAGGAGCTGGGCGGCGACCCGGCCAAGGTCAACCCGCTCTCCCCGGCCGAGCTGGTCATCGACCACTCCGTCATCGCCGACAAGTTCGGCACGAAGGAGGCCTTCGGCCAGAACGTCGAGCTGGAGTACGGCCGCAACAAGGAGCGCTACCAGTTCCTGCGCTGGGGCCAGACCGCCTTCGACGACTTCAAGGTCGTCCCGCCGGGCACCGGCATCGTCCACCAGGTGAACATCGAGCACCTGGCCCGTACCGTCATGGTCCGCAACGGCCAGGCGTACCCCGACACCCTCGTCGGCACCGACTCGCACACCACCATGGTCAACGGCCTCGGCGTGCTCGGCTGGGGCGTCGGCGGCATCGAGGCCGAGGCCGCGATGCTCGGCCAGCCGGTCTCCATGCTCATCCCGCGTGTCGTCGGCTTCAAGCTGACCGGCGAGCTGCCCACCGGCACCACCGCCACCGACCTCGTGCTGACCATCACCGAGATGCTGCGCAAGCACGGTGTCGTCGGCAAGTTCGTCGAGTTCTACGGCGAGGGCGTGGCCGCCACGTCGCTGGCCAACCGCGCCACCATCGGCAACATGTCGCCGGAGTTCGGCTCCACCGCCGCGATCTTCCCGATCGACGACGAGACCCTGAACTACCTCAAGCTCACCGGCCGCTCCGAGCAGCAGGTCGCGCTCGTCGAGGCGTACGCCAAGGAGCAGGGCCTCTGGCTGGACCCGAAGGCCGAGCCCGACTTCTCCGAGAAGCTGGAGCTGGACCTGTCGACGGTCGTCCCGTCGATCGCCGGCCCGAAGCGCCCGCAGGACCGTATCGTCCTCGCCAACGCCGCCGAGCAGTTCAAGACGGACGTCCGCAACTACGTGGACACCGACGACGAGGCGGGCAAGGAGTCCTTCCCGGCCTCCGACGCCCCGGCCTCCTCCAACGGCGTCCCGTCCAACCCGGTCCAGGTCACCGCCCCCGACGGCACGACCTACACGATCGACCACGGTGCGGTGACGGTCGCGGCCATCACCTCCTGCACCAACACCTCGAACCCGTACGTCATGGTCGCCGCCGCGCTCGTCGCGAAGAAGGCCGTGGAGAAGGGCCTGACCCGCAAGCCGTGGGTCAAGACCACCCTCGCCCCGGGCTCCAAGGTCGTCACCGACTACTTCGACAAGGCGGGCCTGACCCCCTACCTCGACAAGGTCGGCTTCAACCTGGTCGGCTACGGCTGCACCACCTGCATCGGCAACTCCGGCCCGCTGCCGGAGGAGGTCTCCAAGGCCGTCAACGAGCACGACCTCGCGGTCACCTCGGTCCTCTCCGGCAACCGGAACTTCGAGGGCCGTATCAACCCCGACGTCAAGATGAACTACCTGGCGTCCCCGCCGCTGGTCGTCGCGTACGCCCTCGCGGGTTCCATGAAGGTGGACATCACCAAGGACGCCCTGGGCACCGACCAGGACGGCAACCCGGTCTTCCTCAAGGACATCTGGCCCTCCGAGGCCGAGGTCAACGACGTCGTGGCCAACGCCATCGGCGAGGACATGTTCAACAAGTCCTACCAGGACGTCTTCGCGGGCGACGCCCAGTGGCAGGCGCTGCCGATCCCGACCGGCAACACCTTCGAGTGGGACACCGAGTCGACCTACGTGCGCAAGCCCCCGTACTTCGAGGGCATGACGATGGAGACCACCCCGGTCTCCGACATCACCGGCGCCCGCGTCCTCGCCAAGCTCGGCGACTCGGTCACCACCGACCACATCTCCCCGGCCGGTGCCATCAAGGCCGACACCCCGGCCGGCCAGTACCTCACCGAGCACGGTGTGGAGCGTCGTGACTTCAACTCCTACGGCTCCCGCCGAGGCAACCACGAGGTCATGATCCGCGGTACGTTCGCCAACATCCGCCTGCGCAACCAGATCGCGCCGGGCACCGAGGGCGGCTACACCCGCGACTTCACCCAGGCCGACGCGCCGGTGTCGTTCATCTACGACGCCTCCCGCAACTACATCGAGCAGGGCACCCCGCTGGCCATCCTGGCCGGCAAGGAGTACGGCTCCGGCTCGTCCCGCGACTGGGCCGCCAAGGGCACCGCGCTGCTCGGCGTCAAGGCCGTCGTCGCCGAGTCGTACGAGCGCATCCACCGCTCGAACCTCATCGGCATGGGCGTCCTGCCGCTCCAGTTCCCGGAGGGCCAGAACGCCGAGTCCCTCGGCCTGACCGGCGAGGAGACCTTCTCCTTCACCGGCGTCGAGGAGCTGAACAACGGCACCACGCCGCGCACGGTCAAGGTCAGCACCGACACCGGTGTGGAGTTCGACGCGGTCGTCCGCATCGACACCCCCGGTGAGGCGGACTACTACCGCAACGGCGGCATCATGCAGTACGTGCTGCGCAACCTGATCCGCAAGTAGGCACCCGCCGAACGGCGAAGGGCCGCATCCCCGCACCGGGGATGCGGCCCTTCGCCGTGTCCGGCCGTCTCCGTCCCCTTCTCCGTGGTCCGGCGGTGGTCTCCGTCCGGCCGTCCCCGTCCGGCCAGGTCATCGCCGGTCCTCAGGGTGAACACAGGGTTCCCCCAGCGGACCGGGACAGGATCGGTACATGACTGGCACCTCTGGGCTCCGAAGCGGCCGTGTCCCTGTGCGGGCCGTCGACGACGAGCCCCCGTTCGACCTGCCCGGCATGGGACCGGGCAGCCCGCCGAGCCGTTCGCCAGGCCGTTCGTCCGGCCGCTCGCCCGGCAGGCCGTCGGGCCGCCGTTCCCTCCGCGCGCGGCTGCTCCTCTCCATCGGCGCCACCCTCGCCGCCGTGTGCGCCGCGATGGCGCTCACCACCGTCCTGGTCCAACGCGCCTATCTGCTGGGCAACTTGGACGACCGGGTCACCGACGCCGCCGAACACAGCCTGGGCGGGGCCGCGCTCCATCCGGAGCTCGACCGGGACCTGACCTTCCTCGGCGAGCGCGGGCACCCGGCCGGGATGCTCGCCGCCCGTCTCGACGCCCACGGCCGCGTACTGGCCGCCGCGCTGGTGGACGAGGACGCGCCGCCACGGAACCTCACCGCCGCCCAGAGCGCGGCCCTGGCACACCTCGCGGCCGACGGCTCGCCGCACACCCGCAGCGTGCCCGGCCTCGGCGCCTACCGGGTCACCGCACTGGAGGCGGACGGCGTCCGGGTCCTCGCCGGACTGCCGATGGACGACGTCCAGGACCTGATCGGCCGTCTGGTGAGGGTGGAGAGCGGCGTCGCCGCGGCCGGCCTCACTGCCGCGGGCTGCGTCTGCGCCGTGGTCGTACGACGCCAGCTGCGCCCCCTCGGCCGGGTAGCCGCCACCGCCGTCGCCGTCTCCCTCGCCCCGCTGGGCCGGGGTGAGGACACCACCCTCACCCGGGTGCCGGAGCGGGACACCGACCCGGGCAGCGAGACCGGGCAGGTCGGAGCCGCCCTCAACCGCATGATCGACCACGTGGAGTCCTCGCGCGCCGAACGCCGGCGCAGCGAGGAGCGGATGCGCCACAGCGAGGAGCGGATGCGCCGCTTCCTCGCCGACGCCAGCCATGAACTGCGCACCCCGCTCGCCTCCATCGCCGGATACGCGGAGCTGATGAACCGCGCTACCGACCGGGGCGAGCCGCCGCTGGCCTGGCGCCGGGTCTCCGTCGAGTCGGCCCGGATGACGGGCCTGGTCGAGGACCTGCTGCTGCTCGCCCGGCTCGACGAGGGCCGTCCGCTCCAGTCCGCCGAGGTGGACCTCGCCGCGCTGGTCGCCGAGGCCGTGTGGGACGCGCGGGCCGCGGGCGACGGCCACGACTGGCAGCTGGACCTGCGTCTCGGCGCACCGGCCGTGGTGGTCGGCGACGAGGCGCGGCTGCACCGGGTCGTGGCCAATCTGCTGGCCAACGTGCGGACGCACACCCCGGCGGGCACGACGGTCGTCGTCACCGTCGAGACCACCACGGGCGCCCGGGACGCGAGTTGCGTCGTGCGCGTCCGCGACGACGGGCCCGGCATCCCCTCCGATCTGCTCCCCTCGGTCTTCGAGCGGTTCACCCGGGGCGACGCCTCCCGGAGCCGGGCGGCCGGCACGGCGGGCGGCTCCGGTCTCGGCCTCGCCGTCGCCTCGGCGATCACGACCGCGCACGGGGGCCGCATCGACGTACACAGCGAGCCGGGCCGCACGGAGTTCACCGTCGAACTGCCGATCGTGGCCGACGCCGTGACCGCTGCCGCGAAGAGCGGCCCACGGGGCATCGGGGACGGCGACACCGAGGACGTCGTACGACCGGACGGTGCCCGCCGGGCCGACCGGCCCGCCGGCCAGGTGGTACGGACGGAGCGGTGACCGCGGCGCCTTGAGAGCCGGTCCGTCCGCCTGCCGACCGCGTCAGCCGTTCAGCCAGTCCACCGGTATCGCCTCGCGCACCGCGTCCAGTGCCTCCTCCGTGCGGGCCCGGACGTCGAGGAACCAGTCGTCGACCTCGCGCAGCAGGACATCGGGACCGCTGAGCCAGCGCAGTTCCCGTCCCACGCGAGGCAGTTCCCGGAGCAGGTCCACCTGGCCGAGATCCCCGGCGTCCAGTTCGGCGTGGTCGGTGAGCCCGTCGTCCAGTTGCAGCAGCTCGGACATGACCATCGAGACACACGCCGAGGAGAGACTCGGCTCCCACGGCTCCCAGCGCTCCTGCGACTTGTCGGCGAGGTCCGGCCGCATCACGGTCGCGGGGTCGTCCTGCCCCAGGTCCGTCAGGAGCACTCCCCAGACGGCGGCTCCCTGGTTCTCCGCCCGGTACACCAGCGCCCTGTCTTGCACGTACAGGGCGTCGGGGCCGAGCAGCGTGTCGTGATTGCTCGTCAGGTCGGTCCGTCGCCCGAACAGCAGATACGCCTCCCGCAGTGCCGTGGGCAGCGCTGTCCCCAGCCGCTGTTCCGCCGCCGCCAGTTCCTCCGCCGCGTACCCGTCGCCGGGCCGGAGGGGTCGCCCCCAGTAGGCGGCGAACTCCTTCAGGAAGTCCCAGGCCAGGTTCCGGTCGCGCAGAGCTCCGGTCAGCCCTTGGTGCATGTCGAAGACCTCGTTCATGCGTGCACAGTACGGCGGACCACTGACAATCCCGGCGCCGCCCGTTTACAACTCCGGCGTCCGGCGCTACCTTCCGCAGCAGTGGGGTGGGAGCGCTCCCATACGGTGGACCGGAACCCGCCCGGAAGCGCTCCCGCCCCCTGTCACCCGCGTGTCCGCACCTTCATCACGTACGCACGTTCCTCACGACCGTCGAGCGAAGGGACGTCCCTCCACCATGTCGTCTGACATGCCTATGACATCGACTGCCGAGCCGTCGGCCGCGCCCCCACGGCAGCTGCGGCGATTACCGCGCCCGACCTCCCGCGGCGCCCTGTTCCTCGTCCTCCTGGCCCTGCTCACCACCGTCCCGGCGCTCGGCCTGATCCTCACGGCCGGTGGCCGGGCGGAAGCCCACGGCACCCCGATGAAGCCCGGCAGCCGCACCTTCCTGTGCTGGCAGGACGGGCTCACCGACACCGGTGAGATCAAGCCGGTCAACCCGGCCTGCAAGGCCGCTCAGCAGGTCAGTGGCACCACCCCGTTCTACAACTGGTTCTCCGTGCTGCGCTCGGACGGCGCCGGCCGCACCCGCGGCTTCGTGCCCGACGGCTCGCTGTGCAGCGGCGGCAATCCCAACTTCACGGGCTTCGACCTGCCGCGCAACGACTGGCCGTTGACCCACCTCACCTCGGGCGCGACCGTCGACTTCTCGTACAACGCCTGGGCCGCGCACCCCGGTTGGTTCTACGTCTACATCACCAAGGACGGCTTCGACCCGACCAGGACCCTCACCTGGAACGACATGGAGGACCAGCCGTTCCTCACCGTCGACCACCCGCCGCTCAACGGCACCCCCGGCACGGTCGAGGCCAACTACTCCTGGACCGGGAAGCTCCCCGCCGGCAAGTCGGGACGGCACATCGTCTACATGGTCTGGCAGCGCTCGGACAGCGCGGAGACCTTCTACTCCTGCTCCGACGTCGTCTTCGACGGCGGCAACGGCGAGGTGACCGGCATCCACGACCCGGGCAACCCGACCGACCCGGTCCCGGGCACCTGCACCGCCACCCGCCGCACCACCAACAGCTGGAACGGCGGCTACCAGTCCGAGGTGACCGTCACCAACTCGGGGAACGTCCCGATGCTGGGCTGGATGGTCGACTGGACGCTGCCGAGCGGCCAGTCGGTGGCCAGCCTCTGGAACGGCAACGCCACCTACAGCGGGCAGGACGTGATGGTGCACAACGCCGACTGGAACGGCTCGCTGAGTCCGGGGCAGAGCACGACGTTCGGATACGTCGTCTCCGGCTCCGGCGGGGACAGCGCGGCGGCTCTGCCCTGTCAGGTGGGCTGAGCCGCCGCTCTGAGCGGACCCGTGGGGCCGAGCCGGTGCCCTCCGGGTCCGCGGGCCGGTCGGTCCCGTAGGGGGGTCGGTGCGACCGGGCGGAACATGGCTTGGGTAATCCGTGGTGCGACAACGTTGTCTTCTGATCTGCGTATGACTCTACCGTCACAGCAGACAACGATGTCAAGAGTCGGGAACATCATTCCGGGTGAGCCGGCCACATCATTCCGGCGAGCCCGGCCCGCGCCTGCCGGGCGGACAGGCCGTGCTCCGCCCGGGTGAGCGCGGGGTGAGCCCGCGCGGCCGGACGCGCTCTTCCGTGGTACGACCGGCGCACGCTACTGTCCCTGCGGCTTGTGCGACCCGTGGTGCGCGACCCGTCCGGAGGAGGAGGGGCCGCGTCATGCGTTTCCGTCCCGTGTCACTGTCGCTGTTACTGGCCGCCGCGCTCGCGGCCGGCGGCAGCACCCCCGCCCTCGCGGCGACCGCCGCGACCACCGCGCCACCGACCGTCCTGGTCGACGACCCGACCCCGTACGTCGATCCCCTCATCGGCACGAAGAACGGAGGCGACGTCTTCCCCGGCGCGGTCACGCCGTTCGGCATGTTCTCCTTCAGCCCCGAGAACACGCGGGGCGACGCCACGCGCACCGCGGCGCCCGGCGGCTACCAGTACGACGCCACCCGCATCCGCGGTTTCAGCCTCACCCACATGTCGGGCACCGGCTGCGCGGGCGGCAGCGGCGACATCCCGTTCTTCCCGTACGCGGGCGAGGTCACCTCGTCCCCGGCGAGCGACACCAAGGACGCGGTGTACGCGGCCGACTTCGGCCACGCCGACGAGACGGCCGAGCCCGGCCACTACCGGGTGGGCCTCGCCTCCGGCGTCACGGCCGACCTCACCGCGACCGCCCGTACCGGCTCGGCCCGCTTCACCTACCCCGCCGACAAGCCCGCCTCGCTGCTGGTGCGCACCGCCAACTCCGAGGTGGGGTCCGCCGATTCGGCGGTCGAGATCGACCCCGCGGCCCGTACCGTCTCCGGCTCGGTGACCTCGGGGAACTTCTGCGGCTACCTCGACCCGGAGGGCCGACGGGCCTACTACACCCTGTACTTCACCGCTCGCTTCGACCGTCCGTTCAAGGCCACCGGCACCTGGCAGGACGACCGGCTCAGCCCGGGATCCACCGCCGCGAGCGGCGGCACCGGCGGCTTCTCGGCGGGCGGGCGGCCCGTCGCGGGCAAGGGGGCGGGCGGCTATGTCGAGTTCGCGCCCGGCACCGGCCCGGTGAACGTCAAGGTCGGCATCTCCTACGTCAGCCGCGCGGGCGCCGAGGCCAACCTCAGAGCCGAGAACCCGCCGGGCCGCTCCTTCGACGCGGTGCGCGGGGCGGCCGAACGGGCCTGGCGCCAGAGGCTGTCCGCGATCCGGGTCGGCGGCGGCACGGACGCGGAACGCACCACCTTCTACACCGCGCTCTACCACGCGCTGCTGCATCCGAACGTGATCAGCGACGCCGACCGCCGCTACCGGGGCTCCGACGACAAGGTGCACCGGGTCGGCGGCGGCCACCGGGCGCAGTACGGCACCTTCTCCGGCTGGGACGTCTACCGCTCCCAGGTCCAGCTGCTCACCCTGCTCGATCCGCGCACCGGCTCGGACATCGCGCAGTCGCTGTACGAACTCGCCCGGCAGAACGGGGGAGTCTGGGACCGCTGGCTGCACGGCGCGAGCGGCACCCACGTCATGAACGGCGACCCGTCGCCCATCGCGCTGGCCGGCATCCGGGCCTTCGGCGGCACGGACTTCGATCTGCGCGGCGCGCTGGCCTCGCTGGTGAAGGCGGCCACGGTCCCGACCGAGCAGGACCTGTCGGCCGCCGGCAAGCCGGTGCTGTCGGCCGGACAGCGCCCCTCCCTCGACAAGTACCTGGACCTGCACTACATGCCGTCCGTCTCCAACGCCTGGGGCGGCGCGGCCGAGACCCTGGAGATGTCCGGCGCCGACTACGCGCTCTCCCGGCTCGCCACGGCCGCGGGGCAGAAGGACACCGCGGCCGACTTCGCCCGCCGCGCCCAGTGGTGGCAGAACAGCTTCAACCTCGCCGCCGACCCCTCCGGCGGCTACATCGCCAACCGCAAGGCCGACGGCAGCTGGGTCACCGGGTTCACCCCGGCCACCGGCAACGGCTTCGTCGAGGGCACGGCGGCCCAGTACACCTGGATGGTCCAGCACGACCCGGCCGGGCTGTTCGCCGCGATGGGCGGCCGCGACAAGGCCCTCGCCCGGCTCGACACCTTCTTCCACGACGCCGACGGCGGCTGGGCGTTCACCGGCAGCGGCGGCGAGAAGTCCGAGCTGGACAACGAGCCGTCGATCAACGTCCCCTACCTGTACGACTACGCGGGCGCCCCCTACAAGGCCCAGGAGACCGTCCGCGCGGCGATGACCCGGCTGTGGTCGACCCAGCCCGGCGGCATCCCCGGCAACGACGACCTCGGCGCCATGTCGTCCTGGTACGTCTTCTCCGCCCTCGGCATGTACCCCCAGGTCCCGTCCCGGGCCGAACTCGTCCTCGCCTCACCGCTGTTCGAACGCATCGAGATCAACAGGCCGCACGGCGGCGACATCTCGATCCGGGCGAAGGGCGCGGCGGCGGACGCGCCGTACATCAGATCCCTGAAGGTCGACGGCCGCAGCACCGAACGGACCTGGCTGCCCGCCTCGCTGGTGCGCGACGGCGGCCGCCTGGACTACACGCTCTCCTCTACTCCCGACCGCACCTGGGGCGCGGACCCGGCCGACGCCCCGCCGTCCTTCCGGACCGGCGAACAGCCGTACCAGATCGGGGTCGGACCCACCACGGCGACGCTCGCGCCCGGCGGCAGCGCCGAGTTGAGCATCCGGGCGCTCGCGCTGAACGGCGGCACCGGGCCGCAGGTGCGCTACCGGGTCGAGACGCCCGCAGGGGTCACGGCGACCCCCGCCGAGGGCACGGTGAGCGACGGCTCCCAGGGCATCACGCTCACCGCCGACGCCAACGCGCACCAGGGCTTCTACGACGTGCGGGTCACCGTGACCTCGGGCGACACCTCCTATCGGCAGCCGGTGGCGCTGACGGTCGCCGCCCCCGGCACCCTCCTCGCCGCGTACAACAACACCGGTGTCTCCGACGACGTCGGCGACCACGACGAGGCGGACTACGACGGCGGCGGCTGGAGCTACTCGCGCCAGGCCCTCGCCGCCGCCGGTCTCAGCCCGGGCGCGCCGGGCACGGTGAACGGACTCGCCTTCACCTGGCCCGACTCGCCGAGCACCCGCCCGGACAACGTCTCGGCGGCCGGACAGACCATCGAACTCGACCGGCCCGCAGGGACGTTGTCCTTCATCGGCAGCGCCGTCAACGGCAACCAGCGGACCAGGGCGACCGTCACCTACACCGACGGAGGCACCGACACCGTCGACCTGTCCTTCACCGACTGGACGGTCGGCGGCGGCGGGGGCACCGTCCAGTACGGCAACACGGTCGTGGCCAGGACCGCCTACCGCAATGTGGCGGGCGCGGACCGGGATCCGGTGGCGACCTACGTCTTCGCCACTCAGCCGTTCACGGCCCCGGCCGGCAAGGCCGTCGCGTCGGTCCGGCTCCCGGACGACACCGATCTCCACGTCTTCACCGTCGCCGTCGGCTGACGAAGCCGAAAAGCCGAAAAGATGTGCCCTCGCCCGTTCTGCTGGCGGGGGCACATCGCCGCGTGCAAGCATCCCCGAATGGGGAAACGGCCGCTGTTGCCCGAGGAGTTCCGGGCCGAAGCGCGTACGGCTTTCGCGTTCCTGGTGGACGGCGAGGGCTTCTGTCCTGCGGAGGACATCGACGGGGGGTTGCGCTACCGGCGCGCGGACCTGACGGTCCGCGTCTGGTTCCTGGGCGGCGCCGAGTCCGAGGTGCTGACCAGGCTGATACCGGTGGCGCCGGACGGCACCAGAGGGACCGGCGCCTGGCTGGACGACCTGTACGCGGCGGCCGAGTGCGGCCCGTCCCGGGACGTCCCCGTCTTCGCGGCCACCCGCAGGGCGGTGGTCCGCCGGGTCCACCAGCACGCGGACGCGCTGCGCAGACTGCTGCCCCGACTGCCCCGGCAGCCCGTCGCGCCCTGAGCGAGGCGCCCGGCAGCCCGTCGCGTCCCGAGCCGCGCACACGAAGGGGCGGGCCCGTCACCGGACCCGCCCCCGATCAGTGCCGCGTCAGGCCGTCACGCCAGCAGTTCCACCTCCGCCAGCGTCGACTCGCCGTCCAGGACCAGCCGGTAGTGCGCGTACGAGCCCGGTGACCCGACCGAGAAGGCGCGGGTCTGCCGGTCCCAGGCGAACGACTCGCCGGTGCGCCGGTCCAGGGTCTTCCAGGTGGTGCCGTCCTTCGAGCCCTGAAGGGTCCAGCCGGTCGGCGCCTTCGTGCGGTCGGCGGACGAGGTGAGCGTGTACTGGACGCCCTCGGTGCTCGCGCCGACGGGCAGGTCCACCGAGGTCACCGTCGCGTCGGTCGCCGAGGTGTTGTCGAACAGGGCGCCGGGGCCCTTCAGGACGTCCGCGCGCGGGGTGGGCACCTGGTCGTCCCGGGTGATCGACACGGGTCCCGCGTTCTTGCCGCTGCCCCAGGCGGACGGCTTCGGTCCCATGGCGAAGTCCAGCGTCCCGCCCTTGGCGAGCAGCGCGTGCGGCAGCGAAGTCGACGTCCAGGTACGGCCGTTCACCTTCAAGCCTTGAACGTAGACGTTGCGCGTGCTGTTGCGGGGCGCCCTGACGACCAGGTCCTTGCCGTTCTCCAGATGGACGGTCGCCTTGGTGAACAGCGGTGACCCGACGGCGTATTCGCCGCTGCCCATCACCAGCGGGTAGAAGCCGAGCGCGGAGAACAGGTACCAGGCCGACTGCTCGCCGTTGTCCTCGTCGCCGTGGTAGCCCTGGCCGATCGAGCTGCCGGTGTAGAGCCGGGAGAGGACCTCGCGGACGTTCTGCTGCGTCTTCCAGGGCTGGCCCGCCGCGTCGTACATGTAGGTGACGTGGTGCGCCACCTGGTTGGAGTGCCCGTACATGCCCATCCGCACGTCCCGGGCCTCGGTCATCTCGTGGATGACACCGCCGTAGGAGCCCACGACGTCCGGCGAGGCGGTCTCGGGGGTGGCGAAGTAGGCGTCGAGCTTCTTGGCCAGGCCGGCCCGGCCGCCGTAGAGGTTGGCCAGGCCCCGGCTGTCCTGCGGGGCGGTGAAGGCGTAGCCCCAGCCGTTGGTCTCGGTGTAGTCGTAGCCCCAGACCCGCGGGTCGAACTGCGACGACGCCACGCGCCAGTCGCCCTTGGCGTCCCGGCCCTGGAAGAACCCGGCCTGCGGGTCGAAGAGGTTCACGTAGTCCCGGGCGCGGTTGAGGAAGTAGGCCGACTCCTCCTTGTAGCGCTTCTCGCCGGTCTTTCGGTACAGGGCCTGTCCCATCTCGGCGATGCCGTAGTCGTTGAGGTAGCCCTCCAGCGCCCAGGACAGGCCCTCGTGGGTGTCGGTGCTGGTGTAGCCGAGGAAGGGGGAGGTCGCCATGCCCTTGCGGCCCACGCCCGAGGACGGCGGGACGACCGTCGCGTTCTTCACGGCGGCCTCGTACGCCGCCTTCGCGTCGAAGCCGACGCCCTTGACGTAGGCGTCCGCGAACGCGACGTCGGAGGAGGTGCCGGTCATCAGGTCCGCGTAGCCGGGCGAGGACCAGCGCGAGGTCCAGCCGCCGTCCTTGTACTGCTGCACGAACCCGTCGACCATCTCCCCGGCCTGATGTGGAGTCAGCAGCGAGTAGGCGGGCCAGGTGGTGCGATAGGTGTCCCAGAAGCCGTTGTTGATGTACACCTTGCCGTCGACGATCTTCGCGCCGGTGTGCGTCGGGGTGTCGGCCGACGGCATCGGCGAGAACGGCGAGGCGTACCGGTAAGTGGAACCGACCTTCTCGAAGCCGGAGTTGGGGTACAGGTACAGCCGGTACATGCTGGAGTAGAGCGTGGTCAGCTGGTCCGGCGTGGCGCCTTCGACCTCGACCTTGCCGAGCAGCCTGTCCCACTGGCCGCGGGCCCGGTTGCGCACCGTGTCGAAGGAGGTGCCGTCGGGGATCTCCTGGCGCAGGTTGTCCTTGGCCTGGTCGAGGCCGATGAGGGAGGTGGCCAGGCGCAGGGTGACGGTGCGGTCGGCACCCGCGTCGAACCGCAGATAGCCCTTGACCCCGCTGGACGAACCCTCCTTGACCGGCTTGTCGAAGACGCCGTAGACGAACAGCCGGGTCGCGCCGGTCGACAGCCCGGACTTCACGTCCGAGTAGCCGCTGAAGGTGCCGGTGGCCGGGTCGAGGGTGAGCCCCGCCTGCTCGGTGACGTTGTCGAAGAGGACGCTCGCGTCGTCGCCGGGGTAGGTGAAGCGCAGGGCCGCCGCGTGGTCGGTCGGCGCCATCTCCGCCTTGAGCCCGTTCTCGAACCGCACCCCGTAGTAGTACGGCCGCGCGGTCTCGTTCTCGTGCCGGAAGGCCAGTTGGCGGGCCGTGCGGCCGGTGTCCGGGGTGCCGGCGGCGGCCGAGGGCATCACCTGGAAGGTCTGCCGGTCGCCCATCCAGGGGCTGGGCTCGTGGCTGGCGCTGAACGCCTGGATGGTCGGGAGGTTGTCGGAGTTGTTCGCACGGGCGTAGTCGTACAGCCAGCTGAGCGAGGACGCGTTGGTCACCGGCGTCCAGAAGTTGAAGCCATGCGGCACTGCCGTCGCGGGGAAGGTGTTGCCGCGGGAGAAGGAGCCGCTGGAGTTGGTGCCGCGGGTGGTGAGCGCGTAGTCGGCCAGATGGGCCTTCGGCTTCTGCGGTGCCGCGGTACGGATCTTCACGTCGTCGAGCCAGCCGCGGAACTTCGCCGGGCCGCCCGGGGAGTCGTACGCCACCAGGATCCGGTCGACCGTCTTGCCGGCCGCGACCGATCCGATCCGCGCGACGACGTCGTTCCACTGGTTGACGTAGAGCACCTTGGCGGCGCCCTGCCCCTGCGGGGTGAGCGCGAAGCCGTGCTGGTCGGTGGCGCCCAGATCGCTCAGATAGGTGCCGTCGGTGAAGGCCAGGTCCACGGCGACATCTGTGGCGTCGTAGTCGCGGTCGCCGTCCGCCATGGACGGGAAGATCCGGTAGGCCAGCTCGGTGTCCCGGCCGACGGCCACGTTCACGTCGAAGAGCTTGTTGTACGAGTACGCCCGTCCCGTCGCCGTGTGCCGTCCGGCGTAGCGCAGGGCCCGCGTGCCGGTGTACCCGGCGCCCGCCTTGGCGGTGGGCGAGCCGCTCGGGCCCCGGTCCACCAGCGAGAGCATCGCGGGCGGGACGGGCCCGCCGCTGCCGCCGGTGGAGAACTGCACGTCGGCGAGCTGGAGGATGCCGGAGGCGCCGTTGTTGCGGGTGACCTCCAGCCGGAAGTGCCGGTAGCCGGCGGCCGGTTCGGCGAGATCGTAGGACTTGGTCTGGAACCGTTCGGCGAAGCTTTCGCCGGAGCGGGTGTCGAGGGTCGTCCACTGCGTGCCGTCGGTCGACCCCTTCAGGGTCCAGTCCCGCGGGTCGCGTTCGGCGTAGTCGTTGGCCGAGGTGAGGGCGTAGGTCGCGAGGGTCAGCGGCTTGTCGAGGTCGAACTCGACCCAGCCGGTCGGCTCGAAGGTCAGCCACTTGGTGCCGGGTTCACCGTCGACGAGGTTCTCCTTCACCTCGCCCGCGCCGGTGTTCTCGCCGCTCGCCCGTAAGTCGGTGACGTGGTCGGTGGCGTTGCCCGGGATGCCCGTGCTGTAGCCGCCGTCGACGCCCGAGGCCCGGTCGCTGCCGTCGGCGGCCGTGTCGACGGTGCTGAGCCAGTCCGGGGCCGGGTCGCCCGCCTCGAACGAGGAGCTGAACTCCCGGTCCGCCGCCGCGGTCGCGGGCTGCGCGACCGCGGCTCCCTGTGCACCCACCGCCATGACCAAGGCGGCTGTCAAGGCGACCGCCGTACCCCATCCGTGCCGAGTTCTGTGCCGCATCCGAGGGAGTCCTCCCTGCTTTGGACAACGTTGTCAACTATCAGGCGCAGGGACCAGTAGTGGGGCAAGTGGCCCTTGATGTCAAGGGTGTTGACTGTGGCATTCGAGGCCTATGCAGTGGATTTTTCCGGCAAGGCGCGCACAGGCGGCTCATATTTCCGGGAGGTCTCAACTCGGAAAAGACCGATGACCAACGTTGCATTCGATCTTGCCCTGTTGGCGGGAAGTGGACTATACCTGTCGGCGATTCGAGGAACTGCACGCCCTGTACGACCCTGCTTGACCTGACCGCGGTGCCGGGAGGATCCGGTTCACCGCCTGAGTCCTGTGAGAAGGCGAGGACTTGAGCATGGGATCCACTTCCGCAGAGAACCACGGTTCCGAAGGTGTGGGCCGTCGCGCCCTGATTCAGCGCTCGGCCGCGCTCGGCCTGATCTCCGTACCGACGATGAGCTTCCTGTCCGCGTGTGCCAGCGGTGGCGGAAGTGACGACTCCCCGAAGGACGGCAACAAGGGGAAGACCAGCAAGGACAATCCCTTCGGAGTGGAGAAGGGCAGCAAGCTCGACGTCGTCATCTTCAAGGGCGGCTACGGCGACGACTACGCCAAGGCGTGGGAGGCGACCTTCCAGAAGACGGCCGGCGTCACCTCGACCCACACCGGCACCCAGGAGATCAGCGGAAAGCTCCAGCCCCGCTTCAACGCGGGCAACCCGCCGGACATCGTCGACGACTCCGGCGCCCAGCAGATCAAGGTCGACGTCCTGTACAAGAACGACCAGCTGCTCGACCTCGCCGAGGTCCTGGACGCGCCCTCGGTCGACGACCCCTCCAAGAAGGTCCGCGACACCCTGATCCCCGGCACCACCGACCCGGGCCTCCAGGAGGGCAAGGTCGTCGCCCTCAACTACATCTACACGGTGTGGGGCCTGTGGTACTCCGGCAAGCTCTTCAAGGAGAAGGGCTGGAGCGAGCCCAAGACCTGGGACGACTTCCTCGCCATCTGCAAGGACGCCAAGTCCCAGGGCATCGGCGGCCTCGCGCACCAGGGCAAGTACCCGTACTACATCAATGTCGCCATCATGGACATGATCGCCAAAAAGGGCGGTCTGGACGCCATGAAGGCGATCGACAACCTCGACCCGAAGGCGTTCGTCGGCTCCGACGCCGCACAGGCCGGCATCGAGGCGATCTACGAGATCGTCGAGAAGGGCTATCTGATGCCCGGCACGAACGGTCTGACCCACACCGAGTCGCAGACCCGCTGGAACCAGTACAAGGCCGCCTTCATCACCTGCGGTTCCTGGCTGGAGAACGAGCAGCTGAAGCAGACCCCGGACGACTTCGACATGAAGTTCATGCCGATGCCGCTGCTGCCCGGCAGCGCGATGCCGTTCGAGGCGATCCGGGCCGGCTCCGGCGAGCCGTTCATCATCCCCAAGAAGGCCAAGAACCTGCCCGCCGCGAAGGAGTTCATGCGGCGGATGCTGTCCAAGGAGTGGTCCACCTCGTTCGCCAAGGAGGCCAACTCGCTGACCATCCTCAAGGACGGCGTCGACTCCGCCGTCCAGCTGCGGCCGGGCACCCAGTCCACGGTCGAGGCGTCCAAGGCGGCCGGTGACAACACCTTCCGGTTCCTGTACACCGAGTGGTACAGCGAGATGGGCGCGTCCATCGAGGCGGCCTCCAACGAGCTCATGTCCAAGCGCATCCAGCCCAAGGAGTGGCTGAAGCGGGCGCAGGCGGCGGTCGACAAGGCGGCCAAGGACCCGGCGTCCAAGAAGAACCACCGCGACTGACCGCGCTCGACGAGGCGGACCCCGGGCCGGAATCCGCTCCGGCCCGGGGGAAGGACACCAGGGGCAGGAACGCCATGCGCAAAGGGCAGTACAGGTTCGTCGCGGGATTTCTCCTCGTTCCCGTGGCGCTTTATCTGATCTTCGTCATCTGGCCGTACATCCAGACGTTCGGCTATTCGCTGACGGACTGGAAGGGACAGTCGCAGACCTTCGACTTCGTGGGCCTGGACAACTACAAGGCCCTCTTCCAGGACGACGTCTTCCTGAAGGCCATCTGGCACAACATCCAGTTCCTGGTGTTCATCCCGGTGATCACCATTCTGCTGTCGATCTTCTTCGCCTTCATGGTGAACGTGGGCGGACGCAGTCGTGCCGGCGGCGTCAGCGGGGTCGCCGGGTCGTCGTTCTACAAAATCGTCTACTTCTTCCCGCAGGTGCTGTCGCTCGCCATTCTCGCCGTCCTCTTCAACGCGGTGTACCGCAGCGACGGCGGCGGCATGCTCAACGGACTGCTCATCAAACTGGGGCTGGTCGACCCCGACAGCCCGGTGGAATGGCTCAACGAGCCCGGCATCGTGCGCTGGGCGCTCATCCTGGTGGTCGTCTGGCACGGCGTCGGCTTCTACCTGGTGCTGTTCTCGGCCGCCATGCAGTCGATCCCGAGGGACGTCTACGAGGCCGCCCTCATCGACGGCGCCGGCCGCGCCCAGTCCTTCTTCCGCATCACGCTGCCGCTGCTGTGGGACACCGTCCAGACCGCCTGGGTGTACCTGGGCATCGTGGCCATGGACATGTTCGTCCTGGTCTCCTCGATGACCGCGAGCATGGGCGCCTACGGCGGCGGGCCCAACCACGAGAGCGACGTCATGTCGACCGTGATGATGCGCAACTTCCTCTACTTCGGCAAGAGCGGCTACGCCTGTGCGATGGGCGTGATCATGCTGCTGCTCACCCTGGTCCTGTCCGTGGTCACACTGCGCGCCACCCGCCGTGAGCGCATCGAGTTCTGAGCGGGAGAGACGACGACGATGAGCACCCCCATCAAGGAGACCACGAAGGTCCCCGCCCAGCGGTCCGCGGGCAGGACCCCGGTCCGCCCCGACGGCCGGCCCCGCGAGGGCGTCGTACTGAACGCCTTCTCGCACGGCTTCCTCGCCCTGTGGGCCCTGCTGATCGTGCTGCCGCTGGTGTGGCTGGTCCTCAGCTCCTTCAAGACCGACGCCCAGATCGGCGGCTCGGCCTTCGGCTGGCCGCAGCACTGGTCACTGGACGTGTTCTCGCGGGCCTGGAAGACGGGTATCGGCGACTACCTCCTCAACACCGTCATCGTGCTGGTGTTCTCGGTGCCGCTGACGATGCTCTTCGGCTCGATGGCCGCGTACGTGCTGGCCCGCTACCGGTTCCCGGGCAACCGGTTCCTCTACTACTTCTTCGTGGCCGGCGCGATGTTCCCGGTGTTCCTGGCCCTGGTGCCGCTGTTCTTCATGGTCAAACGCCTGGACATGCTGAACACCTACCAGGGCCTGATCCTGGTCTACGTCGCCTACTCGCTGCCGTTCACGGTGTTCTTCATGCACGCCTTCTTCCGGACCCTGCCGACGGCCGTCTTCGAGGCGGCGATCCTCGACGGGGCCTCGCACACCCGGACGTTCTTCCAGGTCATGCTGCCGATGGCGAAGCCCGGCCTGATCAGCGTCGGAATCTTCAACACGCTGGGGCAGTGGAACCAGTTCATCCTGCCGACGGTCCTGATGCAGCCGCAGAGCGGCGACGATCCCGAGCGCTACGTGCTCACCCAGGGCCTGATCCAGCTTCAGCAGCAGATGGGCTACGCGACCGACCTGCCGGTCCTCTTCGCGGGCGTGACCATCGCGATGATCCCGATGCTGGTGGTCTATCTGTCCTTCCAGCGCCAGGTACAGGCGGGACTGACCTCGGCCACCCTGAAGTAGCGCTCCGCAGGCGCCCGTGCGCACACCGTTCCCGCGGCCGGGAGCGGTGTGTGTCGCTGCACCCAGTACCCCCGAAATTGTTCAACCTCTTGACGGGAGGCAACCCGAACGGCTCAGCTTAGAGTTCACTAGTTGGACATAGACGGGGCCTCATCGCGGCGGTCCCGTGCGCAGGAGGTCGTCGTGGAGACTCCAGGGTCGCAGTCGTCGCTGCACCGAGCCAACCTGGAGCGGGTCGTCCGTGCCGTCCGGCTGGCGGGATCGCTCACCCAGGCGGAGATCGCGAGGACGACGGGCCTGTCGGCGGCGACGGTCTCCAATATCGTCCGTGAACTCAAGGACGGCGGGACCGTCGAGGTCACGCCCACCTCGGCGGGCGGCCGCCGGGCCCGCAGCGTCTCGCTGAGCGGTGCCGCCGGCATCGTCATCGGCGTCGATTTCGGGCATACCCACCTACGGGTCGCGGTGGGCAATCTGGCCCATCAGGTGCTGGCCGAGGAGTCCGAGCCGCTGGACGTCGACGCCTCCTCCGCCCAGGGCTTCGACCGGGCGGAAGAGCTGGTCAACCGCTTGATCGCGGCCACCGGCGTGGACCGTTCGAAGATCGCGGGCGTGGGTCTGGGCGTGCCCGGGCCGATCGACGTGGAGTCCGGCACCCTGGGCTCGACCGCGATCCTGCCGGGCTGGACCGGCAGCAGACCCGCCGAGGAGATGCGGGGGCGGCTCGGCGTGCCCGTCCACGTGGACAACGACGCCAACCTGGGCGCCCTCGGCGAGCTGGTCTGGGGCAGTGGCCGCGGGGTGCGTGATCTTGCTTACATCAAGGTGTCCAGCGGGGTCGGCGCGGGGCTGGTGATCGACGGGAAGATCTACCGGGGTCCCGGCGGAACCGCAGGAGAAATCGGACATATTACACTCGATGAATCGGGTCCTGTCTGCCGCTGCGGCAACCGTGGCTGCCTGGAGACCTTCACGGCCGCGCGCTATGTGCTGCCGCTGCTCCAGCCCAGTCACGGCATGGATCTGACCATGGAGGGTGTCGTGAGGCTGGCCAGGGACGGGGATCCGGGATGCCGTCGCGTGATCGGCGACGTCGGCCGCCATATCGGCAGTGGTGTCGCAAATCTCTGCAACCTGCTCAACCCCAGCCGGGTCGTCCTGGGCGGTGATCTCGCCGAGGCCGGTGAGCTGGTCCTGGGGCCCATCAGGGAGTCCGTGGGGCGCTATGCGATCCCCAGTGCCGCCCGCCAACTCTCGGTGCTCCCAGGGGCACTTGGGGGCCGCGCCGAGGTGCTCGGAGCGCTCGCTCTCGCACTCAACGAGATGGGTGATTCGACCCTTTTGGACGGGTCGCTGTCTACCGCAGCACCTGCCTTCACTTAGAGAACGAAACACGCCGTTGCCAACCCGTTAAGTATTTACTTCTTGACGTCGAACCTGCGGCCGAGTTGACTCCAACCCACCTCGGCCGCAGCGTTGCGGCCCTGTCAGGGAGGCACCACCAATGAACAACACGATGCGTAGAGTCGTCATCGGTACCGCTGCCGTTTCCATGGCCCTTTCGGTGGCCGCCTGCGGCAAGGCCGGAGACAAGAGCTCCGACAGCAGCAGCTCCTCCTCGTCGGACAGCAAGACCATCGGTCTCCTGCTCCCCGACAGCGTGACCGCGCGCTACGAGAAGTTCGACAAGCCGCTGTTCGAGGCCAAGGTCAAGGAGCTGTGCTCGGACTGCAACGTCGAGTACGCGAACGCGGCCGGCGACGCTGCCAAGCAGGCGCAGCAGGTCAGCAGCATGATCACCAAGGGCGTCAAGGTCCTCGTGATCTCCGCTCAGGACTCGGCCGCCATCAAGTCCTCCATCCAGACCGCGGTGGACAAGGGCATCAAGGTCGTCGCGTACGACCGTCTCGCCCAGGGCCCGGTCTCGGCCTACGTGTCCTTCGACAACCAGAAGGTCGGCGAGCTCCAGGGTGAGGCCCTCCTCGCCGCGCTCGGCTCCAAGGCCACCCCGAAGTCGAAGATCGTCATGATCAACGGCGACGACGCCGACCCGAACGCCGGTCAGTTCAAGGCGGGTGCCCACAAGGCCCTCGACGGCAAGGTCGACATCGCGTACGAGCAGTCCGGTCTGTGGAAGGACACGGTCGCCGCTCAGAAGGTGTCCGCCGCCATCACCCAGCTCGGTGCCAAGAACATCGCGGGCGTCTACTCCGCCAACGACGGCATGGCCGGTGGTATCGCCAACACCCTCAAGGGCGCGAAGATCAGCGGCATCCCGCTGACGGGCCAGGACGCCGAGCTCGCGGGCATCCAGCGCATCGTCGCCGGCACCCAGTCCTCCACGGTCTACAAGGCCTTCAAGCCGGAGGCGGACGCCGCTGCCCAGCTCGCGGTCAACCTGCTCCAGGGCAAGGACATCAAGTCCCTGGCCACCCAGGAGCTCACCAGCGGCTCCGGCGACAAGGTGCCCTCGCAGCTGCTGACCCCGGTCTCGGTCACCAAGGCCAACATCAAGGACACGGTGATCAAGGACGGTCTGTACTCCGTCGCCGACATCTGCACCGCGGACTTCGCCGCGGCCTGCAAGGCTGCCGGCCTTCAGTAAGCAGTTCGTCTCGGGCGACTACCCGCACCACGGGTAGCCGCCCGAGTCACGACCGCCCGGCGGTCCCGCGAACCTGTCCGACGCCTGCCCCACCTTCACACCCCGCTGCGGGGCGGGCGTCGGATGGAACCGTTGCGAAGCGCGACGGATTCGCGCATGTTCATCTTGTAAACCTTGTGCTTTTCGCACATCCCTCCGCGCCTGTTTGATCGAGCGCGGCATCCCCGCCGGTCAGGCGGCGAAGGAGATGGTTCACGTGTCCGCTACGCCCGTGCTGGCGTTGCGCGGAGTCTCCAAGCGGTTCGGTGCGGTTCAGGCCCTCACCGACGTCGAGCTGGAGGTCCACGCCGGAGAAGTGGTCGCCCTGGTGGGCGACAACGGCGCCGGAAAGTCCACCCTGGTCAAGACGATCGCGGGTGTCCACCCCATCGATGAGGGCGTCATCGAGTGGGAGGGCAAGGCGGTCAGCATCAACAAGCCGCACGACGCCTCCGGACTCGGCGTCGCGACGGTCTACCAGGACCTCGCTCTGTGCGACAACCTCGACGTGGTGGGCAACCTCTACCTCGGTCGTGAGCTGAAGCACCGTGGTGCGATCGACGAGGTCACCATGGAGCAGAAGGCGCGCGAGCTGCTGAGCACGCTCTCCATCCGCATCCCGAGCGTGCGCATCCCGATCGCGAGCCTTTCCGGCGGTCAGCGCCAGGTCGTGGCCATCGCCCGCGCCCTGATCGGCGACCCCAAGGTCGTCATCCTCGACGAGCCGACCGCCGCCCTCGGCGTCGAGCAGACCGCGCAGGTCCTCGACCTGGTCGAGCGGCTGCGCGAGCGCAACCTCGGCGTCATCCTCATCAGCCACAACATGGCCGATGTGAAGGCCGTCGCGGACACCGTCGCCGTCCTGCGCCTGGGCAAGAACAACGGTTCCTTCTCCGTGAAGGACACCAGCCACGAAGAGATCATCGCCGCGATCACCGGAGCCACGGACAACGCCGTGACCCGTCGTGCGGGGCGTCGCAGTGCGGAGGCCGCAAAGTGAGCGACACGTCCAAGGTTTCCAAGGCGGAGGCCGAGGTGGAGCAGAGCACGGTCGCTCCCGCCGACGACCCCACCGCCGCGCCGGTCGCCGTCGTCGACCCGCGTCTGCTGGTCCGCGAAGAGGGCCTCAAGGGCTACGTCACCGAGTTCAAGCGCAAGATCAAGGGTGGCGAGCTGGGCTCGCTGCCGGTCTTCGTCGGCCTGATCGTCATCTGGACGATCTTCCAGACGCAGAACGACCGGTTCCTGAGCGCCGACAACCTGTCGAACATCAGCTACTTCCTCTCGGCCACCGGCATGCTCGCCATCGGCCTGGTCTTCGTGCTGCTGCTCGGTGAGATCGACCTCTCCGTCGGCTCGGTCAGCGGCCTGGCGTCCACCGTCTTCGCGGTGTTCGTGGTCAACCACAGCATGAACCAGTGGCTGGCCCTGTTCCTGACCGTCCTGACCGGTGCCGCCATCGGCGCGCTCCAGGGCTGGTTCTTCGCCCGGATCGGCGTGCCCGCCTTCGTCGTGACGCTGGCCGGCTTCCTGGGCTGGAGCGGTCTGATGCTGTGGCTGCTCGGTTCGAGCGGCACCATCAACATCCCGGCCGAGACCGGCCCGGTGCACCTGCTCGGCCAGAGCTCCTTCTTCATGGACCAGGCCGTCATCGGCGCCTACCTGCTGGCCGGCCTCGCCGTCCTGTCGATGCTCGTCGGCTCCTTCATGGAGCAGCGCCGCCGCAAGGCCGCCGGGGTGCCCTTCCGCCCCACCAGCGAGATCCTGCTGCGTGTCGTCGCGCTCGCCGTGGCCGCCTTCGCCGCCGCTGCCGTGCTGAACAACGCCTCCGGTGTCTCCAACGCCCTGGTGATCTTCCTCGCCTCCCTGGTGATCGTCGACTTCGTGCTGCGCCGCACCACGTACGGCCGCAAGATCTTCGCGGTCGGCGGTGGCATCGAGGCCGCCCGCCGGGCCGGCATCAGCGTGCCGATGGTCCGTATCTCCGTCTTCGCCATCTCCGGTTCCTTCGCGGCCATCGGCGGTATGTTCTTCGCCGGCCAGACCGCGAGCGCCACGCTCAACGCCGGTGGCGGCAACACCCTGATGCTCGCCATCGCGGCGGCCGTCATCGGTGGTACCAGCCTCTTCGGTGGTCGCGGAAACGTCTGGTCGGCCCTCCTGGGCATGCTGGTCATCCAGTCGATCCAGACGGGTCTGGACCTGCTCAACATGAACACCTCCATCCAGTACATGATCACTGGTGCGGTGCTCCTGGGCGCGGTCGTCATCGACTCCGTCTCCCGCAAGAGCCAGAAGGCCGCGGGCCGCGCGTAACACCGCACCGGGGCCGCCGCGGAAACCGGCGGCGGCCCCCGCGGAAGATCCTGTGCCCGGCACCAACGGCGGTGCCGGGCACAGGTATGTCATACGCCGGGCAATCGTGGGTACGGCCGTTCGCATGACCCATGACGAGGAGCCCGGGCATCACCCGCCGGGACGGAACATTAGACTCGACGAGCCCGGCAACAGCTCGATCAGCTTTTTAAGTGCAAGGAGGCACGGGTGCCGCTGCTGACCCGCATCAGGGGACCGCGCGATCTGGACCGGCTCAGTCTGGAGGAGCTGGACCAGCTGGCAGAGGAGATCCGGACCTTCCTCGTCGACGCCGTGTCCAAGACAGGCGGCCACCTCGGCCCCAACCTCGGCGTGGTCGAGCTCACCATCGCCCTGCACCGCGTCTTCGAGTCCCCGAAGGACAAGGTCCTGTGGGACACGGGCCACCAGTCCTATGTGCACAAGCTGCTCACCGGACGCCAGGACTTCTCGAAGCTGAAGATGAAGGGCGGCCTGTCCGGCTACCCTTCGCAGGCCGAGTCCGAGCACGACGTCATCGAGAACAGCCACGCCTCCACGGTCCTCGGCTGGGCCGACGGCCTCGCCAAGGCGAACGAGCTGCGCAAACGCGACAGCCACGTGGTCGCCGTGATCGGTGACGGCGCGCTGACCGGCGGCATGGCCTGGGAGGCGCTCAACAACATCGCCGACGCCAAGGACCGTCCGCTGGTCATCGTCGTCAACGACAACGAGCGCTCGTACGCGCCCACCATCGGCGGCCTGGCCAACCACCTCGCCACGCTGCGCACCACCGACGGCTACGAGCGCTTCCTGGCCCGTGGCAAGGACCTCCTGGAGCGCACCCCGGTCGTGGGCAAGCCGCTCTACGAGACCCTGCACGGCGCGAAGAAGGGCCTGAAGGACTTCATCGCCCCGCAGGGCATGTTCGAGGACCTCGGCCTGAAGTACGTGGGCCCGATCGACGGCCACGACATCGAGGCCCTGGAGTCCGCGCTGGCCCGCGCCAAGCGCTTCGGCGGCCCCGTCATCGTGCACTGCCTCACCGAGAAGGGCCGCGGCTACCAGCCCGCCCTCCAGGACGAGGCCGACCGCTTCCACGCCGTCGGCAAGATCCACCCCGACACGGGTCTGCCGATCGCCTCCTCCGGCGCCGACTGGACCTCCGTCTTCGGCGACGAGATGGTCGAGCTCGGCAAGGAGCGCGAGGACATCGTCGCCATCACGGCCGCCATGCTCCAGCCGGTCGGCCTGGACAAGTTCGCCAAGACCTTCCCCGAGCGCGTCTACGACGTCGGCATCGCCGAGCAGCACGCCGCCGTCTCGGCCGCGGGCCTGGCCGCCGGCGGTGTCCACCCGGTCTTCGCCGTGTACGCCACCTTCCTCAACCGCGCCTTCGACCAGGTGCTGATGGACGTGGCGCTGCACAAGTGCGGAGTCACCTTCGTCCTGGACCGGGCCGGCGTCACCGGCACCGACGGCGCCTCCCACAACGGCATGTGGGACATGTCGATCCTCCAGGTCGTGCCCGGCCTCAGGCTGGCCGCCCCGCGCGACGCCGACCAGGTCCGCGCCCAGCTGCGCGAGGCCGTCGCCGTCGAGGACGCGCCCACCGTGGTCCGCTTCTCCAAGGGCGCCGTCGGCCCCGCCGTACCGGCCGTCGGCCGGGTCGGGGGCATGGACGTGCTGCGCGAGCCGGGCACCCGCACACCCGATGTGCTCCTGGTCTCCGTCGGCGCGCTGGCGCCGATGTGCCTGGAGATCGCCGAACTGCTGGAGAAGCAGGGCATCACCACCACCGTCGTCGACCCGCGCTGGGTCAAGCCCGTCGACGAGGCGATGGCCCCGCTCGCCGAGCGGCACAGCGTGGTCGTCACCGTCGAGGACAACTCCCGCGTCGGCGGTGTCGGCTCCGCGGTCGCGCAGGCCCTGCGCGACGCGGGTGTCGACATCCCGCTGCGCGACTTCGGCATCCCGCCGCGCTTCCTCGACCACGCCTCCCGCGCCGAGGTCATGGCGGAGATCGGGCTCACCGCGCCTGACATCGCCCGCCAGGTCACCGGCCTGGTCTCGAAGCTGGACGGACGCTTCGACCGGCCGACCGCCGAGGTCGAGCCCGCGCGCGACTGACGGTCCAGGCGCAACACGACACGGCCGGACGGGCCGGTTTCACCATCGAGAAGGGTGGTGGAACCGGCCCGTCCGCGTGAAAGCTCCCGCGCCGGGGCACACGGACTACGCCCCCTCTCGATCATGTCGAGGACGACAAAGCGTGGGAGGTACGCCGTGACCAGCACCCTCTTCCGGACGAAGAAGGTCGAGCAGTCGATCCTCGATACCGAGGAGCCCGAGCACGCGCTCAGGAAATCCCTGTCCGCGCTGGACCTGACCGTCTTCGGCGTCGGCGTCATCATCGGCACCGGCATCTTCGTCCTGACCGGCAAGGTCGCCAAGGAGAACGCGGGCCCCGCGGTCGCCCTGGCCTTCGTCGTGGCCGGCGTCGTCTGCGCCCTGGCCGCGCTGTGCTACGCCGAGTTCGCCTCCACCCTCCCGGTGGCGGGATCCGCGTACACCTTCTCGTACGCCTCCCTCGGCGAGCTGCCCGCCTGGATCATCGGCTGGGACCTGGTGCTGGAGTTCGCGCTCGGCACCGCGGTGGTCGCCGTCGGCTGGTCCGGCTACATCCGCTCGCTGCTGGACAACGCTGGCTGGCATCTGCCCGCGGAGCTCGGCAGCCGGGACACGGCCCACGGCTTCGGCTTCGACATCCTCGCCGCCGCCCTCGTCCTGGTGCTGACCGGCGTCCTGGTGCTCGGCATGAAGCTCTCCGCGCGCGTCACCGAGGTCATCGTCGCGATCAAGGTGGCCGTCGTCCTCATCGTCATCGTCGCGGGCGCCTTCTTCATCAACACCGCCCACTACCACCCGTTCATCCCCAAGGCGCAGCCGGTCCCGGCGGGCGGCGGCCTCAAGGCCCCGCTGATCCAGCTGATGGCCGGCTGGGCTCCCTCCAACTTCGGCGTGATGGGCATCTTCACCGCCGCGTCCGTGGTCTTCTTCGCCTTCATCGGCTTCGACGTGGTCGCCACCGCCGCCGAGGAGACCAAGAACCCCCAGCGCGACATGCCGCGCGGCATCCTCGGCTCGCTGCTCGTCTGCACCACCCTCTACGTCGCCGTCTCCATCGTGGTGACCGGCATGGAGCACTACAGCAAGCTGTCCGTGGACGCCCCGCTCGCCGACGCGTTCAAGGCCACCGGACACCCCTGGTTCGCGGGCGTGATCAGCTTCGGCGCCGCCGTCGGCCTGATCACGGTCTGCATGATCCTGCTCCTGGGGCAGACGCGGGTGTTCTTCGCGATGAGCCGTGACGGGCTGCTGCCCCGCTTCTTCTCCCGGGTCCACCCCCGCTACCGCACCCCGCACCGGCCGACCATCCTGCTCGGTGTGATCATCGCGATCGTCGCGGGCTTCACCAGCCTCAGCGAGCTCGCCGAACTGGTGAACATCGGCACGCTCTTCGCCTTCGTGGTCGTCGCCCTCGGCGTGATCATCCTCCGCCGTACCCGCCCCGACCTGCACCGCTCCTTCCGTACCCCCTGGGTGCCGTTCCTCCCGATCGTCTCGGTCCTCGCCACGCTCTGGCTGATGCTGAACCTTCCCGCCGAGACCTGGCTCCGGTTCGCGGTGTGGATGGTGATCGGCTTCGGCGTCTACTTCCTGTACGGCCGTTCGCACAGCCGTCTGGGACGCCACGAGGAGGTCACGGCCGACCAGATCCCCAAGCACGGGGAGTGATCGAACCATCCGACCACCCGGCGTCGTATGTCCCGTTCAGGTGAGGGATGCGGGGCCGGATAACGTGCTCCCCATGTCTGCCGCGCCGCTCGCCACACCACGTTCCGTAGTCGCAGCCGAAGCGGCGACGTCGTACTGGAAGCGCCTTTTACCTCTGCTCGCGGTGCTGGCCTGCGTCACCCGGGTGCCGTCCTTCGTGCCGCCGCTGTGGAACCCGGACGAGGGTTATCTCGCCGTGCAGGCCCGCCTCCTGGCCCACGGCGGACAGCTCTACCAGACGGTCGTGGACCGCAAGCCGCCGCTGGTGCCGTGGCTCTACCAGGGGGCGTTCGCCCTGTGCGGCTCGCACTCCCTCACCTGCGTGCGGGTGTTCGCGGTGCTGGCCGAGCTGCTCACCGCCGCGGCTCTCGCCTCGCTCGCCCGGCGCCGCTGGGGCGACCGCGCCGGCCGCACCGCCGGCGTGCTCTACCTGCTGGTCTCGGTCGGACTCAACCCCGAGGACGCGCAGGCGGCGGGCTTCGAGGTGTTCATACTGCCCTGTACGGCAGTCGCGATGTGGTGCGCCGACCGGCGCTGCTGGGCGACCGCCGGGGCCGCGGTGGCCTGCGCCTTCCTCGCCAAACAGACCGGGGGCGCGGTACTGCTGCCGGTGCTGTGGCTCTGCGGCACCGCACGGCCGGACGGCACCGCACGGCCGGCCCTGCTGCGGCTGGCGACCGGCGCGGCCCTGCCGGTGCTGGGCGCCGCCCTGCTGACCGACCCGGCGGGCTTCCTCTTCTGGACCGTCACCGGCTCCGCCGCCTACGCCACGTTCACCGGCTCCGAACTGCACGTCCTGGGCCGCGGGCTGCTCAACACGGCCATCCTCGCGGTCGCCTGCGCGGGCCTGCTCCCACCCGTCGTACGGGCCCTGCGCATCGCGCGCACGGGCGCGGCCGACCTCTGGCTGTGGCTGGCCGCGTCGGGCGGAGCGGTGCTGCTGGGCTTCCACTTCTTCGGCCACTACTACCTCCAGCTGATCCCGCCGCTCGCGCTGCTGGCCACCTCCGCGCTCCAGATCCTGCCCCGGGACCGGGCGCCGGCCGCCGTGCTGACCTCGTCCTGCTGCTGCGCCCTGTTCCTTGCCTGGGGGCTGCTCGCCCCGCGCCCCGAACTCGCCCACGCCCAGCGCCTGGCCGCCGCCGTCGCCGACCGCACCGGCCCCACCGACCGGGTCCTGCTGTGGGGCATGCACCCGGAGACGTACTGGCTGGCCGACCGCATCCCCGCCAGCCGCTATCTGACGGCCGGTCTGCTCACCAACTTCAGCGGCGGCCGCGACGGCCCCCAGGTCGGCGAGAAGTACGCGGTTCCCGGCACCTGGCCGGTCTTCCGCGCGGAACTGGCCGACCGTCCGCCGTCGCTGATCGTCGACGACTCCCGCGGCGGCCCGTACGGCCCGGCACGCGTTCCCGGGCTGCGGCACCTGCTGGCGGCCGGGTACCAGGAGGCGGGGAGGGTGGACGGGGCGGTGCTGTACCGGCGGGCGGCGGCGGGACAGTGAGCCGACCGGCCGTCAGCCCTTACCGCCACAGCCCGCACGGCCGTCACCTCGTACGGCCGCCACAGCCCGTACGGCCGCCACAGCCCGTACGGCCGCCACAGCCCGTACGGCCGTCACCTCGTACGGCCGTCACCTCGTACGGCCGTCACCCCGGACGGCCGTCACCCCGTACCGCTCGCGGTCCCGTCACCTGCGCGCCCAACTCCGTCACCCGGCGCCGGAGTTCACGGTCGGCCGTGACGACCAGACAGGGGCGCCCGGCGGCATCGGCGACGACCCGGACGAGGTGGTCGTCGCCGCTGCCGGGCGCCGACTCCACCCGTACCCCCGGCACGGACTCCACCCCACGGGCCGCGCCCTCCACCACCAGGACGATCTCCACCGGGCCGTCGTGCCCCGGCAGGCCGTCCGCCGCCAGCCGGTCCCGCAGCCGCCGCGCGGCGCCGTGCCGGTCGCGCCACCAGCCGTCGGGCACCGACCCGACGACGTTCGCCGCGTCGACGATCACGAGGAGGGGGCGCGCGTCCTGGTCGCTCATGCGCCCAGCCTCGCACGGAGATCACCCGGTATCGACCACGGTCCCCGGCGGCGGCATTAAGGTGATCCGGTGCACGGCGACTGGTTCATACGCGGCCGCGACGGCCGGCTCAGTGTCTACATGTTCTCGGACGAAGCGGTCCTGTGCCGCGCCGAACGCGGTCCCGGCGGCGCCTGGAGCGCGCCCCGCAGGGTCGGCGGCGAGCAGCGACTGCACCCCGTCCTCGGCACCGGACAGGGTGTCGACGGCTATGCCCATCTGGTCTCCTGGCGGCCCACCGCGCCCGGCGAGTCCGGCCTGGTGCACTCCACCCACTACCAACCCCGGCTCTCGGCCCTGGACTGGACCTCGATCGGGCACCCCGACAAGAAGGGCGACCGCACCGGGATCCCCACGGTCGCGGTGGACGCCGAGGGACGCGCCCACGTCTTCGTCCGCAACGCGGCCGGCGGGATGAGCATGCGGGCCCAGAAGGAGACGGGCGGCTGGGAACCCTGGCACGACCTGAAGGGGCACGACGTCCAGGGGGAACCGGCCGCGGTGACGGGGGAGTCGGGCCGCGTCGAGCTGTACGCGGCGGTGCCGGGCGCCCTGTTGCACTGGCGGCAGGAGGAGGCGGGCGCCGCGCCGGTCCTGGAGGAGGCGATGGAGGCCACGGCCCGCCCGGGCACGCTGCGCGCGCTGGCCACCTCGTCGGGGAGTACGACCCTGCTCTTCACCGACGACTCCGGCGACCTGCGCGCCTGGCGTCCCGGCGGCGAGCCCGTCACCGTGCTGACCGCCGCCGGTCCCGGCCGGGTCGCGGCGGTCCGCTGCGAACTGGACGGCCACGACTGTACGTTGCTCGCCCAGCGCGCCGACTCGGGCCGGATCGCCTTCGCCGCCCACCCGACCGAACAGGAGACGGCCGGGGCCTGGTGGACCGAGTCGGGCGCGCAACTGCCCGGGGACGCGGAGGTGAGCCTCACCGTGGACGAGGACGGCCGCGTGGTCGCGGCCGCCCTCTCCCCGTCGACCGGCGAACTGCGCCTCACCCGCCGCAAGGCCGAGGCGGGCCTGGCGCTGGAGGCGTGGCGCACGGTCTGAACGACGGTGACACGCAGACCGCCCCCGCCGCTGTGGAAGCGGCGGGGGCGGTCTGTGGTGTCGCACCGGTGTCAGGACCGGTGCCCGGTGGACGTCACGCCGGGACCGAAGCCACCCCAGGCTCCAGGAACGGCTTGCCGTTCACCCGCTGCGAGACACCCTCACGGTCCAGGTACGGCGTGATGCCGCCCAGGTGGAAGGGCCAGCCGGCGCCCGTGATCAGGCACAGGTCGATGTCCTGGGCCTCGGCGACGACGCCCTCGTCGAGCATGAGCCCGATCTCCTGGGCGACCGCGTCGAGGACCCGGGCGCGCACCTGCTCCTCGGTCAGGACGACGTCGCCCTGCTTCAGGAGCGCGGCGACCTCGGGGTCCAGCACCGGCTTGAAGCCGTTCTCGGCGGAGTAGACGTAGAAGCCGCGCTTGCCCGCCTTGACGACGGCCGCGAGGTTCGGGGAGACCGTGAAGCGGTCCGGGAAGGCCCGGTTGAGGGTCTCCGAGACGTGCAGACCGATCGCGGGACCGACCAGCTCCAGCAGGACCAGCGGGGACATCGGCAGGCCCAGGGGCTCGACCGCCTTCTCCGCGACCTCGACGGAGGTGCCCTCGTCGATGACGTTCTGGATCTCGCCCATGAAGCGGGTGAGGATGCGGTTGACGACGAACGCCGGGGCGTCCTTCACCAGGACCGCGGTCTTCTTCAGCTTCTTGGCCACCGCGAACGCGGTCGCCAGCGACGCGTCGTCGGTCTGCTCGCCGCGGACGATCTCCAGCAGCGGCAGGATCGCGACCGGGTTGAAGAAGTGGAAGCCGACGACCCGCTCGGGGTTCTTCAGCTTCGAGGCCATCTCGGTGACCGAGAGGGACGAGGTGTTGGTGGCGAGGATCGCGTGCGCCGGGGCGACCGCCTCGACCTCCGCGAACACCTGCTGCTTGACGCCGATCTCCTCGAACACGGCCTCGATGATGAAGTCCGCGTCCGCGAAGCCCTCGGCCTTGTCCAGCACACCGGAGACCAGCGCCTTGAGGCGGTTGGCCTTGTCCTGGTTGATCCGGCCCTTGCCGAGCAGCTTGTCGATCTCGGCGTGGACGTAGCCCACACCCTTGTCGACGCGCTCCTGGTCGATGTCCGTGAGGACGACCGGGACCTCCAGGCGGCGCAGGAACAGCAGCGCCAGCTGCGAGGCCATCAGGCCCGCGCCGACCACGCCGACCTTGGTGACCGGGCGCGCCAGGCTCTTGTCCGGGGCGCCGGCCGGGCGCTTGCCGCGCTTCTGCACCAGGTTGAACGCGTAGATGCCGGAGCGCAGTTCGCCACCCATGATCAGGTCGGCGAGCGCCAGGTCCTCGGCGTCGTAGCCCTGCTGGAGGTCGCCGTTCTTGGCGGCGGCGATGATGTCCAGCGCGCGGTAGGCGGCCGGGGCCGCACCGTGCACCTTGCCGTCGGCGGCGGCGCGGCCGCGGGCGACGGCCTGGTCCCAGGCCTCGCCGCGGTCGATCGCCGGACGCTCGACCGCGATGTCGCCCTTGAGGACGTTCGCCGTCCAGATCAGCGACTGCTCCAGGAAGTCCGCACCCTCGAAGAGGGCGTCGGCGATGCCGAGGTCGAAGACCTGCTGGCCCTTGAGCTGCTTGTTCTGGTTGAGGCTGTTCTCGATGATCACCGAGACGGCCTTGTCCGCGCCGATCAGGTTCGGCAGGATCGTGCAGCCGCCCCAGCCGGGGACCAGGCCGAGGAAGACCTCGGGCAGCGAGAACGCCGGCAGGGCCTTGGAGACCGTGCGGTAGGTGCAGTGCAGGCCGACCTCGACGCCGCCGCCCATGGCCGCGCCGTTGTAGTACGCGAAGGTCGGGACCGCGAGGCCCGCGAGGCGCTTGAAGACCTCGTGACCGCCCTTGCCGATGGCGAGCGCGTCCTTGTGCTCCTTGAGGAGCTCGACGCCCTTGAGGTCGGCGCCGACCGCGAAGATGAACGGCTTGCCGGTGATGCCGACACCGACGATCTCGCCGGCCGCGGCCTCCGCCTCGACCTGGTCGATCGCGGCGTTGAGGTTCGCCAGCGACGCCGGGCCGAAGGTGGTCGGCTTGGTGTGGTCGAAGCCGTTGTCCAGCGTGACGAGCGCGAAGCGCCCGGCGCCGTACGGCAGGTCGAGGTGGCGTACGTGCGCCGACGTCACGACCTCATCGGGGAACAGCTCGGCCGCACCCTTCAGAAGCTCAGCGGTGTTGCTCACTTGTCCCCCTCGAAGTGCGGGTTCTCCCAGATGACCGTCGCGCCCATGCCGAAGCCGACGCACATGGTGGTCAGGCCGTAGCGGACGTGCGGCTGCTCCTCGAACTGGCGGGCCAGCTGCGTCATCAGACGCACACCCGACGAGGCGAGCGGGTGGCCGTAGGCGATCGCGCCGCCGTACTGGTTGACGCGCGCGTCGTCGTCGGCGATGCCGTAGTGCTCCAGGAAGGCGAGGACCTGGACGGCGAACGCCTCGTTGATCTCGAAGAGGTTGATGTCCTCGATCGTCAGGCCGGCCTGGGCCAGGGCCTTCTCGGTGGCCGGGATCGGGCCGTAGCCCATCACCTCAGGCTCGACGCCGGCGAAGGCGTAGGAGACCAGGCGCATCTTGACCGGCAGGTCGTGCTCGCGGGCGAAGTCCTCGGAGGCGAGGATCGAGGCGGTGGCACCGTCGTTCAGACCGGCCGCGTTGCCCGCCGTGACCCGGCCGTGCACCCGGAACGGGGTCTTGAGGCCGGCCAGGCTCTCCAGGGTGGTCCCCGGGCGCATCGGCTCGTCGGCGGTGACCAGGCCCCAGCCCGTCTCACCGGCTTCCGCGTTGGTGCGGCGGACCGAGATCGGCACCAGGTCCTGCTGGATCTTGCCGTCGGCGTACGCCTTGGCGGCCTTCTCCTGCGAGCGCACGGCGTACTCGTCGGCGCGCTGCTTGGTGATGGTGGGGTAGCGGTCGTGCAGGTTCTCCGCGGTCATGCCCATGAACAGGGCGGACTCGTCGACGAGCTTCTCGCTGACGAACCGCGGGTTGGGGTCGACGCCCTCGCCCATGGGGTGACGGCCCATGTGCTCGACACCACCGGCGATCACGGCGTCGTACGCGCCGAAGGCGATGGAGCCCGCGGCGGTGGTGACGGCGGTCAGCGCGCCCGCGCACATGCGGTCGATGGAGTAGCCGGGGACCGACTGGGGGAGACCGGCGAGGATGCCGGCCGTACGGCCCAGCGTCAGACCCTGGTCGCCGATCTGCGTGGTCGCGGCGATGGCGACCTCGTCGATCTTCTTGGGGTCGAGGCCCGGGTTGCGGCGCAGCAGCTCCCGGATCGCCTTCACGACGAGGTCGTCGGCGCGGGTCTCGTGGTAGATGCCCTTCGGGCCCGCCTTGCCGAACGGGGTGCGGACGCCGTCGACGAAGACGACGTCCCTGACGGTACGAGGCACGATGGCTCTCCTCCAGATGCGGGATGGCACTGCAGCGCGGCACACGCGCTGAGCGCGCGCTCACCTCCCCATGCTACTTGCGAGTAACCATGCTGCCCAGTCCCGGGGGCTGGAGCGGCGAAGGTCACATTCGCCCGCGCCCCGGAGCCGCTCCCGCGGGGGTGCGGAAGCCGCTCCCGCGGGGGTGTCGAAGTGGCCTCGTGGGGGCGCCGGGGTCGCCTTGCAGGGCGTGCCGGGGTCAGGTGAGCGTGTGGCGATGTCGCCGCGCGGGAGGGGCGTGCCGCCGCCCGTCCACGCCGGATCTTGGCGTGATCTCGACGTACGCCCCTGCTCCGTTTCCGCCACCTCTTCGGGGCGTACGGGGAGACGCAGGGCGGGGCGGAGTGCGGACGCGGTCCGCCCGCGTCCCCGGCGGCCCCTTCGGCAGCGGAGGTCCGCTGGAGTGCTCGGACGTCCGCCGGGGGCCTCGACCGGCCCGTGGCGGTCCGCGTCAGGGCCCCCGATGGTCCGTGTGGAGGTTCGTCAGGTTCCTGGGCGGTCTGTGCGGCGCTCCGCCGGGGTCCTCTGCGGACCTGCGATGGTCCGTGCGGGTCTTCGACGGGCCGTGTGGGGGTCCGTCGGGGTCCTCGGCCGGGGGCCCTGGTGGTTCGTCAAGGTCCCCGGCGGACTCTGTGAGGGGCCGTCGGGGACCTCGGTGGGTCGTGGTGGTCCGTCGGGGGACCCGGTGGTTGATGGTGGGTCCGGTCGGGCCCCGACGGGCCGTATGGGGAGTCGTCGGGGGCCTCGGTGGGTCGTGGTGGTCAGGGGGTCTTGACGGACAGGGCCTCGGACAGGGCCGGGGCCACCAGTTGCACCTGCCAGGGGCGTGCGCCGTAACCGGCCAGCGCGGCCGCGGTGGAGTCCACGTCCGTGTTCTTCGGCGGCTCCCAGCAGACCCGCCGCACGGTGTCCGGTGTGATCAGGTTCTCCTGAGGCATGTCGATCCGCTCGGCCAGCGCCGACACCGCGGCCCGCGCGGCCGACAGCCTGGCCGCCGCGGCCGGGTCCTTGTCCGCCCACGCCCGCGGCGGGGGCGGGCCGGTCACCTGCTGCCCAGGCTGCGGCAGCTGCGCTTCGGGCAGCGCCCTGGCGCGGTCGACGGCCGCCTGCCACTGGTCCAGCTGCCGCCGCCCCATGCGATGCCCGAACCCGGCCAGCGCGGCGAGGGCGTGCACATTGGCCGGCAGCGAGAGGGCGGCCTCGACGATGGCCGCGTCGCCGAGCACCTTGCCCGGCGAGACGTCCCGGCGCTGCGCGATCCGGTCGCGGGTCTCCCACAGCTCGCGCACCACCGCGAGCTGGCGCCGCCGCCGCACCTTGTGCATGCCGGACGTGCGTCGCCAGGGGTCCTTGCGGGGCTCCGGCGGCGGAGCCGAGGCGATCGCGTCGAACTCCTGCCGGGCCCACTCCAGTTTGCCCTGCCGGTCCAGCTCCTTCTCCAGCGCGTCGCGCAGGTCGACGAGGAGTTCCACGTCCAGGGCCGCGTAGCGGAGCCACGGCTCGGGCAGCGGCCGGGTCGACCAGTCGACGGCGGAGTGGCCCTTCTCCAGTACGAATCCGAGCACGCTCTCGACCATGGCGCCCAGGCCGACCCGGGGGAACCCGGCGAGTCGTCCGGCCAGCTCGGTGTCGAACAGCACACTCGGGACCATGCCTATCTCGCGCAGACAGGGCAGGTCCTGGGTGGCCGCGTGCAGCACCCACTCCACACCGGACAGCGCCTCGCCCAGCGCGGAGAGATCCGGGCAGGCCACGGGGTCGATCAGGGCGGAGCCGGCGCCGGCGCGGCGCAGCTGCACCAGATAGGCGCGCTGGCCGTAGCGGTAGCCGGACGCGCGTTCGGCGTCCACGGCCACCGGGCCGGTCCCGGCGGCGAAGGCGGCGATCACCTCGGCGAGGGCGGCCTCGTCGGTGATCACCGGCGGAATGCCCTCGCGGGGTTCGAGCAGGGGTACGGGCGCCCCGGTCGCAGAAGATCCGCCGTCGTCCGGAGGGGCGCCTCCGGTGGTTCGCAGTGACGTGGCTGCTGCGGTCTCTTGGGCGTCGGTCACATGTCAAGGGTATCCGTGTATCGACAGCGCCCGCCGACGGAACGTTCCGTCGGCGGGCGCCTGGGGGGTGTAAACCAGTCACGTATCACACGTGTCAGTGGAATCGGTCAGTGGGGCAAAGGGGTGAAGCTTCGGGCGGTGACCCGGTCGGGAGATCGGTAGGCGGTCGTGGTGGTCAGTGGATGATGCCGGTCCGCAGCGCCACCGCGACCATCCCGGCGCGGTCGCCCGTGCCGAGCTTGCGGGCGATACGGGCGAGGTGGCTCTTGACGGTCAGCGCGGACAGGCCCATGGAGACGCCGATCGCCTTGTTCGACTGGCCCTCCGCGACCAGTCGCAGCACCTCGACCTCGCGTCCGGACAGTTCGCGGTAGCCGCCCGGGTG
>NZ_VJZD01000260.1 GCF_009377175.1 Streptomyces adustus
GCGCGGGGCGTGAGGGGTGGCGATCACGCGGTCAGATCCGCCGCCCCCACATGGCCGAAGACCTGGCCTCCGTCGGTCTCCGTGAGCAGATAGGCCTGGGCCTCGCCCACATGGAAGTACATCCCGTGCAGTTCCAGTGCTCCTTCCCCGAGGGCTCGGGTCACCGACTCGTGCGCGCGCAGATGCTCCAGCTGCTGGACGACGTTGGTCAGGCAGAGCCGCTCGACCACGTCCTCGGGCTCGCGTCCGGTCATCCGGGCGCCGGGCCGGTCGGCGTCGGTCTCGTCGGCCACGCGTCGCAGGCTCGGCCGGCCGTGTCGCAGCCAGCGCTCCAGCGGGGTCCGGGCGTCACCGGGACCGGCGTCGAGCAGCGCCTGCATGGCTCCGCACCCGGAGTGTCCGCACACCGTGATGGAGCGCACCTTCAGCACGTCCACCGCGTACTCGATCGCGGCTCCCACCGAGTCGTCCCCGCTCTCCTCGCCGGGCAGCGGTACGAGGTTGCCCACGTTGCGCACCACGAAGAGGTCGCCCGGACCACTGGAGGTGATCATCGAGGTGACGAGACGTGAGTCGGCACAGGTCAGGAAGAGCTGGGTCGGGCGCTGCCCCTCACGGGCCAGCCGGGCCAGTTCACCCCGCACCAGGGGTGCCGTGTTGCGCTGGAACGCGCTGATGCCACGCACCAGTTGGTGCTCGCTGGGCTCCGACGGCGGCGGCGACGAGGCTGCCGGGGCGCCGCCCGGCGTTGCGCCGTTCACCCCGACGGGTGCTCCGCCGTTCGCTCCGCCGGGTGTGCCGGCCGGGTGGTCCCGCGTCGGCCGGCCCGGACCGCGGCCGGCCGCCCCGGCGCCGTGCGGGCCCGATGCCCCCGCCGGTGGCCCACCGGACGCCACCACGGACTGCGGTCCCTCGCACTGGTGGTTGCGCCACGCCGTCCAGGGTCGGCAGCGGCAGTCGGCGGGCTCCTCGGCCCCGGTGGTCGCGGTGCCGGTGCGGCGCCCTGTCGCGGGGGAGGGCTCGGCGATCCGGACGCGGGCGCTGCGGCTGGTCAGCTCGGCGGAGCCGCCCTGCGCGGTGTGCGTCTTCTGCCAGTCGTGCAGCGACTCGTACGCCGCGTGGTCCATGAACGAACCGTCCAGCTCCACCACGGCTCGGGCGCCCTGGGGCACGAGATGCAGGGCCTGGTTGAGCCGGGGCACCGCCAGGAACGTCAGCTGTCCTCGGACGTGTACGTGATGGACTCCCTCCCTCTCGTCGTGCGTGATGCGGGTGCGGGTGAGCCGGTGCAGGGCGACGGCGACGGCGACGCCGATGCCCAGCGTCACGCCCTCCAGGACCCCGAGGACCACCACGCCGAGTGTGGTGACGGCGTACACCAGCACTTCTCGGTGGCGGGTCACCGTGCGGATGTGGTGCAGGGACACCATCTGGATGCCGACGGCCATCACCAGGGCGGCGAGCGAGGCGAGCGGGATGAGCTCCAGGATCGGGACCATCAGCAGCGCGGCGATCACTACGAGAACGCCGTGCAGCATCGTGGAGTTCCGGCTCACCGCACCGGCTTGGACATTCGCCGAACTGCGCACGGCCACTCCGGCCACGGGCAGCCCGCCGAGCGCTCCGGAGACCATGTTGGCGGCGCCCTGGCCGAGCAGCTCGCGGTCGAGACGGGAGCGGCCGACGCGGGTGCTCAGGCCCGGGGTCCGGGCCACCAGCTTGTCCACCGCGACCGCGCCGAGCAGCGACTGCACGCTGCACACCAGCGTGGTGGTGAGCACGGCGGCGACCAGACCGAGCGCCGGGCCCTCGGGCAGTCCGGCCAGGGCATGGCTGTGCCAGGACGGCAGGTCGACCCTGGGCAGGTCCAGTCCGGTCAGGGCCGCGACCGTGGTGGCTCCGGCGACGGCGACGAGCGCCGCCGGGATCCGGCGCAGCAGGCGGCCGGCCGGGCCCGGGATCCGGGGCCAGAGCAGCAGCAGGGTGAGGGTCAGCGCGCTCACGGACACGGCGGCCGGGCGCAGACCGGCCAACTGCGCGGGCAGCGCGCGGAGGTTGGCGAGGACCGAGCTCTGCGGACTGCCGCCGAGGACGATGTGCAGCTGTGCGACGGCGATGGTGATGCCGATGCCGGCGAGCATGCCGTGCACGACGGCGGGACTGACCGCGAGCGCGCCGCGTGCCACGCGCAGGCAGCCCAGACCGAGTTGGGCGAGTCCGGCGAGGACGGTGATGGCGCAGGTCGTACGCCATCCGTAGCGGTGGATGAGGTCGGCGGTGACGACCGTGAGTCCGGCCGCCGGGCCGCTGACCTGGAGCGGGGAGCCGCCGAGCCGGCCGACGACCAGGCCGCCCACGGCCGCGGCGACCAGGCCGGACTGGAGCGGTGCGCCGGTGGCCAGGGCGATGCCCAGGGACAGGGGCAGGGCGATCAGGAAGACCGCGATCGACGCGGACAGATCGGCCCCCGCCAAGGGGAAGCGCCGGGGTGGGACCGGCGGGGGGTGGTCGGTCGAGTGGTGGTCCTTCGTCCGGGGCGGCGCGGCGGCGGGCGGCGCGGTCCGCCGGGCGAGGCCGAGGGCGTGGGTTCGGGTGGGGACGCTGGCTGACATGTTCCCGTCTCCTCCGGGGCAGCGCGGTCGCGGAACGGATGGTCCCCGTCGATGGCGGGGCTCTGGTCGCGGCCGTGGGTCACGGCGTACTGCGGCGGGATAAATCAACGTTCGGTAAATAGACCGTAATGCAAAGTAAAGGCCTTCAATGCATATTGCAGGCAAATGGGTCAATAAATCACTCAGCGGGGTGATTTATGCATTTGGTCGGCTTGTCGTATTAATTCCTTCTCGGGCTCGTGCGACCTTGACGGCGCTGTCGGCTCGTCCCGGCACGTCCCAGAAGACGCCGCCATCGGCGTTGGCCTGAGAGAAGGAAGAAGGTGGGCGGACATGGCCGCCACCCAGAGGATCGCCGCGGGCGCTGTGGTCGCCGCGGCCGTAGCCGTCTCGCTCGCCGGCTGCACGACGGGCACCGGGGGCTCTCCCGGTGCGAACGAAGGGGTGCCGGGCCCGCAGAAGGCCAAGGGTGCCCCGGCGCCGGGCAGCGTGGTCCGCCTGATCGGCGACGGTTCCACCGCGTACACCGGAGCGCAACCGCACCTGCCGAGGCCGGAGCGGCTCAAGCCCGGCCAGAAGCCCCCGCAGTTCGTCGTGTTCTCCTGGGACGGGGCGGGCGAGGACAGCCAGAAGCTGTTCTCCCACTTCCGCAAGGTCGCCAAGGAGAACCGCGCGACGATGACGTACTTCCTGAGCGGCGTGTACATGCTGCCCAAGGAGAAGCGTGACCTCTACAAGCCGCCACAGCACTCGCCGGGCCGCTCGGACATCGGTTTCAACGACGAGCAGGGCATCGCCGACACCGTGAAGCAGCTGCGTATGGCGTGGCTGGAGGGCAACGAGATCGGCACCCACTTCAACGGCCATTTCTGCGGCCCGAACGGTGGTGTCGGCGAATGGTCCGTCAGTGAGTGGAAGGACGAGATCGCCCAGGCCAAGCGGTTCGTCGAGTCCTGGAAGACCAACACCGGCATGACGAAGTCGTCCCCGCTGCCCTTCGACTACGGCAAGGAGCTCATCGGCGCCCGCACCCCCTGCCTGGAGGGCCGGGACAACTTCGTGAAGGCCGCGGCCCAGCTGGGCTTCCGCTACGACACCAGCGGCGTGAACAACCAGGTCTGGCCGAAGAAGCGGGAAGGCCTGTGGGACCTGTCCATGCAGCTCGTGCCCTTCCCCGGCCACACCTACGAGCAGCTCACCATGGACTACAACTTCATGGTCAACCAGTCGGGCACGAAGACCCAGGGCGACCCGGACAAGTTCGCCCTCTGGGGCGACCAGATGCGGGACGGCCTGCTCAAGGGCTTCGAGCGCGCCTACGACGGCAACCGCGCACCCCTGGTCATCGGCAACCACTTCGAGTCCTGGAACGGCGGCACCTACATGCGCGCCCTCGACCAGGTCATCGGGAGCGTCTGCAACAAGCCCGAGGTGCGCTGCGTCTCCTTCCGGCAGCTCGCCGACTGGCTGGACGCCCAGGACCCGCAGACCCTGGCCAGACTGCGCACCCTGGAGGTGGGCCGAGCCCCCGAGCAGGGCTGGGCGTCCTTCCTGTCGGCCCGCCCGGCACCCGCTCCCAAGGGTGTTCCCGGCGCGCCACCGGCCGATTCGGCTACGCGGGGGCGGTGACCCCCTCGCCGAGCACGAACCCGGGGTCGATCTGTGCCGCCAGGTCGGCCCCGGTGCGCTCGTTTCCCCAGGACTGGGCGTTCTTCAGGTGGAAGTGGACCATCTGCCGTGTGTAGCGCTCCCAGTCGCGCAGCTCGTAGGTCGCGTCGGTGGCCGTGTGCAGCAGGCGCAGGGCGCGGCGGTTGCCGTCCTCCAGCAGCTCGAACCGGGGCGGCCGCCCCTTCTCCATCGCGCGCACCCAGTCCGAGTGCCCGACCGTCACCAGCAGGTCGTCGCCGACCTCGCTGCGCAGGAAGTCGACGTCGTCCTGGTTCTGCACCTTGTTTCCGACGACCTTCAGGGCGACGCCGAAGTCGCGGGCGTACTCCTTGTACTGGCGATAGACGGAGACTCCCTTCCGGGTCGGCTCGGCGACGAGGAACGTGATGTCGAAGCGGGTGAACATGCCGGAGGCGAAGGAGTCCGAGCCGGCCGTCATGTCGACCACGACATACTCGCCGGGGCCGTCCGCCAGGTGGTTCAGGCAGAGCTCCACCGCTCCCGTCTTGGAGTGGTAGCAGGCGACCCCCAGGTCGGAGTCCGTGAAGGGGCCGGTGACCATCAGACGGACGGCGCCGCCGTCGAGTTCCACCGGCCGGGCGCAGGCGTCGTAGACCGGATTGGGATCCCGCACCCGCAGCAGGCGCGAGCCCTCGCCGGGCGGTGTCGTCTTGATCATCGTGTCGGCGGAGGTGATGCGCGGGTTGGAGCCGCGCAGATAGTCCTTGATCAGCCGAAGCTGTCCGCCCATCGCGGGCAGCCTCGCCGCCTCCTGCTCGTCGAGGCCGAGGGCGGCGCCCAGGTGCTGGTTGATGTCGGCGTCGACGGCGACGACCGGCGCTCCGGCGGCCGCGAGATGACGGATGAACAGGGAGGACAGGGTCGTCTTTCCGCTGCCGCCCTTCCCGACGAAAGCAATTTTCATGTTCACCAAGCGTAGTTGCTCGATCGCTTTGCGTGGTGGGGGAGTGAAGAAGACCACTCCTTCGTGGGGTGCGCCCCCAGGGTGCGTAATGTCGTACTCATGAGTACGACAGGTGCGTCCGCCGATCCGCTCGCGGCCCTGGGCTCGCTGCCCGGGGTGGCCGAGTCCGTGGAGTCCGTGCGCAAGGCCGTGGACCGGGTCTACGGGCACCGGGTCATGCGGCGGCGCAGCAACGAGATCACCTCCGAGGCGGCTCTGCGTGGCGCCCGCGGTTCCGCGGCCCTGTCCGGCGCGGACTGGGGGCTCGAAGAGGTGCGTCGGCGCACCGACTTCAGTGGCGACGACGAGGCGCGCGTCATGGGCGCGGCGCTCCGGCTGACCGCCGAGGCGGGCCAGTTGCTGTCCATCTGGCGGCAGTCCCCGCTCAGGGTGCTGGCCCGGCTGCACCTGGTCGCCGCCGCCGGTCGGGGGGACGAGGTCGGGCGGCCTCGTCTGGCGGGCGAGGAGGTCGATGAGCCGCTGGTCGAGCTGCCGCTGCCGAGTGCGGCGGAGGTGTCCGGCCGGCTGGAGGGCCTGTCCGAGCTGATCATCGCGGGCGGTTCCGCGCCGGCTCTGGTGACGGCGGCCGTGGTCCACGGCGAGATCCTCGCGCTGCGCCCGTTCACCTCGCACAACGGCCTGGTGGCACGCAGCGCCGAACGCATCGTGCTGGTCGGCAGCGGCCTCGACCCCAAGTCGGTCTGCCCGGCCGAGGTCGGCCACGCCGAGCTGGGCCGGGCGGCCTACCTCGCGGCCCTGGACGGCTATGTGTCGGGCACCCCGGAGGGTGTGGCGGCCTGGATCGCCCATTGCGGCAGGGCGGTCGGGCTGGGCGCCCGCGAGTCGACGGCCGTGTGCGAGGCACTGCAACGCGGGGCGGCGTAGACGCGAAAAGAGGCCCCGACGGGGCCTCTCAGGGTTGCGGCGGTACGGAGATCCGTACCGCCGCTGGCATGTTCACCCGGTTACCAGGCGTCCTCGATATATACCCATCAGGCCGGGAGCTTTGCCCGAACCTGGTGCGGCTGGCCCGTAATCGACGGGTCGACGTCGCGTGGGTGCCCAGTGTTCATGCGGGGTCCGTGGGGCCAAATGCGTTTAAAAGGTGATCCTCTCGGATGTCCTTCGGTCTCGCGGGCCACTGATTCCTTTGTACTGCACGCCCGGGGGAAGCGGAACCCCTGACCGCACTTCTTTACTTTCAGTATCAAAGACGTGCTAATCGGTCACCTCTGCCGCAAAAGGTGTCGAATCGGGGTGAAGTCGCAGGTCAGGCTATGGCCGATCGGCGCCGGCTCGCGTACCAGACCAGCCCCGCCGTGGCTGCCGCTGCTCCTATCGCCGCGGCCACCACGAGGGCGGGCCGGGCCGGTACGGCGAGCCCCGGAATGCGCTGCTTCAGGCGCACCGGCCGGTGGAAGTCGAGGACCGGCCAGCCCTGTGCGACCGCCTCGCGGCGCAGCGCGCGGTCCGGGTTCACGGCGTGCGGATGGCCGACGGAGCGAAGCATCGGCAGGTCGGTCGCCGAGTCGCTGTAGGCGTAGCAGCGGGCGAGGTCGTAGCCCTCGGACTCGGCCAGCTCCTTGATCGCCTCGGCCTTCGTCGGGCCGTAGGCGTAGTACTCCACCTCCCCGGTGAAGCAGCCGTCGTCGCCCACGACCATCCGGGTGGCCACCACGCGGTCCGCGCCGAGCAGCTCGCCGATGGGCTCGACCACCTCGGCGCCCGACGTGGACACGATCACCACGTCGCGTCCGGCGGTGTGGTGCATCTCGATGAGGGAGGCGGCCTCGTCGTAGATGATCGGATCGATCAGGTCGTGAAGGGTCTCGGCGACGAGTTCCTTCACCTGTTGGACGTTCCAGCCGCGGCACATCGCGGACAGGTACGCACGCATGCGTTCCATCTGGTCGTGGTCCATGCCGCCCAGCATGAAGACGAACTGGGCGTATGCGGTCCGCAAGGCGGCCCTGCGGTTGATCAGTCCGCCTTGGTAGAAGGACTTGCTGAAGGTGAGTGTGCTCGACTTCGCAATGACCGTCTTGTCCAGGTCAAAGAAGGCAGCTGTGCGAGGCAAGGAGTGGTTTTCCACGCCCCGAGCATAGGCGCAGCCCATTCGGCGTAAGGTTGGCGCGTGGGTTTGCCTGAGAGGGCTCTCGGGTACACCATGGAAGTCACGGATCGTTCGCGACCGTGCTAACCCGGTCCGACTCCTCCCCCCCCGAGTCGGCCGTGGAGACGACCCCCGCTCTCCCCCCCGGCGGGGGTCGTCGCATGTCCGGACGGGTTTTCCCCCCTTTCGCACGGTCGCGGAGCCGCTTGGAGGCGGTCGAGGCGGCCCTCTTCGTGTGCCCATGATCGGTCACTGTGTGTAGTCAAAGGGCTGCTCTGGGGAAGTCGTGCGCAGGCCGGTGCGAGGCCGCCGGTTTGGGTGGCGGCGATATTCACAACAGGCGAGTTGTCCACAGTTTTCGACCAAGATCCACAAGATTTCCGGGATCGCTGCACCGTGATTCCAACGCGTCCGGCCCACGGCGAGTTCCATGGCCGGTTCCGATTGCCGGTCGCGTTTGGCCGGTTTCCGGCTGCCGTTCATAGGGCGGCCGGACACCGGGTCTTCACACCTACGGGAATCGCGGGGCCGCGGAGGCTGCGCGAGAAGCAGCGAAGGGGGATGGAAACCGTGGCCGGAACCGTCACACACGACCCGCCGCCGACCACCGGGGGCCCGCCGGGCAAGCCGTTGATCGTCACCGAGGACGCGGAGCTCCTGGACGACCTGCTGCGCCTGTGCGCGGCGGCCGGCGCCACACCCGAGGTCCACCACGGCGTACCGAAACCGCGGGGCAGCTGGGAGACGGCACCGCTTGTCCTGGTCGGCGACGACGCAGCCCGGCGGGTGCGCGGGGCCGCCCGCAGGCGCGGAGTGGTGCTCGTCGGGCGGGACCAGGACGACTCGGGGGTGTGGCGGCGGGCGGTCGAGATCGGCGCCGACCACGTCCTGATGCTGCCGGACGGGGAGCAGTGGCTGGTCGACCGCATCGCCGACGTCGCCGAGGGCGTCGGCCGGCCCGCGCTCACCGTCGGCGTGATCGGCGGCCGCGGCGGCGCCGGGGCCTCCACGCTCGCGTGCGCCCTCGCCGTCACCTCCGCACGCGAGGGGCTGCGCACCCTGCTGGTGGACGCGGATCCGCTGGGCGGCGGTCTCGACGTACTCCTCGGCGGCGAGACGGCCGAGGGGCTGCGCTGGCCCGCCTTCGCCGCCTCACGCGGACGTGTCGGCGGCGGCGCCCTGGAGGAGTCCCTGCCCCACCTGCACGCGTTGCGGGTGCTGAGCTGGGACCGCGGCGACTGCGTCGCCATCCCGCCGCAGGCGGTGCGGGCGGTGCTCGCGGCGGCCCGGCGCCGGGGCGGCACCGTGGTCGTGGACCTGCCGCGCCGCATCGACGACGGTGTGGCCGAGGCGCTCGCCCAGCTCGATCTGGGCCTGCTGGTGGTCCCCGCCGAACTGCGCGCCGTCGCGGCGGCAGGACGGGTGGCGTCGGCCGTCGGCATGATCCTGCGCGACCTGCGGGTGGCGGTACGCGGGCCGTACTCGCCCGGACTCGACGACCGCGAAGTGGCGCGACTGCTCGGCCTGCCGCTGGCCGGCGAGGTGCCCGCGGAGTCCGCGCTGCTGCGGCCGAACGGGGGCAAGGCGCCACCGGGAGCGGCCGCGCGAGGACCGCTCGCGCGGTTCTGCAAGGAGTTCTGGGCACGTGCCCTGGTCGAGACGGCGGGCCCATGAGCGCCTTCCCCGGAACCGAGCGGGCCACCGGCTCGGCGCTCCTGGACGGCGTACGGCAGTGGCTGGCCGAGAGCGGGGCCGAACCGACCCCCGCGCGCGTCGCGCAGGCCCTGCGCGAACAGGGACGGGTCCTCGGGGACGCCGAAGTGCTCGGCGCCGCCGAGCAACTGCGCCGCGAACTGGTCGGCAGCGGGCCACTGGAAGCGCTGCTCGGCGATCCCACGGTCACCGACGTGCTGGTCTCGGCTCCGGACCGGGTCTGGGTGGACCGGGGCGGCGGGCTGGAACTGACCTCGGTCTCCTTCCCGGACGCGGCGGCCGTACGGCGCCTCGCGCAACGGCTGGCCGCGGTGGCCGGACGCCGGCTCGACGACGCGCGGCCCTGGGCCGACGCCCGGCTGCCGGACGGCACCCGGCTGCACGCGGTGCTGCCGCCGGTCGTCGTCGGCTGCACCTGCCTCTCGCTGCGGGTGGTACGCCCCCGCGCCTTCACCCTCGACGAGTTGGTGGCTGCGGGCACGGTGCCGCCGGGCGGGGACCGCGTGCTGCGGGCACTGCTGCGGGCCCGGCTGTCCTTCGTGATCAGCGGTGGCACCGGCAGCGGCAAGACGACCCTGCTGAGCGCGCTGCTCGGGCTCGTCGGCCCGGGGGAGCGGATCGTGCTCGCGGAGGACTCCGCGGAGCTGCGGCCGGACCATCCGCACGTCGTACGCCTGGAGGCGAGACCCGCCAACCAGGAGGGCGCGGGCCTGGTGACCCTCGAGGACCTGGTGCGGCAGGCGCTGCGGATGCGCCCGGACCGACTGGTCGTCGGCGAGGTGCGCGGTCCCGAAGTGGTCCATCTGCTGGCCGCGTTGAACACCGGCCACCAGGGCGGCTGTGGAACGGTCCATGCCAACGCGGCCGCCGACGTACCGGCCCGGCTGGAGGCACTCGGCACGGCGGCCGGGCTCGACCGGGCCGCGCTGCACAGCCAGGTCGCGGCGGCCCTGTCGGTGGTTCTGCACCTCTCGCGCGACCGGGCGGGGCGGCGGCGGATCGCCGAGGTCCATGTGCTGGAGCGGGATGCGACGGGGCTGGTGCGGACGGTGCCGGCACTGCGCTGGGGCGCGCGGGCGTTCGCCCGCGAACGGGGGTGGGAGCGGCTGCGGGAGCTGCTTCACGGCCCGGACGGCGGGAGCGGACAGGACGGCGGGAGCGGACAGGACGGCGGGAGCTGACGGGTTCGCGTGACCGGCCCGCGTGGACGGTCTGCATGGCCGGTCGGCGTGACCAGGACGGGGCGGTCGGCGGGCGGTCCGTCCCGGCCGACGGGTGGTCGGTCTCGATCGGCGGAGGTGCCGGATGAGGAGAGAGGACGGCGGGAGACGTGAGCGCAATGGGTGGGATCTCGTGGAGCGAGTCGGTGCTGGGCGCGGCCGTGGCGTGCGTGGCAGCGGCCGCCTGGTGGACGGGCGGTCGGCACTCCGCGGCCCGGCGGGCACAACTGCTGCTCGCGGGCGGCGGAGCGGTCGCCACCGGCCCGCCCGGGTGGCGGCAGCTGTCCTGTGGACTGCGGCAGATCCGCGGCCGCTGGCGGCCCGAGTGGTGGGCGCTGACCGCCGGGCTGCTGCTGGCGGTGCTGGGGACCTCGGTGCTGCCGGTCGCCGCGGGGGCGGCGGGGGTGCCGTTGGCACGCCGGGCCCGGCTGGCCGGTCGGGCCAGGAAGGCGCGAGGGCGCCGGGAGGACGCGGTCATCGCTCTCTGCGGGACGCTCGCCGGAGAGGTGCGTGCCGGGCGGCAGCCGCGTGAGGCGCTGATGCGCGCCGCACGCGACTGCGAGGGGCTCGGGGACGCGCAGGCGGCGGTGCTGGCGGCGGCGAGGTTCGGCGGGGACGTCCCCACGGCGCTCGCGGCCGCGGCTCGGCAGCCCGGGGCCGAGGGACTGCTGGGCCTCGCGGCGTGCTGGCGGGTGGCCGTGGACCGGGGAGCGGGCCTCGCGGCCGGACTCGACCGGATCGAGAGGGCACTGCGCGCCGAACGGGACCAGCGCGCCGACCTCCGTGCCCAGCTGGCCGGTGCCCGCTCCACGGCGGTGATGCTCGCCGGTCTGCCCGTCCTGGGACTTCTCCTCGGCGGTGCGCTGGGCGCCGACCCGCTGCACGTGCTGCTGCACACGGGGGTCGGCCTGGGCTGCCTCCTGGCCGGCGGTCTCCTCGAAGGCCTCGGGATGTGGTGGGTGCTGCGGATCGTACGAGGGGCGGACATCGCATGAGCGTGGACGCGGAGGTTTTCCACAGGCTGGGGGTGACCCTGGGGGCGGCGCTCGTCCTCGGTGGGCTGGCGGCCTGGGCGGCGGCGGTGCGGCGGCGCAGGGCACGGCGGCGGATCGCCGAACTGCTCGGCCGGAAAACGGAATCGACCGGGGCCCGCCCGAAGATCGGTGAGGTCGCACGGCGCCGGCTGCCCTGGGTGGGGGCGGTGATCGCCGGATGGGTGGTGGTCGGCGGCTTCACCGGCGCGGTGGTGGGCGTGCTCGCGGCGGTCGCGCTGCGGCGGTGGCGTCTGCGGCAGGCGTCCACGGGCCGCACGGCGGGCGCCGACGTGGGGGAGGCCGCCCGGCAGCTCCCGCTCGCCGCGGAACTGCTGGGTGCCTGTGTGGAGGCCGGAGCAGGTCCGGTGATCGCCGCCCAGGCGACCGGCGAGGCGCTCGGCGGCCCGGTCGGGTCGGCGCTGGCGCGCGGCGCCGCGGAGGTGCGGCTCGGGGGCGAACCGGGCGAGGCCTGGCGGCGGCTGGCCTCGATCCCGGGCGCGGAGGCCCTGGCGCGGCTGCTGGAACGGGCCGGTGAGTCCGGGCTCCCCGCGGCCGTCCCAGTCGCACGGTTCGCCGCGGACGCCCGCGCGGAGCGGGCGCGCGACGCGGCGGTACGAGCCAGACGGGCGGCGGTGATGGTCACCGTGCCGGTGGGGCTGTGCTTCCTGCCCGCGTTCATCGCCGTCGGCGTACTGCCTGTCGTGATCGGGCTGGCGGGCGAGGTGATGGGAGGGGGTGGCGGATGACGGGCCGACGGACCTGAGAGCGCACGGCAGACAGCGAGGGCCGGCCACACGGCCGGCCACCACGGACCAGAGAGATCGACGGAACCGGACCTTACGGGGGCTGAGATGTACAAGGCGGTACGGGTGCGGCTGCGCGCCCTGAAGTGCAGGGCACGTGCGGTGCGCGAGGACGCGGGGATGGTCACGTCCGAGTACGCGATGGGGATCGTCGCGGCAGTGGCGTTCGCCGTGCTGCTCTACAAGGTGGTGACGAGTGGCCAGGTCAGCGCGGAGTTGGAGGCCATCGTGAAGCGGGCGCTCAGTGCGTCCATGTGAGCGGGGCGCGGACCGGGGGTTCGTGACGGCCGAGTCGGCGGTGGTGCTGCCCGTGCTGGTGCTGTTCGCGCTGGCGCTGGTGTGGGCGCTGCTCGTGGCGGCCGTACGGATCCAGTGCGTGGACGCGGCGCGGACGGGGGCGCGGGCGGCGGCCCGCCAGGACCCGCCCGACGCGGTACTGGAGGTCACCCGTGCGGCGGCACCGAGCGGTGCGGAGGTCACGGTGGGCCGTTCGGGTGATCAGGTCCGCGTGGTGGTCGTGGCCAGGCCCCCGGCGCTGCACGGGCTGCCGTTCGAGGTGCGGGAGGAGGCGGTGGCATGGGCCGAGGAGACGGTGGAGTCGGTGGAGGCGGATCCGTGACGGGGCGTCGCAGGGGGAGCCGGGGGCTTCGGGTGGTCCGGGCGGAGGGTGCCGGGCTCGACGGCGGGCCGCGCTCGGACCGCGGCTCCGCCACCGTCTGGGGCGTCGGAGCGGTCGCCGTGCTGTGCGTCGTGTTCGGGGTGGTGCTGGCGCTGGGCCAGGCCGTCGTGACCCGGCACCGGGCGGCCGGCGGCGCGGACCTCGCGGCGCTCGCGGCGGCCGATCTCGCGGCGGAGGGCGGCGCGGCGGCCTGTGCGCGGGAGGAGCGGGTGGCGCGGGCCCAGGGCACCCGGCTGGTGCGGTGCGCCGTGCTGGGCGAGGTGGCGGACGTGTCCGCGGCCTCGGGGCGGGGGCCGTTCGAGGCCGAGGTCAGGGCCCGGGCGGGCC
>NZ_VJZD01000261.1 GCF_009377175.1 Streptomyces adustus
GCTCACGCTCCACCAGCAGCGGCAACGGCGCGCAGGCGGTGAGCAGTTCACGCAGCGGATGACGGGCCAGGACCTCGTCCACCTCCGGCGTCAGCGCCGCCGCCAGCCGCGCCGCCACCGGCAGGGAGTCGTCGAGCAGTCGCCTCGACGCCTCCCGGACCAGGGTGCGACCGGGCCCCTTCGGAACCCGGGCCGCCGCCCGCTCGTAGAGCTTGCCGCCCTCCTCCAGCACCAGACCCGTGTCGAGATCGGCCGGGATCTTGATCTCGGCGTGCCGGCGCCAGGTGGTCACGGGGTCGGACCACGCCTCGACCGTGTAGGTCCAGCGCCCTGTCGCGTCCGGGCGCACGTCGGCGCCCCACAGGTCGGTGCCCGGGGCGAGTTCACGCATCGGCGTCCAGGGACCGCGGCGTCCTGCGGGGTCCCGCAGGACGACATTGGCGGCGACGGCGTCGTGGCCCTCGCGGAACACGGTGGCGGTGACCTGGAACGCCTCTCCCACGACCGCCTTGGCCGGGCGTCTGCCGCATTCCACCCGAGGGCGGACCCCCCGTACCGGGATCCTGCCGATGGCCCTGGTGGACTTCATGTGTTGACCTCCGCCGTGCTGGTCGACGGGCCGTTCGCGGCCCGCAGGTTCGGACTGTCCAAGCCGCACAGGGGCTGCGGCACTAGCGCTCCGCCGCGGAATGCCCGAGCGCGAGGGCTCCGCTGTGCGCGGGGGTCTTCGGGCGGCCGTGCCCGCTCCGCTCCCGCAGGTACGGTCCGCCGGCGCTGCCCAGATAGCGTTCGGCGGCCTCGGCCGCCTCGCGGGCACAGCGCTTGCCCATCAGCACGCACAGGGTGTATCCCGAATCCTCGAAGGTGGCCCGTACCGAGCGGTCACCCGGTGCGGCGAGCATCGCGCGCTCCCATGACCGGTAACGCCTCAGGTGACGGGCGACTTCGGCTTTCGCGGGTAGCAGCATGGCGCTGTTCACCTTCCGGGATTTCGAGAGGTGCGTCGCCCGGGAGATCGGGCACGCAGAGGCGCCGACAGGGCGCGGCTCTCAAGGCTTTCACTTATGGTGCACGCGCGATGACCCAGCGTCCTGTTGGATCTTGGTTGTGGTGCGCTCGTGTTGCACGAATGGCGTAGCAGCCGCACTGTGGATGTGACTCAGGAGCGACTACCGTTCACGCTTCGTGTTCGGGACCCGGCCCGTGCGGCCGAGGACCACCGAGAATCCCGCCGGTGAGGAGCCAACGACGATGAAGAGCGCAGTGCCCTGTTACTACCACCTCGACGTGGAAGTCGATCCGGAGCGCGTGGACCATGTCAGGCGCATCCTGGCCGCCCATCTCCGGCTCTGGGATCTCGAGACGCTGGTCGAGCCTGTCTGTCGCGGCACCGAGCTGGTGCTCAAGGCCATCGACGAACACGCCACGGACAAGAGCGCGTCGATCGAGATGTGGTGGAACCGTCAGCACCTCATCACCGCCATCGGCGAGAACGACTGCGATCTGCGCCCGGACCCGGACCTGCGCGACTGCCTGGGGCGTATCGCCGCGATGAGCGACGGCTGGGGGTGCTGCGCCACCGGCACCGGCGCCAAGGTCATCTGGTTCTCGCAGCGCGCCCGGGCCGGCGAACGCGTCCCGCTGGTGCCCACCGTGCCCGAGCCGAGCCTGCGGGAGGTGCTTCAGGTGCCCCGGGCGCTGCGGGTCGCGGCGCTGGCCGACCCCACGGACGGCGTCCTGGCGGTCGCCCGGTGACCGCGAAGTCACCCCGGAAGTCCACGGCAGGGGTGTCCGCCCGGAGCGGGCACCCCTACCCGTTGGGTGCCGAATTCGACGGGAGGGGCACCAACTTCGCACTCTTCAGCGAGGTCGCCGAGCGCGTCGACCTGGTCCTCGTGGACGACCGCGGCAGGCACCGGCAGGTCCCGCTGACCGAGGTCGACGGCTTCGTCTGGCACGGCTATCTCGCCGGTGTCGGCCCGGGGCAGCGCTACGGCTACCGGGTGCACGGGCCGTGGCACCCCGGCTCCGGGCACCGCTGCAATCCCGCGAAGCTGCTGCTCGATCCGTACGCCAGAGCCGTGGACGGCCAGATCGACGGCCACGCCTCGCTGTACGAGCGCGCGCCCGACGGACCGGACCCGGCCGACAGCGCCGGGCACACCATGCTCGGCGTGGTGATCGACTCCGGCTTCGACTGGGGCGACGACCGCCCGCCGCGTCGGCCGTACGCCGAGACCGTGATCTACGAGGCCCACGTCCGGGGGCTGACCCGCACCCACCCCGACGTGCCGTCCGAACTGCGCGGCACCTACGCCGGACTCGCCCACCCCGCGGTCCTGGACCACCTCACCTCGCTGGGCGTCACCGCGGTCGAACTGATGCCCGTGCACCAGTTCGTGCAGGACGGTGTGCTCCAGGGTCGCGGGCTGTCCAACTACTGGGGCTACAACACGATCGGCTTCTTCGCCCCGCACAACGCCTACGCCGCCCACGGCACCCGGGGGCAACAGGTCGCCGAGTTCAAGGCGATGGTGAAGGCGCTGCACGCGGCCGGGCTCGAAGTGATCCTCGACGTGGTCTACAACCACACCGCCGAGGGCAACGAGAAGGGGCCCACCCTCTCCTTCCGGGGCATAGACAACGCCTCGTACTACCGGCTGGTCGACGGCGACTGGTCGCACTACTACGACACCACCGGCACCGGCAACAGCCTGCTCATGCGGCACCCCTACGTCCTCCAGCTGATCATGGATTCGCTGCGGTACTGGGTGACCGAGATGCATGTCGACGGGTTCCGCTTCGATCTGGCGGCGACGCTGGCACGGCAGTTCCACGAGGTGGACCGGCTGTCGGCGTTCTTCGACCTCATCCAGCAGGACCCGGTCATCAGCAGGGTCAAACTCATCGCCGAGCCGTGGGACCTCGGCGAGGCCGGCTACCAGGTGGGCAACTTCCCCCAGCTGTGGTCGGAGTGGAACGGCAAGTACCGGGACGCCGTACGGGACTTCTGGCGCGCGGAGGAGCACACGCTCGGCGAGTTCGCCTCCCGGCTGACCGGTTCCTCCGACATCTACGCGCACAGCCGGCGCCGGCCGCGCGCCAGCGTCAACTTCGTTACCGCACACGACGGGTTCACCCTGCGTGACCTCGTCTCGTACAACGACAAGCACAACGAGGCCAACGGCGAGGGCAACCGGGACGGCGAGAGCGACAACCGGTCCTGGAACTGCGGCGCCGAGGGCCCGACCCGCGACCGGGGCGTGCTGCGGCTGAGGTCCCGTCAGCAGCGCAACTTCCTGGCCACCCTGCTGCTGTCGCAGGGCATCCCGATGCTCTGCCACGGCGACGAGCTCGGGCGCACCCAGCGCGGCAACAACAACGCCTACTGCCAGGACAACGAGGTCTCCTGGGTCGACTGGCGACTTGGCGAGGAGCAGCGCCGGCTGCTGGAGTTCACCCGGCGCGCGATCGCGCTGCGTTCCGCCCACCCCGTGCTGCGCCGTCGTCGCTTCTTCCACGGCGATACGCCCACCCACGCCGACCGGTCCCTGCCCGACCTCGTGTGGCTGCTGCCGGACGCGCGCGAGATGACCGACCGGGACTGGCGGCGCGCGGACGCGCACTCGGTCGGTGTCTTCCTCAACGGCGACGCCATCGCCGAACCCGACCCGCAGGGCCGGCCCGTCGTCGACGACTCGTTCCTGCTGCTGCTCAACAGCTACTGGGAGCCGGTCGACTTCCGGCTGCCGGGCACCGCCTACGGCGAACGCTGGACGACCCTGATCGACACCATGGAGCAGGACGGCGCCCCGGACGAGATGGAACACAAGGCGGACACCGTCCTGACCGTCGGACCACGCAGCCTGGTGCTGCTTACCCGCCCCGCCCGCCGCGGCGGGTGAGGCGGGACCTCAGCGCGCGTGGTGCGAGGTCACCGTGAACTGGGCGCCGTCGGGGTCGCGCAACACCACCATGTCGGGGCTGCGGTGCAGGATGCTGCCGCCGTGCCGCTCCGCGTCCCGGGCGCAGGCCGCCGGGTCGTCGACCGCGAAGTGCACCTGCCAGTGCGGCCGGATGGTGGGGTCGGGGGCCGCCTCCAGCGCCCCGGAGACGATCCGGGCCACGACATCGCCCCGGCTGCGCAGCACGACCTCGCCGCCCTCGTAGTGGACCTCGCAGCAACCGGGGCAGTCGGACGCCCATTCGAGGACCTCGCCGTAGAAGATGGCGGCGTCGAACGCGTCACGTGTGTGCAGCCGGATGAAGGCGGGGGACACCTCCCGCCAGGTCTCCCAGTCGGAGAAGAGCGCCCCCTCCCAGATCCCGAAGGTGGCGCCGTCCCGGTCCGCCAGCAGGGCCGCCCGCCCCGGCGCGAGGGAGATCGGCCCCACCGCGGCGGTGCCGCCGCGCTCGCGGACCCGGGACACGGCCTCGTCCGCGCTGCGCACGGCGAAGTACGGCGTCCAGGCCACGGCCATCTGCCACATCGCGGCGACCGCGGCGATCCCGGCGACCGGAGCCTCGCCCACCATCGCGATACGGAACTGGTCACCGAGTTTGGCCGTGCGCCACTGCCAGCCCAGTACGGCGGTGTAGAACTCCTCCGCGGCCTTCAGGTCGCGGCTGGTCAGGCTCACCCAGCAGGGTGCTCCGAAGACGGAGTGGGTCGAGACGGGGTGCTCGGTGGAGGTCGAGGTGGAGGGACTCGTGTTGTGATTCATCGTGCTCGCGTTCCGATCTCGTCGCCCGGCGGGGAACCACCGGTCCCTTCCCTCCCGGAAGGGGGCACCGGTCCCCTTCCAGTGTCCGGTGGGAACCGCTCCCCGCGCCTGCCGAGTACCCCCGGTGGCGCCGGGTCGCACGCGTGCCACGATGGAGGCGTGGCTTGCACGACGGACGAGTCGGGGGACGAGACGGACCGCATCTTCCGGCTCCAGGAGGAGATCGAGCAGCTCAAGGAGGCGGTCGTCTCCCATGCCGTCGTGGACCAGGCGATCGGCATGGTCGTCGCGCTGGGACGGGTGACCCCGGACCAGGGCTGGCTGGTGCTGAAGGAGGTCTCCCAGCACCGGAACGTCAAGCTGCGCCATGTGGCGGAGGCGATCCTGCTCTGGGGACGCAGCGGCGAGATGCCCGCGGAGCTCCGCGCGGAGCTGGACGACGCCCTGGACCGGTACGGCCCCGCACAGATCCCGGGCGCACCCCCGCCCGGGTGACGGACCGGCCCGGAGCCGGTCGCGGCGGCCGGGCGACGGTACGGCGACGGCCGGCCGGGCGAGGGTCAGTCGCCCTCCTCGATCTCCGCCTCGATCTCCGCGCGCAGCCGGGCGAAGCAGCCGCTGAGCAGCCGTGAGACGTGCATCTGCGAGATGCCCAGCTGCTCCGCGATGGTGTTCTGGGTCATGCCGCCGAAGAAGCGCAGATACAGGATGGTGCGCTCGCGCTCCGGCAGCGCCTGGAGGCAGGGGGTCACGGACACGCGGTCGACGACCGTGTCGTAGGCCGGATCCGGAGCGCCGATCGCGTCCGCCAGGGCGTACCCCTCGGTGCCCGGCATCTCGGCCTCCAGCGACAGTGCCGTGAAGCAGTCCAGCGCCTCCAGCCCGGTGCGCACCTCGTCCTCGGCCAGGCCCGTGTGCTCGGCGAGCTCGGCCACGGTTGCATGGCGCCCGGACAGGGTGGGCGCCAGCTCCTTGGTGGCCTTCCGCACCTGGTTGCGCAGGTCCTGCACGCGGCGCGGGACGTGCAGCGTCCACATGTGGTCGCGGAAGTGGCGCTTGATCTCACCGGTGATGGTCGGCACCGCGTACGCCTCGAAGACCCGGCCGCGCGCCGGGTCGTAGTGGTCGACCGCCTTGACGAGCCCGAGGGCCGCCACCTGGTACAGATCCTCCAGGGTTTCGCCGCGGCCGCGGAAGCGCACGGCGATCCGCTCGGCCATGGGCAGCCAGAGCCGCACGAGTTCGTCCCGCAGCTCCGTGCGCTCGGGGCCCGCGGGCAGCCGGGCGAATCGTTCGAAGGACTCGGTGGTGTCAGGGGCGTCGTCGTGCGGATGTTGTTTCGTTCTGATGGCGGTACGCATCTGCGCGCCTCCCTCAGCGGGTGCCGGATGGACAGACCCCGCGGGAGACGCACGCTCGGGCCCTTGGGCAAGGAGGCCGGGGCCCGACGGGCATGACCCCGCGGGCGTGCCTCCTGTCCGAAGCACTGAAATGCGAATTCCCCGCCCGGACGCTTTCGAAACAAATATGGAAATATAGACGGAAAAGCCACCTTATGAACGCGAGGGAATTCGGGGAGTGAAATTCCCCGGTGCGGGCGCCTTCGGTCGCCGCTCTTGACCCTTCCTTGGTGCCGATACCTCTGATGCAGAGCTAATCTCGGTGACATGGAACAGCGGGAGACCTTCCCCGACGAGCTCGCCCACGCGCTGGTCGGGGTGCACCGGCTGATCAGACGCCGGCTGCGGGCCGGGCTGGGCGGGCCGCGGCTGCGCGGCGCCGAGGTGGAGCTGCTGCGCCTGGTCGAGGCGCGGCCCGGCATCGGCGTCGGCGACGCGGCCAAGGAGCTCTACCTGGCGGGCAATTCGGTCTCGACCCTGGTCAACAAACTGGTCCGGGACGGCTTTTTGATCCGCGAGACCGACCCCGCCGACCGGCGGGTCGCCCGGCTGCTGTTGACCGAGGCCGCCGAGGCCCGGCTGCGCGCCTGGCAGGAACGCCGCGCCGACCTGCTGCGCCGCCATGTGGCCCGGCTCGACGCGGCGGACCGCGAAGCGCTCGGCGCGGCCGTCCCGGCCCTGCGCCGACTGGCCGCCGCCCTGCGCGAGGAAGCCGAGGAGTCATGACCGCGAACGTCGAAGGACCGGCCGAGGCCGTCAGTTGCGCACAGCTCTCCTACTCCTTCGGCGCCACGAACGCCGTCGACGGGCTGGACCTGTCGGTCGTCGAGGGCGAGACCTTCGGGCTGCTCGGCCCGAACGGCGCCGGCAAGACCACCGCGATCCGCTGCATCACCACCCTGCTGCCGGTCCCGGCCGGCACGGTCCGCGTCTTCGGCCACGACGCGGCCGGGGAGCAGATGGCCGTACGCCGCATGCTCGGCTACGTACCGCAGCAGCTGTCCGCCGACGCGGGCCTCACCGGGCGCGAGAACGTCGCCCTGTTCGCCCGGGTGTTCGACGTGCCGCGCCGTGAGCGCGCCGAACGGGTCGGCCAGGCCCTGGCCGCGGTGGACCTGGAGGACGCCGCCGACCGCCTGGCGAGCACCTACTCCGGCGGCATGGTCCGCCGCCTCGAACTCGCCCAGGCGCTGGTCAGCGCCCCCCGCCTGCTGATCCTGGACGAGCCGACGATCGGCCTCGACCCCATCGCCCGTACCGGGGTCTGGGACCACATCAACGCCGTACGCGCGGCCACCGGCATGACCGTCCTGGTGACCACGCACTACATGGACGAGGCCGACCAGTACTGCGACCGGGTCGGCCTGATGCACCGCGGCCGTATCCGCGCCCTCGGCACCCCGGCCGAACTCAGGCGCGGGCTCGGCGAACGCCGGCGCGCCGAGGGCACGGCGGCCTCCGGCGCGCTGCCGACGCTGGAGGACGTCTTCCGCGACGTCGCCGGCAGCGGCCTCGACGACAAGTCAGGAGACTTCCGCGATGTCCGAAGCACCCGCCGCACCGCACACCGTGTCGGCTGACCCCCTCCCCGGCAAGGACATCGGCCTGCTGCTGCGGCCGCCCCGGCCCCGGGCGGGCTGGCGGCTGCTGCCCGCCCGGGTCGACGCGATGTGTGCCGTCGAACTCCAGAAACTGCGCCACGACCGTACGGAGCTGTACACCCGCGCCGTCCAGCCCGCCCTGTGGCTGCTGATCTTCGGCCAGACCTTCACCCGGATCAAGGCGATCCCCACCGACGGCATCCCCTACATCGACTACCTCGCCCCCGGCATCATCGCCCAGTCCGCGATGTTCATCGCGATCTTCTACGGCATCCAGATCATCTGGGAGCGGGACGCGGGCATCCTCAACAAACTGCTGGTCACGCCCACGCCACGGGCGGCGCTGATCACCGGCAAGGCGTTCGCGGCCGGGGTGAAGTCACTGATCCAGGCGGTCGTGGTCGTCGTCATCGCCGCGGTCCTCGGCGTGGCCCTGACCTGGAACCCGCTGAAACTGCTGGGCGTCGCCGCGGCCGTGATCCTGGGCTCGGCCTTCTTCTCCTGTCTGTCGATGACCATCGCGGGCATCGTGCTCAGCCGCGACCGGCTCATGGGCTTCGGCCAGGCGATCACGATGCCGCTGTTCTTCGGATCCAACGCCCTCTACCCGGTCTCCGTCATGCCCGGCTGGCTCCAGGCCGTCAGCCTGGCCAACCCGCTGAGCTATCAGGTCGACGCGCTGCGCGGGCTGCTGCTGGGCACGCACGCGCACCTCGCGGCCGACTTCGGGGTGCTTTTCGTGGCCGCCGCGGCGGGCATCGCCGCCGCCTCCTCGCTGCTGGGCCGACTGGCCCGCTGAACTCACCCGGAGAAGTGATGTGCGGCACGCCCCGCACGAGGCCTCGCGCGGCCCGGATCCGGATTCCTCCTGCGCACAGCTTGATCAACGATCAAATAGGTCGAATTCGCTGGCCAAGGCGCATTACGCATATTTGACAGTGCACTGAGCGCACGGATAGGAAGCAGCCTCAGAAGTCGAGAGGTAGGACTGTGTACGAGCCGAACGTGGTCGGTGACTGGCGGGAGTACGACGAGCATGCCGGTCTGCGTGTCCGCGTCCATGGGCTGGAGGCGGCAGAGCCGCCGCGCGGCCGTGACGACGCCGCCGAGGGGATGACGTACTTCCGGCTGCGCGTCACGGTCGAGAACCGGGGTGAGCGGCACCTCGGCATCCACCTGGAGGACGGCCAGATCGACGTACGCCTCGGCCCCGACGGCGAGAGCGCGTTCATCGACTGGCGCAACACCCAGTTCATCGAGGGCTTCGACGTCTACCCGCTGCGCCGGGCCACCGCCGTGCTGTTCGCCGCGGGTCCCGAGGCCGCCCTGAGCCTGATCGACGTGCAGATCCAGCTCCGGGTCGACGAGGAGTGGACCGACCGGCGGCTGTGGACCGGCGGCCTCGGCCTGCGCGAGGGCACCCTGGCTCCGGCCACGGGCGCGGGGCGGGACGGCCTGGCCGGCCAGGTGAGCAACTTCCTGCGGGACCAGGCCGAAGAGGGCACAGCCTGACCCGGCCGCGTCGGCGGGGCCCTCCGACGAGGTCGCGTTGCGAGCCCGCCGCACCCGGCCGCGCCGGCCGGACCGAGGGCGCCCGTCCCACGGTGAACCCGAGCCCACCGCGGCCGGGCTTCGACCGGTGAGCCGTCTCAGTGCGGGATGCCGTCGATGATCTCGCGGGCGCCCTGTCGCAGCAGGGCCACGGCGACCGACGTGCCCAGAGTGGCCGGATCGAGCCGCCCCGCCCACTCGTGGGCGTTCAGCCGGGTCTTGCCGTCCGCCGTGAACACACAAGCACGCAGGGAGAGCTCGCCGCTGCGGTCCACCCGCGCGAACCCGGCGATCGGGCTGTTGCAGTGGCCCTGGAGCACGTGCAGGAACATGCGCTCCGCGGTGGCCTCGCGATGGGTGGCCGGGTCACCGAGCCCGCTGACGGCGTCGATGAGCTCGCTGTCGCCCTCCCGGCACTGAAGGGCGAGGACGCCCGCGCCGATCGGCGGCATCATCGTCTCCGGCGACAGCACCTCGCTGATCACGTCACTGCGGCCGATCCGCTCCAGCCCGGACACCGCAAGCAGCAGCGCGTCGGCCTCGCCGGCCGCCAGCTTCTCCAGCCGCCGGTTGGCGTTGCCGCGGAACGGCACGCACTCCAGCTGCGGGTGCGTGGCCGCCAGCTGGGCGACCCGGCGCACCGAGGAGGTACCGATCCGGGTCCCCGCGGGCAGTTCGTCGAGGGTCAGCCCGCCGGGGTGGACGAGCGCGTCACGGATGTCGTCCCGCTTCAGGAACGCGGCGAACACCGTGCCCGCCGGGAGCGGCCGGTCCGCCGGGACGTCCTTGACGCAGTGCACCGCGAGATCGGCCTCGCCGGCCAGCAGCGCCGCGTCGACCTCCTTGGTGAACGCGCCCTTGCCCTCGACCTGGGACAGGTCGCCCATCCACTTGTCGCCGGTCGTCTTCACGGGCACGACCTCGGTGCGGACACCGGGGTGCAGCACCGCCAACTCGGTACGCACCCGCTCCACCTGGGCGAGCGCCATGGGCGAGTCGCGGGAGACGATCCGGATCAATTCGGGAACGGACATGCGGACACGATAGACCCTCCCGAGGGCCCCTCAGACCCGAACCGCGCTCAACAGGACACCGGCAGGCTGTAGCGCACCTTCTCCATCGCGCGCCCCCCGAGACGGTCGTAGAACCGGATCGCCCCCTCGTTCCACGCGGGCGTCTGCCACTGCACCTCGGTCATGCCCCGGTCGAGCGCCTCGGCCACCACCGCGTCCATCAACAGGGCGCCCAGGCCCAGTCCGCGGTGGGCCGGGGCCAGGAACAGACAGTCCATGTGGAGATAGTCGCGGCCGTCCCAGGTGGACAGCACGGGAGCGCACGTGGCGTATCCGGCCACCTCGCCGCCGGGCAGTTCGGCCAGCAGACAGACCAGCCTGGGCGCGGGCCCGTCGAAGAGGAGACCGGCCAGGCGACCGGCGAGATCGGCCACCGGCGGCGCGGCACGCTCGTACTCCGCGTGCTGTGCGGCGAGTTCGACGACCCGCGGCAGATCGGCGCGGGTGGCGTGCCGGACCCGGCGAGCGTCGCTCACCGCGTCGTGAAGATCGTCCATCCGCACATCATCCCCCACGGGCCCCGGAGCCGTGGGGGTTCCGGGGCCCGGAGGGCGGGCGGGGCGGCGAGCCGTGGTGCGGTCAGGCGTTGGGGTCGAAGGTGATCCCCGACGGCTTCGCGGAGGAGAGGTGGGAGGCGAAGCTGCTGTCCTTGAGACCGAAGTTGGCGCTGCCGAAGTTGTAGGCGCTCAACTTGTCGCGGAGACCAACCGGGTAGCCGTTCCAGCCGACCAGCGGCGGGTACTGCCAGGTGCCCTTGTGGTTCTCCGGCGGCTCGTCGTTGGAGTTGGCCAGCCGGAAGCAGTGCGTGCCGATGCCGTCCTTGTGGTAGACGATCTTCGCGTGCGTGCCCTCGAAGCGGACGGTGGAGACCGCGTGCACGGTGAACGAGCCGTGGTTGGACGTCGAGACGTACTGCACCTGGCCGTTCTGCACCCACACCACGACGTGTTCCCAGTCGTTGCGGTGGCCGCCGAGGCCGCTGCCGACCACCGCCTGGTCCTTCTCGAAGTACAGCCCGTACAGGTACGCGCACCAGCCGTTGTTGCACTTGTAGCGCGAGTAGCTGTTGGTGTTGTCCAGGTCCGAGGCGTCCCGGCACTGCCCGTTGAGGGCTCCGCTCGGGTTGAGGCCGCCGTTGATGGTGCCGTCGGGGCCGATGGCCGGCGTGGGGTAGCAGCCGTCCGTGTCGTAGTCGAACGCGGGCTGGTAGGTCAGTTCCGCGGCTTCCGCGTTGGAGGGCAGCGCCTGCGGCGGGGCGGCGAAGGCGGCGGCGGGGAAGGCGATGACCAGAGCGGCGGCCCCGGCCAGGCCGGTGATCCATCTCCTGCGGTGTGCCTTGAACTTCGATGACGACACTGCGTCCTCCTCATGGTCCGGGCGCAGCCCAACGGCTGTGGGGGAATGGGGAGTTCAGCTTCCCGGGTTTTGACTTCCGGGCCAAGGGGTCGTGTGTGTACAGGCGGTGAGCCGCAGCCCAATAGTGAACGGTGACGGATCGTCAGGTGGAGTCGTCGGGCAGGTCGGCGGCCGACTCCTCGGGCGCCAGATCCGGGCGCAGCCGCTGCCAGGACGGCTGGCGCAGCATCCCGGCCCGGGTGCGGGTGCTGAAGCGGACCTCGCCGACCAGCCGGGGCAGCACCCAGTGCGCGCCCGTGACCGGCGGCACGGTGTCGAACGGGCACCGGTCCGTCTCGGCGGCCCGCAGCAGCGCGGCGAGGTCGGTCCGCTCGGCCTCGCTCCAGCCGGTGCCCACGCTGCCGACATAGCGCAGTCGCCCCTCGGCGCGCTGCCCCACCAGGACGGCGCCGGGCAGGCCGGACAGGCGCCCCCGGCCGGGCACCCAGCCGCCGACGATCACGTCCTCGGTATGCAGGTTGCGGATCTTGGTCCAGGCCCGGGACCGCACGCCCGGTTCGTAGACGGAGTCCAGCTGTTTGCAGACCAGGCCCTCCAGGCCGTGCTCGCGGGTGGCCCGCAGCGCCCGCTCGCCGTGGCCGACCAGGGCGGCCGGTGTCGACCAGTACGGCCCTTGCAGGGCGAGCTCCTCCAGCCGGGAGCGCCGACGGCGGTAGGGCTCGGTCAGCAGGGGGCGGGTGCCGAGGTGCATGACGTCGAACAGGACGAGATGGACGGGGACTTCGGCGGCGCGGCGGGCCGCCCTGGCCGGTGCGTGGGCCAGGCCCATCCGGGACTGGAGGAGCTGGAAGTCGGCGCGTCCGTCCGCGTCGAGGGCCAGCACCTCCCCGTCCAGCACGGCCGGTGTGGTGCCCAGCGCGCCGCCCAGTGCCCGCAGTTCGGGGTAGGCGGCGGTGATGTCCTCGCCGGACCTGGCCCGCAGCAGCACTCCGCCGTCCCCGGCCAGATAGGCCACGACCCGCTGGCCGTCCTGCTTGGTCTCGTACGCCCAGTGCGCGTCCTGCGCCGGGGGCGGCAGGGTGCCGGGCATGGCGAGCATGGGGGCGATCAGCGGCAGGGTCACGGGTCAGGTGTCGACGGACCCGGCCCTCGTCACGCGTGCGGCCCGCGGGTTTCCCCTGAACGGCGCCGTCCTCCGGGATGCCGTCCCGAGGGATGTCGTCGTGCCGGGATGCGGGATGCTGGGTGTGCCGCGGCCGGGGCCGGGGTGGGCCCGGCGGGCGGGCCGCACGGTGTGGCGGAGGGGTTGATCCCGGGGCGCCGGATTAATTACTTGAGTTACGCAACGATATGGTAACCTGGTGCGTATGCC
>NZ_VJZD01000262.1 GCF_009377175.1 Streptomyces adustus
GGTGAGGGCGATCAGGGCGTCGTGGTCCGGGGACAGTGAGCAGGCGGGATCGGTACGGGCGGCGTCGCCGGTGAGGGCGAAGGCCTGGCAGCGGCACCCTCCGAAGTCCTCGGTCCGGCGTACGCAGCCGCGGCAGGGGTCCGGCATCCAGTCGGTGCCGCGGTAGGCGTTGAAGGCGGGTGATTCCTCCCAGATCCAACGCAGCGACCGGTCGGCGGCGTTGGGCGCGTCCAGTCCGGTCAGTGCTGCCGCCGCCGGGCAGGGAAGGGTGGTCCCGTCCGGCGCGACGGTCAGGGAGACCGCACCCCAGCCTCCCATGCAGGGCTTGGGTGTGCCGGAGAAGTAGTCGGGGACCACCCAGGTGATGTCGAGGGTGCCGCGGAGGCGCTTGCGCCAGGCCTCCACCTGTTCTCCGGCGGCGGCCAGTTGTTCGCGGCTGGGCATGAGGGCGGCCCGGTTGAGCAGCCCCCAGCCGTAGAACTGTGTGTTGGCCAGCTCGATGCGGTCCGCCTTCCAGGCCACGGCGAGTTCGATCAGTGCTTCCAGGGCGTCCAGGTTGTGCCGGTGCAGGACGACGTTGATGCCCAGGGGCAGACCGCGTTCCTCGACGAGCGCGGCGGCCTGCCGTTTGGCGGCGAAGGCGGGATGGCCGGCGAGTTCGTCGGACCGGCGTGGGTCGGCGTGCTGGACGGACAGTTGGACGCTGTGCAGGCCGGCGTCCACCAGGGCGTCGAGCCGTTCGGCCGACAGACCCGCTCCGCTGGTGACCAACTGGGTGTACAGGCCCGCCTCCACCGCGGAGCGGGTGATCTGTTCGAGGTCCTTGCACAGCAGGGGTTCGCCGCCGGAGAGGTGGGTGTGCAGCACGCCGAGCCGTGCCGCCTGGTGGAAGAGGTCGGCCCACTGGTCGGCGGTGAGTTCCCGCGACCGGCGGGTCAGTTCCAGCGGGTTGGAGCAGTAGGCGCAGTGCAGCGGGCAGGCGTGGGTGAGCTCGGCCAGCAGTGCCCAGGGTGGTGGGACGGGAGCCGTCATCGCAGGCAGCCTTCCGTGTGGAGCTTGTCCAGGAACGAGACGACCTCGTCGCGGATGTACGTGGCGTGGTCCGGCGCGAGGAGAGTGACGATCTCGTCGACGGTGCGGGTGCCGTCGACGAGGTCGAGTACGGCCCGGCCGGAGCCGTGCAGGACGATGACGCGTTCGGGCAGGAGCAGGACGTCGGCGTCGCGCACGGTGTCATGGCGCAGGAGGGCGGCGGCCGCGAGGCGGGGTCGCCAGGTGGCCGTGTCATGCACTGCGGTGGTCCTGACGGCCGGCGGCCCCTTGCACGCTGTCGAGCAGGCTCCACAGGACATCGCACTTGAAGGACAGTGCGGCCAGTGCCTGTTCCTGTTGTTCGCTGGTGCGGGCCCAGTCGCGTACCCAGCCCAGGGCTTCGCTGCCGTCGCGGCGGCCCTGCGGGACGCGGCCTCGGAAGTAGGACAGGCCGGCGGACTTGATCCAGGGGTAGTGGACGGGGAATGTCTCCAGGCGGGTCAGCATGATCGACGGGGCGCAGAGTTCGGTCAGGGACGAGGCGACGGCTTGCAGAACACCGGCGTTGCGGCAGAAGTTGACGTAGCCGTCCACGGCGAGCCGGACGCCGGGCAGCAGGTGGCGCTGGTCGAGCAGTTCGGCGCGCCGCAGGCCGACGGCCTCACCGAGTTGGAGCCATCTCTCGATGCCGCCGTCCCCGTCGGTGTGCCCGTCGTGGTCCTGGATACGTCGCAGCCAGGAACGGCGTTGCGCGGGAAGGGGCAGCTTGCTGAGGATCAGGGCGTCTTTGACGGGGATGTTGCACTGGTAGTAGAAGCGGTTGGCGACCCAGGTGCGCAGCTCGGCCGGTGCCAGTCGGCCGCGGTGCATGCGCTGGTTGAAGGGGTGGCGGTCGTGGTAGCGGCCGGCCGCCAGCGCGCGCAGCCGGCGTTCCAGCTCGTCCGCGCTCCAGGGTCCCGGATCGCCGTCGGTGCCGTGCCGGTGGGTGAGGAGCGCGCTGTCGGGTGTGGTCGTGGTCATAGGTGCACCACCGTCCTGTCTGCGGCGACGCCCAGGCCGAGGCCGGCGAGCCGTTCGTGTGCGGGATCGTCCGGGTCCACCAGGGGATTGCTGTTGTTGAGGTGGGTGTAGAGGATCTGCCTGCCGCTTCCTCGAAGCCGCCGGGCCGTGCCGTGCGGGCCGTCGATGGGCAGGTGGCCCATGGCGGACGCGGTGCGTCGTGAGAACCCCGTGCGCCGGGGCTCGTCGTCGGTCAGGAACGTGCCGTCGATGAGGACGCAGTCCGACTCGGCAACGGCGTCGGTGAGACGGTCGCTCCAGGCTGCGAGGGCCGGAGCGTACAGGGCGGTCTTCGCGGTGGCGGGGTCATGGATGCTGAGGGCGACGCTCCAGGCCGGGTGCGCGGGTTCGTCTGCGGCGTAGCGGGGGCGCTTGGCGGACAGCGGCACCGCGCCGAGGTGGAGGCCGCCGATGTCGGCGGGGCTCGCCGTGCCGGTGAGGGGGAGCTCGTGCCAGTTCAGCGTGGTGTAGGGGGAAAGGACCTCGCCGAGGGACAGTCGTGCGGTCAGCGCCCGGTGCACGGGTGGGGTGCACCAGATGTCGATTCGGGACGCCTCTCTGAGCCGGAACAGGCCGAGGGTGTGGTCGAGTTCGGCGTCGGTGAGGACGACGCGTACGACGGGCGTGCGTTCCCGGCCGGCGTCGGGCCGGAGGCCGGGGTGACTTTCGAGCTGCTCGGCGATGTCCGGAGTGGCGTTGGCGAGGAACCAGTCCCCTGCGTGCGCCGACCGGACGGCCAGGCCGTCGTGCAGTCGTCGGCGTGCGGGGTGGCGACGTGCCCCGGCGCAGCCGGGGCACGCGCAGTTCCACTGGGGTACGCCACCACCGGCTGCTGTGCCGAGGACGCGCAGCAGCACGGCGGGGTCCGCTACTTCGTGCGCAGCGAGTAGGCGGTGACTTCCAGGGCGGTGTCGACCACCGTGAAGTCGGGGCTCTGCCAGCCCGCGGGGGTCCGGTCCGCGGGCTCGGCCCGGTGCTGGGCGGCTGTCTCGTCGTACATGATGAACCTGCCTTCCTGTGGGGAGGGTTGACGGCGCCGTGGTGGGCGCCTGGATGCGGCCGGCCGGTGGCGGCCGGACGTCACTTGCAGAACGGCGACTTGCCCATGGCGGATTCGATGCCGCCGAGCAGGAGCTTCTGGAACTCGGCGGCGCCCGCGAAGGATCCGTCGGTGGAGAAGTCCTTGGCGTCGTGGCCGAGCGTGGTCAGCCAGGCCCGGCCGCCGTCGTAGTACTGGCACCAGGCGACGGGGTGGTTCTCGCCGTGGCCGGGGTGGTTGTAGTTGCCGGTCACACCCTTGGCGAGGGTGCTCTCGTCGACGTTGGCCAGGACCCGTACGTCCGTCGGGGCGGGGACGAGGTTGTACCACTCGTCGGAGAAGGTCCACCTGGACGGCAGCGACTTGGTGGACACGTCCTTGCGGTCGACGGTCTCCACCGTGCCGGACTGCTCGGGTCCGTGGTCGTAGAAGTTGGCGTTGCCGAGCAGGCCTTCGTACCAGGGCCAGTTGTACTCGGTGCCGAACGCGTTGTGGACGCCGACGAATCCGCCGCCGCCGCGGACGTACTGCCGCAGGGAGGTCTGGGCGGCGTCGTCGAGGGTGTCGCGGCTGGTGGAGTAGAAGATGACCGCGTTGTACTTGAACAGGGTCGCGGGTGAGGCGAGTTGGCTGACGTCCTCGGTGTAGTCGACCTGGAAGCCGTTGTCGGTGCCCAGCTTGCGCACGGCGTTCTGGACGACGTTGGCGTCGGTGAGGGGCGGGTTGAGGCCGGAGGCGAGCGCGGGGCCGAGGTTGGCGTGCCGGGGGCCGGCGGTACGGGTGTACAGCAGGACCTTGAAGCCCTTGGTGGTGTCGAAGTTGCCCCAGTCGTGGTAGCAGCGGGCGTCCACGCCGCGGCACACGCCGTAGTCGGGGTCGCCCAGGTTCTGGGCGCCTTGACCGACGCGGCCCTGGGCCACACTGAGGGTGCCGGTGGCCACCAGAGCGACGGTGATGCCGACCGTCGTGGCCGCGCTGGTGAGTGCCGCGTGCAGCGGGCGCATGCGGAGTCTGGATGTCATGGGGCGTCCTTACGTCGTTCCGAACGTGCTTGCGGGGGCGGCCTCGTGGGAGAGGTGGGGGCCGGAAGGCGGCGGGGGCGTACGCGGTTGCCGCACGGCCGCCACGAGACCGCGGTGGGCGCGGGCGGACGGCTACTTGACGACGATCTTGCCGGTGCTCTGCGGGGCGATCGGGTCGTTGTAGAAGTACTCGCCGGGGGTGTCGAAGGTGTACGTGTACGACTGGCCCGGCATCAGCAGCCCGGTGTCGAACTCGGCCTCGAAGAAGGACACCGCGCCGTGTGCGGACTTGTTGTCCGGGGGGTTCACGAAGGTGACGGTGGTGCCCCTGGCGATACTCAGGTGCTGTGGGGCCATGGCGTTCTGGGCGACGAGGTTCTCGGTGGTGCCGGGGGCGCTCTTGGTGTTGTCCCAGATCCGGCCGAGGGTGACGGTGTTCGCGGCGGTCTCGCCGGTGACGGCCGCGGTGCGGATCTGGTTGCGCCTGGACGGCGGGGTGGGCGCGGTGGCGGGCTGCACACCGCCGCCGAGCCTGAACGCCCACAGGTGGTCGCCCTTCGGGATGTCCGGGTAGGGCAGGCCGTTTCCGCCGGCGAGCACGGCGACGTACTGCTCGCCGTCGATCTCGTAGGTCAGCGGGTTGGTGTTGACGCCGGCACCGCACTGCCAGGTCCACAGTTCGCTGCCGTCGCGGTCGTCGAGGGCGGTGAGCACGCCGTCGGGGCGGCCCTGGAAGAGCACTCCCCCGGCGGTGCTGAGGACGCCGTTGCCGTGGGCGAGGGACCAGTCGCCCTCCTGGCGCCAGGCGACGGTGTTGGTGCGCGGGTCGACGGCTGCGAGGCCGCCGGCGAAGTACTCCCCGAGGGGGCGCGCGGTGTTGACGCGGCCGCCGTGGGTGTTGGAGTAGGCGGAGTTGATGAGGCCGTAGCCGACGTAGACCAGGCCGGTGCGGTGGCTGAAGGACGGGGAGGACCAGTCGGCGCCGCCGCCCGCGCCGGGGAAGATGATCGTCGCGCGGTCCCAGTGCACCTCGAAGGCGCCGCCGGTCGGGTAGAAGGGCACGGGCCGGGTGGCCTTGTCCAGCCGCGGCTCGGTCTCGACGAACGGCTCGCCGCCGGGGAAGGGCTGGGTGGGCGAGGTCTTCTGGGCCGCGTGCTGCGGCACCGGCCGCTCCTCCATGCCGTGGACCGGCTTGCCGGTGGCACGGTCGAGCATGTAGTACATGCCCGTCTTGCTGCCGTAGACGACGATCTTGCGCTTCTTGCCGTCGATCAGGATGTCGGCGAGCACGGGGGACATGACGCCGTCGTAGTCCCAGATGTCGTGGTGCACGGACTGGAAGTGCCAGCGCCGCTTGCCGGTCTTGGCGTCGATGGCGAGCAGGCAGTTGGCGAAGAGGTTGTCGCCGCCGCGGGTGGAGCCGTCGGTGCGCGGATAGGGGTTGCCGAACGTCCAGTAGACCAGGCCCAGTTCGGGGTCGACGGCGGGGTGGATCCAGCAGACGGCGCCGCCGGTCTTCCAGGTGTCGCCCTCCCAGGTGTCGTGGCCGTACTCCCCCGGCCCCGGAGTGCCCCAGAAGACCCAGGCGATGTCTCCGCTTCGGGCGTCGAGGGCGTAGGCGCGGCCGCGGGCGCCCGCGGTGCTGCCCTGGGTGCCGATGTAGACCAGGCCGTCCCAGTAGACGGCGGCTCCGGCGAGGCCGCCCTTGCTGCCGCCGCACTGGCCGGAGGCGGGGTCGCAGTCCGGGTTGCCCTGGTCCTCGACCAGCAGTTCGCGGCTCCATACGACGGCGCCGGTCTTCTGGTCGAGGGCGTAGACCTTGTTGTCGCCGGAGATGGTGAACGCGAGGCCTTCGCCGAGGGCCAGGCCGCGCATGTTGGTGGTCTCGCTGCCGAGGTTCGTCCTCCACTTCACCTGGCCGGTGCGGCCGTCGACGGCGAAGACGTTCTGCTGGGTGGTGGCCAGGTAGAGCACGCCGCCCTGGGCGATGACGGCGCACTGCTGGGCGGCCGAGGTGGAGCCGTTCTCCAGGTTGATGTGCCAGGCGCCGCCGAGCTTGTGGACGTTGCCCGCGGTGATCCTCTTGAGCGAGGAGTAGCTGTGGTTGCCCAGGTTGCCGCCGGCCTTGGGGTAGTTCGCGCCGGTGGCGGCGTGGGTCTGGTCGGGTACCGGCCGCGCCAGGTTGTCGGCGGAGGCGGCCTGGGCGGGGGCCGCGCCCAGCAGGGCGACGGTGGTGGCGGTTCCGGCCGCGGTCGAGGTGAGGAAACTGCGTCTGTCCATGGTCCCTCTTTCGTGACGAGTCCTGAAATACCCGTCAGTGGCAGGGCTGCGGAGTCTCAGGTGGGGGGAAGGAGGGTGCGAGGCGGATCATGGTCCGCTGTACGGTTCGGATGGTCCGTACTGTGGTTGCCGATTGGCGGAAAGTTACGTTAGGGATCCCCTCGGGGTGTGGCAAGGGGTGCAGCGCGATTTGTTCACGCGTCTTTCGGCTGCGGCAGTCGGGCCGGCAGCACGCTGCGCGGGATCGGGCCCTTGTTGCGGCGGCCCTGGCCGCTCTCCTCCCACGCGTGCGCGAGGATGCCCACCGAGCGGCTCAGGACGAACAGGCCGCGGGCGAGCGGGGCGGAGAAGCCCAGCTCGGCGTAGATGACGGCGGTGGCTCCGTCGATGTTCATGGGAACGGGCCGGGCACCGGCCCGGCGTCTTTCGAGGATGGCCTCGACGGCGAGCGCGGCGTGGAGGAAGTCGCCGCCGACGACGTTGTCGCGAACCGCCTGTCGGACCAGACCGATCAGTGGATCGCGCCGTGGGTCGACGGGGTGGAAGCGGTGGCCGAAGCCCGGCAGGTAGCGTGAGCGGCTCTGCCAGTCGGCCATGACCTCCTGGGCCGCCTGTTGCCAGCTGCCGCGCGAGGCGTACAGGTCGCGGATGTCGGTGAGCATCTCCACGCACTGCTGGCCGGCTCCGCCGTGGGCGTCGCCCAGCATGTTCACGCCGGTGGCGACGGCGTTGTTGAGGCCGACTCCGCAGGTCGCCGCCATCCGGGCGGCCGCGATGGAGGGGGCCTGGGGTCCGTGGTCGACGCCTGCGACCAGCGCGGCTTCGAGCAGGGACGATTCACGGGGCGTGGGCAGGCCCGCGCGCAGCATCAGCCAGATGATGTCGACCAGGCCTGCGGTGCCGATGAGGTCCTGCACCGGCCGGTCACGCAGTTCGATGCTGCCGGGCTCGATGTGGCTGACCGCGGTGGCCCACCAGCGGGCGGCCTCACCGGCTTCTTCATGGGCGTCGGTCATGACGCGGCGGCCTCTCCGGCCGACGCCTGGGCCACGCCCGCCCAGCTGGTCGCGATCTCCTCGCGGTGCACGTTGTGTTCGCCCAGCAGCGGTGGCGGAGAGGTCGGCCCGAAGGCCTCTCCGTCGACGAGAACGCCGTTGCCGACGACGTGCAGGGGCCGTCCGGGACGTGCTGGGTGGTCGAGGCCGGTGATGAAGTTCCGATGGGCCAGTTGTGGCTGGTCCAGGGCCTGGGGCACGGTGAGCACCCGTGCGGCGGGCACACCGGCGGCGTTCAGTTCGCGCTCCCAGTCGGCGGCCGGGCGGCTCGACAGTGCCTTGTTCAGGGCCGTGTTGAGCGCGTCGCGATGGGTCTTGCGCTGTTCTCGTTCGCTGAAGCGGTCGTCGGTGATCAGTTCCGGCGCGCCGGCCAGCCGGCACAGCGCCTCGAACTGACGCTGCTGGTTGGCGGCGATGTTGATCGGTCCGTCCAGGGCACGGAAGGTGCCGGAGGGGGCCGCCGTGGGGTTCTGGTCGCCGATCGGTTCCGGCGGGATCCCGCTGACCAGGTAGTTGGACACGGCCCAGCCCATGGTGGACAGGGACGCCTCCAGCATCGAGACGTCGAGACGGCTGCCGTGCCCGGTGCGTTCGCGGTGCAGGAGGGCGGCGCTGATGGCGAAGGCGGCCATCAGCCCGCCGGTGGTGTCGCAGACGGGGAAGCCCACGCGCTGGGGCGCGGTCCCGGGCGTGCCCGTGATGCTCATCATGCCGGTGAGGCCCTGGACGATCTGGTCGTAGGCCGGGGCGTCGCTCATCGGGCCGTCCTGCCCGAAGCCGGAGATGGAGCAGTAGACGAGGCGCTCGTTGAGCCGGGCGAGGCGCTCCGGGTCGTAGCCCATGCGTGCCAGGACGCCGGCCCGGAAGTTCTCCAGCAGGACGTCCGCCCCGGTGAGCAGCCGTTCGAAGAGGGTTCGGTCGGCGGTGTCCTTGAGATCGAGTTCCAGTGACGACTTGCCCGCGTTCTGGGCGAGGAAGGACGCTCCGACGCCGTCCCTGTTCAGGGTGGGGTCGGGGCCCAGGTTCCGGGCCAGATCGCCCTGGCCCGGACGCTCGATCTTGACCACTTCGGCCCCCATGAGCATGAGCTGGTAGCTGCAATAGGGGCCTGCCAGCACGTTCGTGAGATCCAGAACGCGTATTCCATCCAGTGGGCGAACGTGCATAGGACGTCTCCTTCCAGCGGCGCCTGCTGCGGCGCCGCTGCCGGCTTGGTTAGGTGCGCGGCCCCAGGGAGTGGTGGAAGCCCTGCGCGGCGATGCGCGCGGCCGTCTCGCGCAGGTCGTCCGCGAACACCTCGGTGTCCTGCTCCGAGATGCGCGCGCTGGGGCCGCTCAGTGAGAGCGAGGCGACCGCCACGCCCGACTGGGTGCGGATGGGCACGGCGACGGCGGTGAGGCCGATGTCGCGCTCGCCGTGGCTGACCGCGTAACCGCGGTCGGCCGCCTCCGTCGCCCACAGGCGCAGCTGTTCGACGTGTGCCACGCCGTGCGGGGAGGCCGCCGCGACGCGTTGCAGCAGCCCGTCGGTGGCGCCGATGAGCAGTACCTTCGACGAAGCGCCCGCCCACAGCGGGAGTTCGTCGCCCACGCGGACCACGTGCCGCAGCGGTTGAGGGCTTTCCTGCTGGGCGACGCAGACTCGGTGGATGTCGCGGCGGATCATCAGATTCGCCGTCTCGCCGCGCCGGTCGACCAGTTCACGCATCAGTTTCTGCGTGTCCGGCGGCAACTCCCAGCTGGTGTGCGCCAGATGGGCCCAGCGCCACAGGCCGGGTCCGGCCGTGTAGCCCGCAGGTGTCGCCCACAACAGCCCGTACTGCTCCAGCGTCTGGACCAGGCGCACCACGGTCGTCTTGGGCAGGCCGGTCGCGTCGACCATGTCCTTGAGCGGGACGGTGGGCTGATCTTCGGTCAGCAGCGACAGGATGTCCAGGGCCCGGCGCACGCTGCGCACGCCGCCTTGTCCTTGCTCCGCGTCCACACGCTCTCCTTCGTCGTCGGGCGGCCGCCCGGCCCGTCGCCAGGCGCGGCACCTGAGGCGGACAGCTTCTACCAGCGGGGATCCATTCGAAAACCGCCGCCGGTTTTCAACTTCCTTGCGTCGGCCTATTGCCACGGCCCCTCGGCGCCCGTACGTTACACGCCAGTCCACAGAGCAGTCCATGGAAACCACTAGATGGTTTTTTCTGGAGACCTGATGCTGCAAGACCTCCTCAAGGCCGCCGACCAGAACGACGTGGTCGAGGCCCTCCCCTACCTCGCCGGATCCTGGGGCGGCGAAGGACCACCCACGGACCGCACCGGCCCCTACCTGAGGCGCACCGTCAGCCGTGCCCCGGCCGCGACCGAGCGTGAGATCGGCACGGCGATCGCACGGGCCGACGGTTACGCGCGGCAGATGGCCGAACTCGCGCCCGTCGCCCGGGCCGACATCCTGGAGACCGCCTCACGCAACGCGCTCGCCCACCGCGACCGGCTCGCCCGCCTTCTCGCGCTCGAACTGGGCAAACCCGTCAAGGACAGCCGCACCGAGATCGAACGGGTGGCCGCCACCTTCGCCGTCTGCGCGGCCGAGGCCCGCCGCATCGACGGCGAGATGCTGCCGGTGGCCGGCTGGCACACCGGCGTCGGCAACACCGCCCTCACCTACCGGGCGCCCGCCGGAGTGGCCCTGGCCATCACCCCGTTCAACGCGCCGGCCAACCTCCTCGCCCACAAGCTCGGCGCCTCCTTCGCCGCGGGCAACACCACCCTGGTCAAGGCCCCGCCGCAGGCGCCGGCCGTCTCGGCCGCCGTCGTCGCCCTGCTCCTCGACAGCGGCCTGCCCCACCAGGCGGTCCAGCTGCTGCACGGCGGCGGCGACGTCGGTGCCGCCCTGTGCGCCGCCGACCCGGTGAGCGTCGTCAGCTTCACCGGCAGCGCCGGCACGGGTGCCGCCGTGGCCCGCGCCGCGGGCCGCAAGCGGCTCGCCCTGGAGCTGGGCGGCAACGCCGCCACCATCGTGTGCGAGGACGCCGACGCCGCGGCAGCCGCACAGGCCTGCGCCCGCACCGGCTACAGCAACTCCGGCCAGAGCTGCATCTCCGTGCAGCGGGTCTACGTCCACCGCTCCCGCTACGCCGAGTTCCTCGACGCCTTCACCGCGGCGGTCGACGCACTGGTCGTCGGCGATCCGCTCGACGAGCGCACCGATGTCGGTTCCATGGTCGACGAGACCGCGGCCGAACGCGTGGTGGCCTGGGCGGACGAGGCACGCCGGCTGGGCGCGAGGGTGCTGCGCGGTGGCACCCGCGACGGCGCCACCGCCGCCCCGACCATCGTCGCCGACCCGCCCGCCCACGCCTCCGTGGTCGTGCACGAGGTGTTCGGCGCGCTGGTCGCCGTGCTGCCCTTCGACGACTTCGACACCGTCCTCGAACAGTGCAACGCCAGCCGCTACGGACTCCAGGCCGGCCTGTTCACCCACGACCTCACCCGCGTCCTCACCGCCTGGCGACGCCTGGAGGTCGGCGGACTGATCGTGAACGGAACCTCCAACTTCCGTCTCGACCACGTGCCGTTCGGCGGGGTGAAGGACTCCGGCTTCGGCCGCGAGGCCCCTCGGTGGCTCATCGAGGACTACACCGTCGTCAAGACCCTCGTCCTGCGGGGACTGTCCGTCTGGGGCGACGCCCGCGAGCTGCCCAAGGAGACCCCGTGACCCCCGTGACCGCCGCCGAGGCCCTCGTCGCCCAACTCGAGTCCTACGGCGTGGAGTACGTCTTCGGCACCTGTGGGCACACCAACATCGCCCTCCTCGACGCCCTCGGCCCGAGCGGCATCGAGTTCGTGATCGCCCGCCACGAGCAGGCCGCCGCCCACGCGGCCGACGGCTACGCCCGGGCCACCGGCCGTCCCGGAGTCCTGCTCACCCATGTGGGTCCGGGCATGATGAACGCCGTCACCGGCGTCGCCACGGCCGCCCTGGACTCCGTACCGCTGGTCGTCATCACCGGCGACATCCCCTCCTACTACTACGGCCGTCACCCGCACCAGGAGGTCAACCTCCACGCCGACGCCGACCAGACCGCGATCTACCGGCCCTTCTGCAAGCGCACCTGGGAGGTGCAGCGGGTCCAGGACCTCCCGCGCGTCACCGAACGCGCCTTCTTCACCGCCGTCAGCGGCCGGCCCGGCACGGTGCTGGTCAATGTTCCGATGGACCTGTTCAACCGGCCGGTCGCGCCCTACGACGGCAGCCATCCACTGCCCGGACACCTCGGCCGACCCGGCCTGGACGAGGCGACCGCCGACCGGATCGCCGGTGAACTGCTGGACGCCGAACGCCCGTTGATCTACTTCGGCGGCGGTCTGCGCGGCCCGCGCGCCCGCGCCGAGCTGCTGGCACTGGCCGAACACCTCGACATCCCCCTCGCCCACTCCCTGATGGGCAAGGGCGTCGTCGCCGACCGTCATCCCCTGCTGCTGGGCATGCCCGGCTTCTGGGGACTGGACAGCACCCACGAACACACCAAGGGCGCCGATGTCGTCCTGGCCCTGGCCACCCGCTTCGCCGAGACCGACGCCAGCTCCTGGGACGCGACGTACACCTGGAACTTCCCGCCGAGCAGGCTGCTCCAGATCGACATCGACCCCGCCGAGATCGGCCGCAACTACCCCGTGCACATCGGCGCCGTGGCGGACGTGGAACTCGCCCTGGAGAAGATCGGCGCGGCGGTCCGGGCCCGCCGAAGCGCGCCCGTCTCCCGTCCCGGCCTGCGCGAGAGCATCGCGGCCGCACGCACCGGTGTGTTCGACGCGGCACGCGAGGCCGGGCGCAGCGACAACTTCCCGCTGCGGCCCCAGCGCATCCTGACCGACCTGCGCGAGGCCCTGCCCGACGACGCGATCCTGGTCACGGACGTCGGCTGGAACAAGAACGGCGTCGCGCAGTGCTACGAACTGCCCGAGGAGGGCCGCTTCATCACTCCGGGCGGCGCCTCCACCATGGGCTTCGGCCCGGCCGCCGCCGTCGGCGTGCAGATCGCCCACCCCGAGCGCGTCGTGGTGGCCCTCATCGGCGACGGCGGCATGAGCGCCCAACTGCCCGCGGTACCGATGGCCGTGGAACAGGGCGCGCCCGTCGTCTTCGTGGTGATGAACAACCGCGCTCACGGAACCATCGCCGACCTCCAGGCCTCGTCCTTCGGGCGGTCCTACGGCTGCGAGTTCACCGACGCCGAAGGCCGGCCCTACAGCCCGGACTTCGCGCGGTACGGCGAGTCCTGCGGCGCCGACGGCTACACCGTCAACGCACCCGGCGACCTGCGCAAGGCCCTCGACGACGCCGTCGCCCGCCGCCGCCCGGCCGTGCTCGACGTACCCATGGTCAACGAGCCGGTGCCCACCCCGGGGCACTGGAACATCAAGGACATCTACGCCGGCCGCTTCCCGGCCGACAGCGCCTGATCCGCACCCGCACCGCCCGCCGGCCCCGACACCACGGGCCGGCGGGGTCCGCGTCGCCTCCCCCCACCCCCTGCC
>NZ_VJZD01000263.1 GCF_009377175.1 Streptomyces adustus
CCGCAAGGCGAAGGGGTCGAAGAACCGGGCCAAGGCCCGTATCAGGGTCGCGCGTCAGCACGCCCGTGCGGCGGACCGGCGCCGGGACTGGCACCACAAAACTTCCACGAAGATCATCCGTGAGACCTGTGAGAATCGGCGGGTGCTGCCTCGGGCTGCGGCCTGACCCGCGTGAGAACGGACCGTGGTGTCTTGGTTTGGATCTGTCGGTCGTTGGCTCGGGGCGGCGCTTGCTGTCACCGGGCCGGCGGGACGTGTCCCGATAGGGGCCTTGCCGTGAACAGGGCGCCGTCACAGTTTTGACCGCCCCGACCGGTCCGGTGTCGGCCATCCGACGCTCCAACGGACAGGAGACGGACCGACCATGGCCAGTATGCCCACCCGCGCGCACGCCAGCGCGCCGCACCCTGATGACGGCGAGGTCATCCTCGGCGTCGACACTCACAAGGACACGCACGTCGCCGCTGTACTCACGCCTCTCGGCGCGATCCTGGCCACCGATGCGTTCCCCGCCACCTCGGCCGGCTACTGCGAACTGCTGGACTGGGCAGGACTCTTCGGCAGACTGGCCCGTGCCGGCGTCGAAGGCACGGGATCCTACGGTGCGGCTCTGACACGGCACCTGCTCTCCCACGGCATCCAGGTCTTCGACGTCAACCGGCCCGACAAGACCGCCCGGCGCCAGCAGGGCAAGACCGACACCGTCGATGCCCAAGCGGCCGCGCGGGCTGTCATCTCCGGCAGAGCCACCGCCCAGGCCAAGAGTGGCGACGGGCCGGTGCAGATCGCGCGCATGTACAAACTGGCCAAGGACTCCGCCATCAAGGCCCGCACACAGGCCATCAACCAGCTCAAAGCCGTTGTGGTGTCCGCCGATCCCGCCCTGCGCGAGCACCTGGCGCCTTTGACCAACCCGGCGCTGATACGCGCCTGTGCTGATATGGCATGGGCCGACGCCTACCTGGTCCGTGACGATGTCCTGGAGGCCACGCTGATCACGCTCCAGCTGCTGGCCGAGCGTATTCAGCAATTGACGGCCCAGGTCAACGAGCTGAAGCGACGCTTGGCCGCCATCGTCCAGGCCCATGCCCCACAGCTGGTGGAGCGGATAGGTGTCGGTCCGGACAGTGCTGTCACCCTTTTGATCACCGCCGGTGACAACCCCGAACGTCTGGCCGACGAAGCGTCCTTCGCGGCGCTGTGCGGGGCCAGTCCGGTCGAGCGCTCGTCGGGCAAACAGCAACGCAGACGCCTTAATCGCGGCGGCGACCGACAGGCGAATGCGGCCCTCTACCGCATCGTGCAAAGCCGCCTGCGCTGGGATCCGCGCACCCAGGCCTACCTCAAACGACGGACCAGCGAGGGCAAGACCCGGCGTGAAGTGATCAGATGCCTCAAACGCTATGTTGCCCGCGAGATCTTCTCGCTCCTGCCACGAACCGAGCCCACACCGATCAGCCCATGACGACTTGACAGTCATAGGGGCGTCCAAGCGGTGTACGTGGAGGACCTTGCGGTGTCCGGTCTCGCGCGCACCCGGCTCGCCAAGTCCGTACACGACGCCGGATGGTCCGCGTTCGTGAACATGCTGGAGTACAAGGCCGCCAGGCACGGCCGATACTTCGGCAGGATCGGACGCTTCGAGCCCACCTCTCAGGTGTGCTCGGCCTGCGGGATCAAGGACGGCCCCAAGCCCCTGCACGTGCGCGAGTGGACCTGTCAGGCGTGCGGGACCGTCCACGACCGCGACGTCAACGCCGCACGCAACATCCTGGCCGCCGGACGGGCGGACAGGCCAAACGCCTGTGGAGCGCCGGTAAGACGGGCACACGTGCCCGCACAGCGCGGTGAAGCAGGAAGCCACCAGAAGGGCCAGACGGCCCAGGCTGCAATCCCCGCCCGTTAGGGCGGGGAGCACGTCAATCCTCCTCGATTCGCTCCGCAGCGACACCGGCATCCTCGGACCCTTCGTCGGCCTCCGCCCCGAACCACTGGGGTACCACCCCGGTGCGAAACCACCGGGGCACCCGGTTTCGTGGTCTCCGGTCCGGCCAGGTGACCCGACAGGAGAGGCTCCGTCATGTCCGTCAACCTTCCCGTGGTCTTCATCCACGGACTCTGGCTGCACAGCACCTCGTGGCAGCCGTGGATCGACCTGTTCCGCGAGGAGGGCTACGAGCCGTCCGCGCCCGGCTGGCCAGGCGACCCTGACACGGTCGAGGAAGCACGCCAGAACCCGGAGAGCATCGCCGGTCACGGCATCGACGACGTCGTCGAGCACTACGCGGCGCTGATCGCGGACCTGCCCGAGCGACCCGTCGTGATCGGTCACTCCTTCGGCGGGATGATCGCGCAGAAGCTGCTCGGCCAGGACCGCGCGGCCGCGGCGGTCGCCATCGACGCCGCGCAGATCAAGGGCGTACTGCCGCTGCCGCTGTCCGCGCTGAAGGCGACGTTCCCCGTCTTCAAGAACCCGGCCAACAAGAACCGTTCGGTGTCGCTGACCGCGGAGCAGTTCCGGTTCGCGTTCGGCAACGCCGTATCCGAGGAGGAGTCGGCCGCCCTGTACGAGCGCTGGACCATCCCGGCGCCGGGCAAGCCGCTGTACGAGGCCGCCTCCGCCAACTTCAACCCGCACTCGCCGGCCAAGGTCGACACGCAGAACAACAGCCGCGGCCCGCTGCTGCTGATCTCCGGCGGCAAGGACCACACAGTGCCGGAGACCGTCACCCGGGCCACCCTCAAGCAGTACCGGCACTCCGACGCCGTCACCGACATCCTCAACTTCCCCGACCGTGGGCATTCCTTGACGATCGACAGCGGCTGGCGCGAGGTCGCGGGCACCGTCCTCGGCTGGCTGCGGAAGCAGGGGCTGGAGAGCGGGCGATGAGCTCCCCGCACTCGCCGGCGGCCGGGGCGTCCGGTGACGGCGCGGGCCTGGCCGGGCGGACCGTCGTGGTCACCGGTGCCGGGCGCGGCATCGGGCTGGCCGTCGTGGAGGCCTTCCTCGCGGCGGGCTCTCGTGTCGTGGCGGGGTCGCGCAAGCGCACCGACGCCCTCGAGGAGTTGGTGAAGCAGGGGGCCGAGCTCACCGTCGTGGAGGCCGATCTGGCGACCCGTGAGGGTCCGGCGGCGCTGATCGCCGAGGCGGTCGCGGTCCACGGCGGTATCGACGTCCTGGTGAACAACGTAGGGGCGGTGCAGCCGCGAGTGGACGGCTTCCTGGGGGTGACGGACGAGGACTGGGAGTGGACGCTGACGCTCAACCTCCTGTCCGCCGTCCGCGCCACCCGGGCCGCCCTGCCGCATCTGCTGGCCACCAGCGGGGGAAGTGTCGTCACCGTCTCCTCGGTCAACGCGCGGCTGCCGGACCCGCTGGTCATCGACTACGGCGCGGCGAAGGCGGCGCTGACCAACTTCTGCAAGGCCCTGTCCAAGGAGGTGGGGCCGCGCGGGGTGCGGGTGAACACCATCGGCCCCGGGCCGGTGGAGACGGCGCTGTGGCAGGGGGCCGGCGGTGTCGCCGACACGGTCGGCCGGTCCCAGGGCGTCGATCCCCGGGAAGTGGCCCGGGGCGCGGCGGCCCAGTCGCTGACCGGCCGCTTCACTCGGCCGTCCGAGGTCGCCGAACTCGTCGTCTACCTGGCGAGTTCCCGCGCGGCGAACATCACCGGCGCCGACTTCGTCATCGACGGCGGTCTCGTCGAGTCCCTCTGACCGACCTGCCCGGCGCCGCGGTCATCTGCCCCGGCGCTGTCCGCTTCCCCTCCGCGTGCCTTGGAGAGATCACTTGACCGACCTGACGCCGCGCTTCCCGGGCGGCTTACGACGACGTCGGGGACGGGAATGACGGGCCCGTCCTTTCCGGCCTTCGGCCGAGGACCGGAACTCGAGCCGTTCTGGTTCCTCGGCGGCCGGGCGAGGATCCTCATTCCCGGAGGCATGACCGACTTCAGGTTCAGCCTCATGGAGTTCGTCCATGCGGTGGGCCACGGGCCTCCGCATCACGTGCACGAGGACGAGGACGCAGTCTGGTTCGTCCTCGAGGGCGAGGTGGCCTTCTTCGTCGGCGACCGGCGCCACGACCTGGTGGCCGGGCAGGTCGCGTACGGGCCGCGCGGCGTCCCGCACAGCTATCTGGTGCGCTCGCCCGAAGGGGCGCGGATCGGGGTGCTGTTCAGCCCGGCCTGCATCGAGGAGTTCTTCCGGGCCAACGGCGTCCCGGTCGCCGACACCGGCGGCCTGCCTCCGGAGTTCGATCAGGCCATGGTCATGGCCTCCTCGGGTCCCTTCCACCTACGGGTCACCGGCACCCCGCCGTCCTGACACACCGCACCACCCCCCGTCACAGCGCAGACAGGCAAGCAGGCACACGAGTCGAGGAGATGGTCATGACAGGCATCGCACCCGTCGGATCGGGCGAGGGCCGGACGCGCAGCAGAAGGCTGATGCTCTCGGCCGTCATGGCCGGGACGCTGCTCGCGGTCCCGGCGCTGTCCGGCGCCGCACCCGCCGGCTCGGCGTCCACGGCGAAGGCCGTGACGACGTCGGCCAAGGCGAACACGCCGAAGCCGACCGTGGTCCTGGTCCACGGCGCGTTCGCGGACTCGTCCAGCTGGAACGCGGTCACCGCACGGCTCGAACGCCAGGGGTACCCGGTCATCGGTGTCGCCAACCCGCTGCGCGGCCTGGCCGACGACTCCGCCTACCTCTCCAGCATCCTCGACACCGTCCCCGGACCGGTCGTCCTCGTCGGCCACTCCTACGGTGGCGCCGTCATCACCGACGCCGCCACCGGCCACTCCAACGTCAAGGCCCTCGTCTACGTTGCCGCCTTCGCCCCCGACCAGGGCGAGACCGGCCTGTCGATCCTCGGGCAGTACCCCGGCAGCCGACTCCCACCGGCGCTCGCCGTACGCCCCTACCCCGGCGGACAGGACGCCTACGTCAACCCCGCCGACTTCCGTCAGGTCTTCGCGGCCGACGTACCCGCCGGCAAGGCCCGCCTCATGGCCGCCGGGCAGCGGCCGGTGTCACTGGCCGCCTTCGCCGAACCCAGCACCGCCCCCGCATGGAAGTCCGTCCCGTCCTGGTTCCTGGTCGCGGGCTCCGACCGGGCCATCCCGCCCGCCGCCGAACAGGCCATGGCCCATCGCGCGGGCTCCCACACCCAGGTGATCCAGGGCGCCTCCCACGCAGTCCTCGTCTCGCACCCCGACGCCACCGCACACATCATCGAGGCAGCCGCACACGCCACCTCCTGACACCACGGCGGTGGCTTCGGTCCGCGCCGGCCGGTCCCGCGCTCGTCCGGTTCTCCGGGCACAGCGCGTCCGGTTCGTCGAGCACAGCAGCCGATCCGCGAAAGGAACGACCATGTGCTTCCCATCCGGCCCGGTCCGGGTGCGTCCTCGCGGCGCTCTCGCCGACCAACGGCAGCGACGGCGATGACCGACACCCGCGGTCACGCCCCCTGCCGGGACTGCTTCTCGCCCTGACCGTCGGCACCGAGCTGGTCGACGCCGTCAGCCATCTCGCGCAGGGCCATGTCTTCGTCACGAACATAACCGGCAGCATCGTCTGCTGTGCGCGGTGACGGCCCAACGGCTGCGCCGACACGACACGGCTGAGCGCTGGGGCTGATCCGGCCTCCCTCCGGCCCTCCTCCGTGGCGCCATCACCTCGCCGTCACGTCCACGGCCAGGTCTCGCACGCCGGTGGTTCCCGCACCGCCGACGTCACACCTCCACCTCACCGTCCCGGCGCCGTACCACGCCGTTCCACCGAACCTTCGAAGGGGAACCGACATGCCGTACATCACCGTCGGCCAGGAGAACCTCACCGACATCGAGCTGTACTACGAGGACCACGGGAGCGGCCGGCCGGTCGTGCTGATCCACGGCTATCCGTTGGACGGCCACTCCTGGGAGAAGCAGGTTCCGGCCCTGCTCGACGCCGGCCACCGGGTCATCGCCTACGACCGGCGCGGCTTCGGCCGGTCGTCGCAGCCGACGACGGGTTACGACTACGACACCTTCGCCGCCGATCTCAACACGCTGCTGACCGAACTGGACCTCACCGACGCGGTGCTGGTCGGGTTCTCCATGGGTACCGGCGAGGTCGGCCGATATCTGGGCACCTACGGTTCGCAGCGCATCGCCAAGGCCGCCTTCCTGGCCTCCCTCGAACCCTTCCTACTCAAGACCGACGACAACCCGGCAGGCGTCGACAAGGGTGTCTTCGACGGCATCCTGGAGGCGGTCACCAAGGACCGTTACGCCTACTTCACCGGCTTCTACGAGGCGTTCTACAACCTCGACGAGACGCTCGGCAAGCGGATCAGCGAGGAGGCCGTGCGGGCCAGCTGGAATGTGGCGGCGGGCGCTTCGGCGCATGCGTCGGTGGCCTGCGTGCCCACCTGGATCACGGACTTCCGTGCCGACGTCCCCAAGATCGACGTACCGACGCTGATCCTGCACGGAACCGGCGACCGGATCCTGCCGATCGACTCCACCGGGCGGCCCTTCCACGCCCTTCTGCCCTCGGCCGAGTACGTCGAGATCGAGGGCGCCCCGCACGGCCTGTTGTGGACGCACGCCGACGAGGTCAACGCCGCGCTGCTCGCGTTCCTCAGCCAGTAGTCGCACCGCTGTCGGCCACTCCCCGGAGAACCGGCCGTGTCTCGGTGCGGGCCGCCGCGGCTCCCCCCGCGGCGGCCCGCACCGGGACCGGCCCACCGGCGCCCTCGGCCGGATCACGGCAGCCGCCCGCCCTCCGGATCCTGCCTCGGCGCGGGCTCTCCACTCGCTCCATCCCTTTTCACCAGAGGACCACGCCATGTCCAGCGGAATCATCGGAGCCGCAGCCGGAACCGACGCGACCTCCATGGCAGGCCGCGCGACAGGTCCGCACGAGCATCGGACCGCACGCGAGGGGCACCTGCTGACCCTCCTGGCGGTCGATCACGCCAAACCGCTCCTCGCCTACGTCGACCGCATGCTGAGTGACCGTCACATGGCGGAGGACATCGTGCAGGAGACCCTCATACGCGCCTGGCGCCGCTCCGAGCAGCTCCTCGACAACGACGGGTCGTTACGCGGCTGGCTGCTCACCGTGGCCCGGCACCTGGCGATCGACCGCATCCGCAGCGCCTACGCCCGCCACGAGTCGCACGGCGCGGAACACCGAGACGTGATCCAGGACGACCACGCCGACGCCGTGGCGACCTCGATCGACGCCATGGCCCTGTTGCGCCAGCTCTCGCCGGAGCACCAGGACGTCCTCGTGCACACCTACCTGCACGACCGGAGTGTGCTGGAGACCGCCCGGATCCTGGGCATTCCCGTGGGCACCGTCAAGTCCCGCCAGCACTACGCCCTGCGCCGGCTCCGCGACCGGATGCGCACCGGTGCGGCGGCCGAGTCCACGGCCGAGGCGACAGTCGCCTCCGGCCGCGTCCCCGCACCCCGCGGCATCCCCTCACCCTTCCGAACCGGCTCTCCACTCGCTCGGTGAGACGCCGTACGCCGCCCGGAACGCCCGGCTGAAATGGGCGGCGTCCGTGAAACCCCAACGGCGTGCCACCGCGGCGACGGTGGGGGTGAGCGGGGAGCGGCGGGACAGTTCGCCGCGGCACGCGTCCAGCCGGCGTCGCTGGATCCAGCGGGACGCGGTGGTCGACTCGTTCTCGAAGAGCTTGTGGAGGTAGCGGACCGATATGCGGTGTTCGCGGGCGATGACGGCCAACGACAGGCCGGGGTCCGCGAGATGACGGTCGATGAAGGCCTTGATGCGCAGCAGGAGCGCGAGGCCGCCCCCGGGAGTGTCCTGGGCGTCGCGGCCGAGCCGTTCGGCGAGAAATGCTCCGACGAGGTCCACGGCATGGGCCGCCAGCGTCTCGCCCGCCGCGGCGGGCAGGTCGGGAGCGTTGTCGACCAGGTTCCGCAGGAACGGCAGGACCACCCGGCCGAGCCCGTCGTCGTGGCACAGCACGGTCGCCGTGACGCGCTGAAGGTCCGCCTCGGGCTGCGGGAGCAGGGGGCGGGGCACCAGCAGCACCTGCATCCGGAAGCGCTGCGGGAAACGTAGCGTGTAGGGCCGGGTCGTGTCGTACAACGCCACGTCGTCCGGGCGCAGTTGTGCGCTCCGGCCGTCCTGGTCCACGTGCGCGCGGCCGCTGCGCTGGAGGCCGACGTACACGAAGCCGGAAGTGTCCCGGGCGATCAGCCGCGGGGTGCGGTCGACCCGGCCGCGATCGCAGTCGACGGTGGTCGCCTGGAGCGGTCCGAGCAGGTCGGTGCTGATCGTCCCACTGAAGGGCTCGTCCTCGGGAAGGGTGATCCGCAGCGGGACGAAGGTGCGGAAGACCTCTTCCTGCCAGTGCTCCAGACGCGCACTGCCGGGCTTCGACCGCACCGAGAACACAACGCTCATGCCTGCTTTCCCAAGGTTCACGACGTGGGCGTCGACGGGCGGCGCCCCGCGCCTGGACGTCCGCAGACTCTCGGCGTCCTTATGCAGTATCGGTGTCCGTGATGTTCGCGGGCCCGCGTTTTCGGTCAGTGGCCGCCCCTCGGCGAGTGCACGATGCGCACAGCATCGGTGCGCGGTGGGCAAAGGCACTCGTCGACCCGTTTCCTAGGGTGCGTTGTGCAGCGGCCCGACAGGCGGGCCCCGATCGGGGAGAGACGCGGATGCCTTCCTGCGGCGAACCGCCGGAGCCCGTACTGGAGCCGGTGGTCCGGCGTTCACCCGCACCGCCTCCCCCGTCGGATTGAGCGTGCCAGTGCCGCGGCAGGCAACGTTCGCTCCGTCGCGACGCCACGAAAGGAAGTCTCATGGTGTGGTCCGGCATGTGCCACGACTGCGGGCCGCCGATCATCGGACGCCTCCCCGAGCGTGAGGCGATCGGCAGCCTTGTCGCGTCGGTCCGTGACGGTTTCGGCGGGGTTCTCGTGCTCAACGGTGACGCGGGGGTCGGCAAGTCCCGGCTTCTGCAGTACGCCGCCGAGAACGCCCAGGACCTGACCGTCGTCAGGCTGGTCGGTGTGGAGGCCGAGACCCGACTGGGCTACGGGGCCCTGCACCGGCTCCTGCGGCCCCATCTCGGCCGGCTGCCCGCGCTGCCGCAACGGCAACGCGACGCCCTGAACGCCGCGTTCGGGCTGACCGACGCCGCGCCGTCCGACCGCCATCTGGTCGCACTGGCCGCGTTGACGCTTCTCTCCGCCGCGGCCGCGGCGACACCGATGCTGTGCCTGGTCGACGACGTGCAGTGGCTGGACCGCGAGTCCGCGGAGACCTTGGCGTTCGTCGGCCGGCGGCTGTACGCGGACTGCCTGGGGCTCCTCTTCGCCGGCCGGGACGGCGGCGGCGACCTCGACGTCTTCGGCGCTCTGCCCGCACTGCGGGTGGAGGGGCTCCCGGACGCCGAGGCCAAGGCACTGCTGAGCGCCGGGGTGGCCGGACACCTGGACCGGGCCGTCGCCGAGCGGCTCGTCGCCGGCACCGGAGGCAACCCGCTTGCCCTGCTCGAACTGGCCGAGAACCTCGCCGCGGAACAACTGGCCGGCGTGGCGGCGCTGCCCGAGCCGCTGCCGGTGAACCGGCAGCTGGAGCTGCACTTCCGGCAGACGGCGGCGCTGCTGCCCGCGGACACCCGGACCCTGCTGCTGCTCATGGCCGCGACGCCGACGGACGACCAGGCCGCGCTGTGGCGTGCCGCCGGCGCCCTGAAATTATCGGCACGGTCGGCCCTGCCCGCGGTCGGTGCCGGGATCCTCACCCGCGGGACCACCGTCGCCTTCCGCCACCCGCTGATCCGGTCGGCGGTCCACGCGGCCGCGTCCGGCGAGGAGCGGCGGCGGATCCAGGCGGCGCTGGCCGCCACGAGCTCCCCCGAACGCCGGGCCTGGCACCGGGCCGAGGCGACCGACGGACCGGACGACACCGTGGCGGCGGAGCTCGAAGCCGCCTCCGAGCTCGCCCAGGCCCGTGGCGGGTACTCCGAACAGGCTCTGATCCTCACCCGGGCGGCGGAGCTGACCGCGCATCCGGGCAAGCGGGCCGAGCGCTACCTCCACGCGGCGACGGCCCACCTCACCTCCGGCAATCTGACGCAGGTGCGGACGCTGATCGAACTCGCCACCCCCGACCTCGCCGGGCCCGCGGCCCGGGTCCACGCGACACGGCTGCGGGCATCGGTCGAGATGATCAGCTCCCGCCCACGCGAGGTGCCCGCGATGCTGCTGGAGGCGGTGGCCGACCTTCGCGCCCACGATCCGACGGCGAGCTGGGACCTGCTGCGCGAAGCGGTCCAGGCCACCATCATCGGCGGCCGGATGATCACCGGGACGACACCCCGCGAGGTCGCCAAGGCCGCCGTCGACGCCTGGCGCGACGGCGAACGGCCAGCCTGGAGCCCCGATCCGCTCATGGCCGCCCTGGCTCGCTCCATCGCCTACGGCTACGCCGAGGGGGCCCCGGCCCTGGCCGCGGCCCTCGCCCGGCTGCGCGCCGCCGACGAGCTCCAGGAGCAGGACGCATTCAGCGTCATGGTCAGCATCGCGGGCGACGAACTGTGGGACATCGAGGCCAAGCGGGAACTGCTCGAGAAGCTGGTAGCGGCGGACCGCGCCCGCGGAGCGCTCTACGGTCTCAGTCTGGCGCTGCTCGCGCTCGCCAAGGCGGAGATCTGGGACGGCCGCTTCGCCGCCGCCGAGAGCTGCTACAACGAGGCGGACGACTACCTGAGCGCGACCGGATACTTCAGGTCGGGCGACTTCCACAAGATCCTGCTCTACGCCTGGACCGGGCAGGAGGCCGAACTGCGGGCAGCGGCGGCCACGATGCGCGCCATGGCCCAGGAACACGGGACCGGAGTGACGTACCGGTGGGCAGGCCAGGCCCTGAGCATCTTCGAGATCGGCAGCGGCCGCTACCAGGAGGCGCTCGACGCCCAGCTCGACATGTTCGACGATCACCCGGTGGCCCTCGGCGACATGAATCTGGCCGGAATGGTCGAGGCCGGGCTGCGAGCCGGTGACCGCAAGGCGGCCGCCATGGCCATGGAACGCCTGCAGGAGCGCGCGCCGCTGGCCGGTACACCGTGGGCGCTGGGGCTGCTCGCCCGCTGCCAGGCCCTGATGAGCGAGGACGACGAGGCCGAGCAGCTGTACAAGGAGTCGATCACGCACCTCGAGAAGGTCCCGGTGGCCGTGGAACTGGCCTGGTCGCGCCTGCTGTTCGGCGAGTGGCTGCGCCGCCGCAAGCGCCGTGCCGACGCCCGGGTCCAGCTGCGGACCGCCTACGAGTCCTTCGAGTCGTGGGGAGCCGCGCCCTTCGCCGAGCGGGCCCGGGTGGAGCTGCAGGCCACCGGGGAGACGGCACGCAGACGGACGGCCGACACCCAGTTCGACCTCACCGCGCAGGAACGTCATGTGGCGGCGCTGGCCGCGTCGGGGCTGACGAACACAGAGATGGCCACTCGGTTGTTCGTCACCACATCGACGATCGAATTCCATCTGAGCAAGGTGTTCCGCAAGCTCGGGATCACATCGCGCAAGCAGATACAGGACAAGCTGAGCGGAGCCGATCCCGGCGAACGGCCGCCGCCGGGGCGGTGACGGACCTGAAGGCACCGGCCTCGGCCGGGGTGGCTCCCCGGTGCGAGTGGAACGTCGGCCGCTGTGGAATGTGACGGATCGGCACCACCGTGCCGGTGGGGCGACACGAGTGCCAGGAGGCGGCAATGACGAGGTCCGGAGCACAGGGGATGGCGGATCACGCGGGCATCCCGCTCATCCACGGCCGGCCGCGGGTCAACGGGGTCGACCTGCACTATGCGACGGGCGGCAGCGGCGAGGCGGTCGTCCTGATCCACGGTGTGCCGAAGACCATGTTCTTCTGGCGCCACATCATCCCCCTGCTCACGCCGCACCACACGGTCGTCGCCGTGGACCTGCGGGGCTTCGGCGGTTCCGGACGTCCGGCCACCGGCTACGACACACAGACCCTGGCGGCCGACATCGCCGCGCTCATGGCGACGCTGGGACACGACCGGTACCGCGTGGTCGGTGAGGACTGGGGTGCCGCGGTCGCCTACGCCGTGGCGGCCTTCCACCGGCCTCACGTCCGTCAACTCGTCTTCCAGGAGACGAGGTTGCCCGGCCTTCCGGCGCCGGACCTCGGACCGCTCGACGCCGAGGACCCCCGCAACGGCTGGCACCGCACCTTCTTCGGCCTGCCGCACTACCCCGAGTTGCTGATGGCCGGCCGGGAGCGTGCCTTCTGGACATACTTCATGCGGCGGATCATGTGGGACCCGAGTGCGTACACGGATGCCGACGAGGAGGAGTACACCCGGGGGCTCGAAGAACCGGGCGGCAGCCATGCGGTGTTCGAGCTGTACCGTGCGACCGAGACCGACGCCGCCCAGAACCGTCCCCAGTTCGCCCTCCCGCTGGAGTGCCCGGTCCTCGCCGTGGGAGGGCGCGCCTATCTCGCCGCGGAGCCCGGGGAGCAGATGGCGCGGGTGGCGGCGAAGGTCACTCCCGTGGTGATCGAGCGGTCGGGGCACAACATTCCTTTGGAGGCGCCTGGCGAACTCGCGCGCTGCTACCTCCACTTCTTCGCGACCGCCGATGGCTGACGTCGGGCCCCCGTCTCGTGATGCGGGCCCGGTCCGTACGACGGCCGGCCGTGGGCGGTGATGCCCACGGCCGGCCGAGTGCTGCGAGCATCAGGGCTTGTTGAGGAAGTTCTCGAGGAGGTTGGTCATGTCGCCGGGGCACGCCTCTCGGATCTTGACGTGCTCCCCGCCCTAACGGGCGGGGATTGCAGCCTGGGCCGTCTGGCCCTTCTGGTGGCTTCCTGCTTCACCGCGCTGTGCGGGCACGTGTGCCCGTCTTACCGGCGCTCCACAGGCGTTTAGCCTGTCCGCCCGTCCGGCGGCCAGGATGTTGCG
>NZ_VJZD01000264.1 GCF_009377175.1 Streptomyces adustus
GTGCCGGGGGAACTTGTTGCCGAGCCAGGCCAGGAGGGGGCGTCCGGGCAGGGTAGGGCAGAGCAGGGTCAGCGGGGCAGTGGGACGCCCAGTACCGGCAGCAGCCTCGACGGGGCCCGGCGCAGCAGCCAGGGCGGGAGCAGGGACAGGGGATCCAGGTAGCTGCGCCCCCTGAGCAGACCCCAGTGGACGCAGCCGACCGGGCAGTGTCCGCCGACCGCCTCCACCGTGCCGACCTGGTCCGCGGCCCTCAGTACGTCGCCCTTCGCCACGGACGGCCGTACCGGCTCATAGGTCGTCCGCAGGGGCGGCTCGCCCGTGCCCGCCAGTTCCACCGCGACGACACCCCGGCCGGCGACGCGGCCCGCGAAGGACACCCGGCCCGCGGCCACCGCCCGGACCGGCGCTCCCGGCTCGGCCGCCAGGTCGACCCCGCGGTGACCGGGGCCGTAGTCCGTCGCCGGTGGCTCCCAGCCGCGCAGGACCCGGGGATGCAGCCCCACCGGCCAGGCGCGCGCAAGGGCGGGCACCGGATCCGAGGGCCCGGGCGGGACACCAGCCCGCACCGACGCCGGCGCGATCACGGCGCCCGCGCGAGCGGCCGACGGGGCCGGCGGGGCCGCCAGGGCCAGGGCGGGCAGCGCCGCCAGGGCCAGTGACGGCAGGGCGGCCGGGGGCAGGAGCGACAAGAGCGACAGGAGCGACAAGTGCGACCGTCGTGTCGTTCGCGTCCGGCGTGTCAGAGGCATGCGGGAAACCGTCCCGCAGAACATCCGGACATGACCGGCATCTGTGGGCTACTCGCCGGTTGTGGACAGCGGCGTCACCCGTCACCTCGCCGGTCCCGTACACTTCTTCTGGCGATCCGGGTCACCGGGTCGACTTCGCACGCCCCGGCAGGGCGGCCGGCAACGGTCCCTGTCAGCGCCCCTCGGTCCTTTGTGGCACGGCGCACCGCGGGCGTCAGGCGCGGATGCCGTCCGGTATCCGTGGCAACCGAGAAACTCAAGGAGAACGGCCATGGCCGTCGTCACGATGCGGGAGCTGCTGGAAAGCGGCGTCCACTTCGGTCACCAGACCCGTCGCTGGAACCCGAAGATGAAGCGCTTCATCTTCACGGAGCGCAACGGCATCTACATCATCGACCTGCTCCAGTCGCTGTCGTACATCGACCGCGCCTACGAGTTCGTCAAGGAGACCGTCGCCCACGGCGGCACGGTCATGTTCGTCGGCACGAAGAAGCAGGCGCAGGAGGCCATCGCCGAGCAGGCCACCCGCGTCGGCATGCCCTACGTCAACCAGCGCTGGCTGGGCGGCATGCTCACCAACTTCTCCACCGTCTACAAGCGTCTGCAGCGCCTCAAGGAGCTCGAGCAGATCGACTTCGAGGACGTCGCGGCCTCCGGTCTCACCAAGAAGGAGCTTCTCGTGCTCTCGCGCGAGAAGGCCAAGCTGGAGAAGACCCTCGGCGGTATCCGCGAGATGCAGAAGGTGCCCAGCGCCGTCTGGATCGTGGACACCAAGAAGGAGCACATCGCGGTCGGTGAGGCCCGGAAGCTCAACATCCCGGTCGTCGCCATCCTCGACACCAACTGCGACCCCGACGAGGTCGACTACAAGATCCCGGGCAACGACGACGCGATCCGCTCCGTCACCCTGCTCACCCGTGTGATCGCCGACGCCGTCGCCGAGGGCCTCATCGCCCGTTCCGGCGTCGCCACCGGTGACAAGGGCGAGAAGGGCGCGGGCGAGCCGCTCGCCGCGTGGGAGCGCGACCTGCTCGAGGGCGAGAAGAAGGCCGACGACGCCGAGGTCCAGACCTCCGCCGAGACGGAGAAGGTCGCCGACGCCGAGCAGGCCGAGGCCCCGGCCGCCGAGGCCGCTGCCGAGGCCCCCGCCGCGGACGCCGAGCAGGCCTGACCCCCTCACTCCTTCGGGTCCGGACGGCGGGGGCAGCACAGCCCCCGCCGTCCAGCCCGTAGATCTTCAGACTCCGAGAGAGATTCCAGGAATCATGGCGAACTACACCGCCGCTGACGTCAAGAAGCTCCGCGAGCTCACCGGCGCCGGCATGATGGACTGCAAGAAGGCGCTGGACGAGGCCGAGGGCAGTGTCGACAAGGCCGTCGAGGCGCTCCGTATCAAGGGCCAGAAGGGCGTCGCCAAGCGCGAGGGCCGCTCCGCCGAGAACGGCGCCGTGGTCTCGATCATCGCCGACGACAACTCCTCCGGCGTCCTCGTCGAGCTGAAGTGCGAGACGGACTTCGTCGCCAAGGGTGAGAAGTTCCAGGCCGTGGCCAAGGCCATCGCCGAGCACGTCACCAAGACCTCCCCGGCCGACATCGAGGCGCTGCTCGCCTCCGAGATCGAGCCCGGCAAGACCGTCCAGGCGTTCGTGGACGAGGCCAACGCCAACCTCGGCGAGAAGATCGTCCTGGACCGCTTCGCGCAGTTCGGCGACGGCTACGTGGCCGCGTACATGCACCGCACGATGCCCGACCTGCCCCCGCAGATCGGTGTCCTCGTCGAGCTGGACAAGCCGAACGCCGAGGTCGCCCGCGGTGTCGCCCAGCACATCGCCGCCTTCGCGCCGAAGTACCTCGCCCAGGAGGACGTCCCGGCCGAGGTCGTCGAGTCCGAGCGTCGTATCGCCGAGGAGACCACCCGCGCCGAGGGCAAGCCCGAGGCCGCGATCGCGAAGATCGTCGAGGGTCGTCTGAACGGCTTCTTCAAGGACGCCACGCTGCTCGGTCAGCCGTACGCGCTCGACAACAAGAAGTCGGTCCAGAAGGTTCTGGACGAGGCGGGTGTCGCCCTGAAGCGCTTCACGCGCATCAAGGTCGGCATCTGAGTCCGTATCGCGATCGACGCGCGACTCCTGGTGGAACTTCGCTAGGGTCGAAGCAGTCGTCCGCGTACGGCGTCGTCACGCACGCGCGTGACGGACGACAGCAGATCTGACGAGGAGGCCATTGCCGCGCACGGGTTGCGAACCACATCCCACCGGCAATGGCCTTCTTCGTATGTGCACCACGTGAAAGAGGCGGATCTCCATGACCACGAAGGCCCAGAAGAGCGACGACGGCAAAGTAGGCGGCCGGTTTCTGCTGAAGCTGTCCGGAGAGGCTTTCGCCGGTGGCGGGGGCCTGGGTGTGGACCCCGACGTGGTGCACAAGATCGCCCGGGAGATCGCGGCCGTCGTCCGTGACGGTGCGGAGATCGCGGTCGTCATCGGCGGCGGCAACTTCTTCCGCGGCGCCGAGCTCCAGCAGCGTGGCATGGACCGCGCGCGCTCCGACTACATGGGCATGCTCGGCACGGTGATGAACTGCCTCGCCCTCCAGGACTTCCTGGAGAAGGAGGGCATCGACAGCCGGGTGCAGACCGCCATCACCATGGGCCAGGTCGCCGAGCCGTACATCCCGCTGCGCGCCGTGCGGCACCTGGAGAAGGGCCGCGTGGTCATCTTCGGCGCCGGTATGGGCATGCCGTACTTCTCCACCGACACCACCGCCGCACAGCGCGCCCTGGAGATCGACGCCGAGGCCCTGCTCATGGGCAAGAACGGCGTGGACGGCGTCTACGACTCCGACCCGAAGACGAACCCGGACGCGGTCAAGTTCGACGCTCTCGGCTACGGCGAGGTCATCACCCGCGAGCTCAAGGTCGCCGACGCCACCGCCGTCACGCTCTGCCGCGACAACAAGCTTCCGATCCTGGTCTTCGAGCTTCTGGCGGAGGGCAATATCGCGCGCGCCGTCAAGGGTGAGAAGATCGGCACGCTCGTGGGTGACCAGAGCAGCCGGAACTGACCGGAGCACGACCTCGCCCACGGGGACGACACCCGTCCGGGGACGGACGGGACGGACTCCGACCGGGGGATGGACAATGTCCTGCCGGTCGGGAACCGTGCAGGAAGAAGACGCGACGCAGCCGGCGGCCGGGTCCCCGCAGGGAACCGAAGCCGGGCCTACTCAAGACACGCAGGAGCAAGTGGTGATCGAAGAGACCCTCCTCGAGGCCGAGGAGAAGATGGAGAAGGCCGTCGTGGTCGCCAAGGAGGACTTCGCCGCGATCCGCACCGGCCGTGCGCACCCGGCGATGTTCAACAAGATCGTGGCCGACTACTACGGCGCGCTGACGCCGATCAACCAGCTGGCCTCGTTCTCCGTGCCGGAGCCGCGCATGGCTGTCGTGACCCCGTTCGACAAGAGCGCCCTGCGCAACATCGAGCAGGCGATCCGCGACTCCGACCTGGGCGTCAACCCGAGCAACGACGGCAACATCATCCGGGTGGTGTTCCCCGAGCTGACCGAGGAGCGCCGCAAGGACTACATCAAGGTCGCCAAGACCAAGGGCGAGGACGCCAAGGTCTCGATCCGTTCCGTGCGCCGCAAGGCCAAGGACGCCATCGACAAGCTGGTCAAGGACGGCGAGGTCGGCGAGGACGAGGGCCGCCGTGCGGAGAAGGAGCTCGACGACACCACCGCGAAGTACGTCGCCCAGGTGGACGAGCTCCTGAAGCACAAGGAAGCTGAGCTTCTCGAAGTCTGATGAACGAGTCTTCCTGGGGAGCACCGCCCCAAGCCGGGTACTGGGGGCCGTCCGACCAGGGGCCTGCCCAGGGGGCTGTCCCGGCGGGTCCCGCGTACGATGCGCCTGAGGCGCAGCACACTCGCCCCATGCCCGTCGTGCCCGGCCTGCCCGCGTACGGCGGCGACCAGGATGACGACCGGGGGGCCGCTTCGTCGAGCGGCCCCCTGTTCCGGGACGGGCCGTTTCAGCACCAACCGTTCCACGACCAGCCGTTCCAAGACGAACCCTTCCGGGACCAGTCCTTCCAGGACCAGTCCTTCCAGGGCCACTCCTTCCAGGACCAGTCCTTCCGGGACCGGTCCTCCCCAGACCAGACGTACGGCCACCAGCCGTACCGCGACGAGATCCCGTCGGCACAGCCCCCTGCGGCGGTGCCGCAGAAACCGGAGCCCATGCCCGACGCCTCTCACCCGGCGCCCGCACCGCAGAAGAAGAGCGCGGGCCGTGACCTGGGCGCGGCCATAGGCGTCGGCGTCGGGCTCGGTGCGGTGATCATCGCTTCGCTGTTCGTCGTCAAGGCCGTGTTCGTCGGCGTCGTGGCGGTCGCCGTGGTCGTCGGCCTCTGGGAGCTGACCAGTCGGCTCCAGGAGCGCAAGGAGATCAAGGCCCCCCTCGTGCCGCTGGCGGTCGGCGGCGCGGCGATGGTCGTGGCCGGCTACGTCAGCGGGGCGGAGGGCGCCTGGGTCGCCATGGCCCTCACCTCCCTGGCCGTCCTCGTGTGGCGGATGACCGAACCGCCGGAGGGCTACCTCAAGGACGTCACCGCGGGCGTCTTCGCCGCCTTCTACGTACCGTTCCTGGCCACCTTCGTGGCGATGATGCTGACGGCCGACGACGGACCGTGGCGGGTGCTGACGTTCCTGCTGCTGACGGTGGTCAGCGACACGGGCGCGTACGCCGTCGGCTGGCGCTTCGGCAAGAACAAGCTGGCCCCGCGCATCAGTCCCGGCAAGACCCGCGAGGGGCTGCTGGGCGCGGTGTCCTTCGCCATGGTCGCGGGCGCGCTGTGCATGCAGTTCCTGATCGACGGCGGCGCGTGGTGGCAGGGGCTCCTGCTCGGCCTCGCGGTGGCCGCGAGCGCGACGCTCGGCGACCTCGGCGAGTCCATGATCAAGCGGGACCTCGGCATCAAGGACATGGGCACGCTGCTGCCGGGCCACGGCGGCATCATGGACCGGCTGGACTCGCTGCTGCCCACGGCTCCCGTGGTGTGGCTGCTCCTCGTGATCTTCGTGGGCTCCGGCTGACGACCGCGTCCGCCCGTCTTCGTCACCACCCCTTCCGCATCCGCGATCACTTCACCGTGATCCGCACCGCGGGAGGGGTGGAACGTTTTTGCCGTACGAGCCGCCCGCCTCGGGCCGGACCGGAGGGCCCCGGAAACCCGGTGGCCGGGCCAGACGGCCGCGCCTAGCATCCCCCCATGATCGAGAACGCCGGGACCGCGGATGCCGAGAACGACATGGACGACGCGGACCACGAGAGCGACGCGGAGAGACACATCGCCTGGCGCGCCGGAACCGTCGGCCTCGCGGCACTCGACGTGGACGACGCCGACCTGCTGCACGGCTGGCGATCCGACCCGGTGATCGCCCATGAGATGGGCATCTGGCCGCGCTCCCGTACCGCGACGCGCGAACGCGTCGAGCGCGACTGCGACGACAACGACCGCGACGACTTCCTCGTACTGCTCCCCGACCACACCCCCATCGGCCACGCCGTCCTCAGCAACCAGGACATCGGCGACGGCAAGGCGGAGGTGGAGCTGATGCTGGCCCCCGGACATCGCGGGCAGGGCCATGGCGTCGCCGCCCTCGACGCCCTGGTGGACCTGGCGTTCGGCGAACTCTGGCTGTACCGGCTCACGGCGGAGACCCACACGGACAACGCCCCCGCCCTCGCCGTCCTCGCCAGGTCGGGCTTCGTCCAGGAGGGCGTCAGCCGCTCCGCCTGCCTCCACCGCGGCCGCCGCCACGACCTCGCCGTCTTCTCCCTGCTGCGCCCCGAATGGGAGGCACTGAAGCGCCCCCGAGCCTGGGAAGTCCGGGCAGCCGGGGCAGCCGGGGACGACTCGGGCTCCGAGGCTGCCGGAGACGCATCGATCTGAGCTCGCCGCCTGGCGAGGTACAGCTGCTGGCGAGGTACAGCTGCGGGTGGCGTCCACGGCGGCGGGCCGCTGCTTGCGGGAACTCCCGCTCGTTGTGACTGGTGGGCTCTGTGCTGTGTACACGAGGGGTCACGTCGGACATGGTGCGCCCGGAGCCGGGCGCGGGGGCGGGAGGCGTGGTTGTGGAAGATCTTGTCGCAGGCACACGGTCGAGATCCGGGGGCGACGGTAGCGACGACGGAATGACGGGGGAGGGCCGGCCGAAAGCGCGCTCCTTCTGGAAGGAGTTGCCGATCCTCATCGGCATCGCGTTGCTGCTCGCACTGGTGATCAAGACGTTCTTCGTACAGGCGTTCTCGATCCCGTCCGACTCGATGCAGAACACGCTCCAGACCGGCGACCGCGTGCTGGTCGACAAGCTGACGCCGTGGTTCGGATCCAAGCCGCAGCGCGGAGAGGTCGTGGTCTTCCACGACCCGGGCGGCTGGCTCCCGGACGAGGCCGAGGAGCCGAACGCGGCGCAGAAGGTCCTCGGCTTCGTCGGCCTGATGCCGTCGGCGGACGAGAAGGACCTGATCAAACGGGTGATCGCGGTCGGCGGCGACACCGTGGAATGCTCGGGGAGCGGTCCTGTGAAGGTCAACGGGAAGGCGCTGGACGAGCCGTACATCTACGCCGGCAACACTCCCTGCGGTGACAAGCCGTTCGGGCCGATCAAGGTGCCGGAGGGGAGGCTCTGGGTGATGGGTGACCACCGCCAGGACTCCTCGGACTCCCGGTACCACCAGGACCTGCCCGGCGGCGGCACCGTCGACGAGGACCAGGTCATCGGCCGGGCCTTCGTCGTCGTATGGCCGGTCGGCCGGTGGGCGACGCTGCCTGTGTCGGGGTAGCGAGCCGGCCCTGGTCTCGCCGGGGCCGGCTCCATGCTTGTTGCCGCGCGTACGAGCCCTTGGCTCCGAACCGGGTGGCGAAGGCATGGGCCTTCGGCCGTGTGCCGCGGGTCGGCTCAGGCGTTGGGACGCTTGCCGTGGTTCGCCTTCTTCTTCTTGCGGGCGCGTCGCTTGTTCCCTCGCTTGGCCATGGTGCGCATCTCCCTATTTTGGGGCGTTTTGTGCCCTCGTCAGTCTAGGTTCGGCCCAGAGCGCCCGCATCAGGGGTACCGCAGCCGCCGACTGAAGGCGTCCGCGTCGGTCAGCGGGTGCGGAGACTGCCGGTGTACACGTCCGTACGGTTCCGTGGTGCGCCGGAGTGGGTCTCGGTGAGCACCGCCCGTACTCCCTTGCCGGCCGCCACCAGGCCCTGGTAGTCGCCGAGGAAGTAGCCCCCGGCGAACGGCGCCTGAAGCCAGTCGAAGATCCGCGAGATCCGTCGCTCGGTCCGCAGCTTCGGGTTTCCGTGCGGCAGCGTGGCCAGTTGGTAGGCGGTGGGCAGGGTGGTGGTGTTGCCGGGCTCGAGGAAGCGCAGGTCGTAGTAGGTGAGCGCGACCGTGCCCCGCCCGGCGACCGCGATCGACGGCGAGAAGGCCGGAACGCCCTTGGGGCTGATCAGCTCCGGGGTCCCCCAGGTGCGTCCGCCGTCGGTGGACCGCACAAGCTGGACGGAATCGAACTTTCCACCGGAGAAGTCCGAGCCCTCGTAGGCCATGTACAGCGTGCCTGTCCTGGGGGCGACGGCCGGGCTCGGCAGGGTGGACCCGGCGCGCAGCAGTTTGGTGGGGTCGTTCGGGTCGACCTCCGGTACGGAGGTGTCCCGGGCCACGGTGACCGGGGCGCTCCAGCTCTCTCCGGCGTCGGTCGAGGTGACCATCTCGTAGCGGGCTTCGACGACGGTGGTCAGGTCGTCGGCGTAGGTGATCCGGTCGTAGAAGTCGTACAGGGTGCCGGTGCGCCGGTCGACGACGATCTGATGGCCGATGGTCTGGGTGTTGGGCACGGTGCTGGTGTCGACGAACGGCCGGGCCTTGCTCCAGGTGCGACCGCCGTCGCGGGTGAGGGAGATGTAGCCGGGACCGTCGAGGGAGCTGGGGCCGGGCGGGTCGTTGTCGAGGCGGTCCCAGACCTGGTAGGCGGTGCCCTTGCGGATCGGGTCGGCGGCGAGTGTGGGCTTGTCGTTGAAGAACGGCTGCTCGTCGACGTGCGTGGTGGTGAGGTTCCGCCACGTGCGACCCCCGTCACGGGATGTTGCCGCCAGGAGGGCGGTGCGCGTGCTCCTGGTGAAGTCGACGCCCTCCCCACCGGCGTAGACCGTGCCGTCCGGTCCGGTGCTCACCCAGGGGTCGGTGGCCCGTTCGTAGTCCGCGCCGCCGGGGGCGCACAGGCTGAACGGCAGCGTGCTCCGGTGGAAGGTGCGGCCGTCCGTGGTCCAGCCGGCCGCCAGGCCACGGGCGCCGCCGTCGTTCCAGCGGTCCTGCTGGAAGACGGTGACCACGCGCTTGGGGTCGCGCGGATCGACGGACAGGTACGGCTCGACCTCGGTGCCCGGGTAGACGATGCTGTCGGGGGACCTCGCTCCGATCGTGCACTTCGCGTACGGGTCGCCGTGGGACACCTTGACCAGTGGTGTGTCGCCGGGGTTCCGGTCCGCGGCGGCGGGAGTCGTGCCGGTGACCGTGACGAGCAGGAGCGCGGCGGTGGTGACGGCGGTCAGGGGCAGGAAGACGCGCATGCGGGATCTCCTCCGGGCCTGTCGGCCGGGGTACGGGACCGCCGTCATCGGGGCGGCCTGGGGCACGGAGGCGCACCGGAATGCCAGGGCGGGGCGACTCCGCTTGGTCCTCTTCGGCGCTGCCGCCGACGCCCTTGATGGGCCGAACGACGGAGCCGTCCCGGGGCCGCGGGGCATCGACGCCCCATACAAGATCATTCCTGGGCCGTCACCCGGGCCGTCCGAGGTCTGCCGATGCCGACACTCACCGCTCGCAGGTGACCACCCCCACCCCTGATTGGCCTGGGCCACCCGAGTGGATCTGCCACACTGGACGTGTTATGCCTGCACCCGGAGAACGGACCTTCCCCGGGCACGAAGAAGCCCCCTACCAGCGACGATGTCGCCAATAGGGGGCTGTCTTGTACCCGCCGGGCCGTCCCTGGGCCGTCAGGGCTCCTGGGCCGCGCCGAAGACCCCGTCCAGGGCCCGGCGAGCTCGCTCGCTGCTGCTGGGCATCAGGTGCGCGTACACCCGCAGTGTCATCGCCGGGTCGGAGTGCCCGAGGTATTCGCTCACGGCCTTGATGCTCTCGCCCGCGTCCAGCAGGACCGACGCGTAGAAGTGGCGAAGGGCGTGCATCCCGTGCTGCCGGGCGGAGGCGTACGGCTCCCCGGGCCCGGGCGTCGGGATGAGGCCGGCCGCCGCAAGGGCGGGCTTCCACTCCAGGGCGTTGAAGTTGCTCCGCCAGACGATTCCGCCGACCGTGTTGGTGAAGATCAGCCGCCGCTCGGTGAGCGGGCCGTCCGGCCGGATCCACGGCAGCTTGATAGCCGCGGGCGGGTGACTCGTCATGTGCTGCCGTAAGGCGGAGGCCACCGAGGACGGCAGCGGTACGTCCCGCTCCTTGTTGCCCTTCGGCGGGGCGAAGACCGCGACACCCCGGATCAGCTTGACCTGAGTGGTGACATGAAGCGTGTCGCTGTCGAGCTGAATCGTGTCCTCGGCCAAGCCGACGATCTCACCCTGCCGGAGACCGCAGCCGCTGCCCACGTCGACCATGGCTCGGTAGCGCTCGGGGAGCGCGTCGCGGACCGCGCGTACCTGGGACGGGAGCCAGGGAACGACCCGGGCGGCCGAGACGGTTGGCGGACGAACCGACGATGCCGAGCAGGGATTCCGGGCAAGGTGACCGTCATCCACGGCGGCCGACAACACCGCACGGACGTTGGCGTAGATGTTGCGGGCGTAGGCGCCGCTTATCGAGTCGTTCTCCAGATCCCGCACGAACTCGCGGATGTGGAGCGGCCGGAAGGACCCGAGCGGGCGCGACCCGATACGAGGGAAGGCATGCAGCCGAAGGCGGGTCTCCGCTCCGATACGTGTGTTCAGGTCGGTCGTCTGCCCGGTGATCCAGCGTTCCGCGTACTGCTGGAAGGTCGTCTGTGCCGCCTTGGGGTCGATGTACTGCCCCCGGGACATGTCGGCGGCCGTCTCGGCCAGCCACTCCTCCGCCCGACGCTTCTGCCGGTCGGGGAAGGACCGGCTCTTCTCGGTGCCGTCTGGCCCGACGTACCGGGCCCGGTAGCGGAAGCCGGTGCCGTATCGGTCCGATTTGACCTTGACGGGCTTGCCGTCCGGACCCGGTTCCGTCTTGTACCAGCGATCCTGCACATGCCCCGGCATCAGGCGGCCGCCTCGGTCAGACCGTCGACCCATTGGCGGAGCCGCACAGGGTCGTACCGAAGATGCCTCCCGACCCGAAAGGCCGGAGGACCCGAGCGCTTGCGCCGCCACTGGTACAGCGTCTCGACCGGAACACCCAGGAGCTCAGCGACATCGGCCGGAGTCAGGTACCGCTCGGGAAGCGTGCGAACGGTCATGCTGCGGCTCCTTCCACTGCCAGGTCGCGCAAGGCTTCGCGGGCGGTCTCGCGGTTGGTTTGGAGGTCGCGGGCGACGGTGGCAGCGAGGGCGGCTTCGCCCGGGGTGTGGCCGTGGCCGGCGTACTGCCAGTCGGTCAGGACAAGGACGGTGTCCGGCTCGCGGTCGTCGAGGCCGAGGACGGAGGCCTCTTGAGCGGCGCGGAAGTCGGCGCGTTCCTGGCGGAGGGCGCCGAGGGTCGTCGAGTAGCTGCGCGACTTGGACGAGAAGTGCCCGCGGAAGCCGAGCATGTGCGCCCAGGCCCAGAGTCGTCGTTCCGGGTACAGGGCGTCCAAGTCGCGGCAGGCGGTGATGAGTCGGCGGGCGTGGTCGGGGACGCGATGGCGGTCGAGTTCGGCGAGTTCACCGATTCGGCGGTCCAGGGTCCCCGTGTTCTCAGCGGCTTTGGTCGCGTACTTGGCGACGTACGAGGCGACGGCCTGTTCTGTGATGTCGGAGCCGTCGCCGAAGGCCTTCACCGGTCGGACGTCGAGCTGTCTTCCCCATCGGAAGGTCCGATTCGGTTGGTCATCGGCGGCCGGGACCGACACGGATGTGTACGAGTGCGCTGCGGCGGCGTGCACCGCGTCCGAGAGGAGGTCGACCGTGGCCCAGGCGGGCGGGGGCGTCCCGGGGCCCTCCGGTCCGTCGAGGCGTACGACGGCGTGGAAGTGCAGCGCGCCGCGCTTCTGGAACTCTGCGACCTTGCCGTACGAGACGCGCAGGTGGTCGGCGAGTTCGCGGCGGGGCAGGCCGGCGCGGGCGGCGAGTTCGCGGCGCAGGCGGGTGGTGAAGCGCTGCCAGAGCTGTCCGGCGTGGTTGTTGAAGAGGACGGCGCCCGCGTAGTCGTAGGTGTCGGGGTTGAGGGCGGTGCCCAGCTCGGGGGAGTCGGCGGTGTGCGTGGTGCCGCAGCGGCAGGTGCCGGTGTGGTCGGGGCGGTTGTGGACCGGGCCGAACGAGGGCGCGGTGAGTGTGGCGAAGACGCGGGGGTGGTCGCGGACGGTGGCGGGGATGTCGCGGCGGTCGTCTCCGGCGAGGCCGGCGCGGATCAGGTGGTAGGTGTCGCCTGCGTACGTCCAGGCGCAGGACGGGCAGCGCGAGGCACGGCGGTTGCCGCAGGCGAGGCGGAGGCGTCCGCCCGGCTCGTTCTCGGTGGAGTAGTGGTGCAGGGTCTCGCCGGTGGTCTTGTCCTTGTGGAGAGTCCAGCCGGTGAGGTGGATCGGGTCGGAGCAGCCGCCGGTGCGGCGGATCTGGTCTTCCCAGCGGGTGTAGTCGGAGGCCGAGGCCACCCGGAGGATGTCTCCGAGGGTGATCGGGTCGAGCGGCGGGGCGGACGTGGACGTCTTCTGTGTCGCGAGTGAGGCCCGGTGGGCCATGCTGGGGGTTCCTTCCGGTTGCGAGACCGATCGGTGGGGACGGCTCCCGGGCGGCGGATGCTTGGCGGTATCGAGGCCGCCCGGGGGCCGGTCAGCGGCGTTTGGCGTCGGAGGCGAGCAAGGAGCGCAGGACGACCGCGCAGACGGCGACCGATGCGCCGGTGATGGCGACCGCCAGGAGCAGCGAGACCAGGACGGCGCCGAGGACCAGTACGACGGCCGTGCCGCCGCCGACGAGGGCGAGCGCGGTGCCGGGGGTGAGCTGGACGGCCGGGCGGGTCGGCGCGGGGGCGACGGGGGCCGGCTGAGGGACCGG
>NZ_VJZD01000265.1 GCF_009377175.1 Streptomyces adustus
CCGGTGGCCCCGCTCGTCACTTCGCCCGCGGACCCGGCCGCCGGGCCGACGCCCGCCCCCGAGGGCGGCGAGCCGAAGCAGCCCTTCGTACGGAGACTGTGGCGCGGCCGTCCCGAGGACCCCCGCTGGGTGCGCCCCGCCTTCCTCGGCCTGCTGCTGACGACCGGGCTGCTCTACCTGTACAACCTGAGCGCCTCCGGCTACGCCAACTCCTTCTACTCCGCGGCCGTCCAGGCCGGCAGCAAGAGCTGGAAGGCGTTCTTCTTCGGCTCGCTGGACGCGGGCAACGCCATCACCGTCGACAAGCCCCCGGCCTCGCTGTGGCCGATGGAGCTGGCGGTGCGGATCTTCGGCCTGAACTCGTGGGCGATCCTCGTCCCCGAGGTGCTGATGGGCGTCGCCACCGTCGCCGTCGTGTACGCGTCCGTGCGCCGCCGGTTCGGCCCCGGGGCCGGACTGCTGGCGGGCGCCGTGCTCGCGCTCACCCCGGTCGCGGCGCTGATGTTCCGGTTCAACAACCCGGACGCCATGCTGGCGCTGCTGATGGCCGTCGCCTGTCACCTCGTCGTCCGCGCCCTGGAGGACGGCCGCACGAAGTGGCTGCTGTGGGCCGGCGCGGCGATCGGTCTCGCCTTCCTCGCCAAGACCCTCCAGGCCTTCCTGATCCTGCCGCCGCTGGCGATCGTGTACGCCGTCTGCGCGCCGGTGGCGCTGAGGAAGCGGCTCGGGCAGCTGGCCCTGGCGACCGGCGCGCTGATCGTCTCGGGCGGCTGGTGGGTGGCGATCGTCGAGCTGTGGCCGGCGTCCTCCCGCCCCTACATCGGCGGTTCGCAGAACAACAGCTTCCTGGAACTGACCTTCGGCTACAACGGCCTGGGCCGCCTCAGCGGCGACGAGACCGGCAGTGTCGGCGGCGGTGGTGGCGGTGGCGGCACCGGGCAGTGGGGCGAGACCGGCTGGGACCGGATGTTCAACTCCGAGATCGGCGGCCAGATCTCCTGGCTGCTGCCGGCCGCGCTGGTGCTGCTGGTCGCCGGCCTGGTGGCGACGCGCAGGTTCCCGCGGACGTCCGTGACCCGCGGGTCGTTCCTGGTCTGGGGCGGCTCGCTGCTGATGACCATGGTCGTCTTCAGCTACATGGCGGGCATCTTCCACCAGTACTACACGGTGGCCCTCGCCCCCTACCTCGCGGCCGTGATCGGCATGGGCGCGGGCCTGCTCTGGGAGCGGCGCGAGCGGACCTGGGTGTCGATCACCCTCGCGGCCTCGGTGGTGGCGGCCGCGGTGTGGGGCTATGTCCTGCTCAACCGCACCTCCGACTATCTGCCGTGGCTGAAGTGGCTGGTCCTGGTCGGTGGCCTGGTCGGCGCGCTCGGTCTGGTCTTCGTGGGCCGGGTGCCCCGGCGGGCGGCCCTCGCGGCGGCGGCCGTGAGCGTCGTGGCGGCGCTGGCGGGCCCGACGGCGTACACCCTCAGCACGCTCCAGGAGGGGCACACCGGTTCCATCGTCACCGCCGGTCCGGCCGGCGCGAGCATGATGGGCGGCGGTCCGGGCGGCGGCGGTGGCGGTGGCCGGGGCGGCTTCGGCGGCTTCCCTGGCGGCGGCAACGCGCAGGGCCAGCAGGGCAACGGCACCAACCAGAACGGCAACGGCTTCCCGGGCGGCGGCACCGGCGGCGGCATGCCGGGCCAGGGTCAGAGTCAGGGCCAAGGCCAGGGCCAGCGGAACGGCAACGGCTTCCCCGGCGGCGGGACGTTCGAGGGCGGCGGTATGGGCGGCGGCGGTGGCGTCGGCGGCCTGCTGAACGGCGCGAGCGTCTCCTCCGAGGCGAAGGCGCTGCTGGAGAAGAACGCCGGCTCGTACACCTGGGTGGCCGCGTCCGTCGGCTCCCAGAACGCCGCGAGCTACCAACTCGCCACCGGCGAGCCGGTGATGGCGATCGGCGGCTTCAACGGCACCGACCCGTCCCCGACGCTGGCGCAGTTCAAGAAGTACGTGGCGGACGGAAAGATCCACTACTTCATCTCGGGCGGCGGCATGGGCGGCGAGACCAGCAGCGAGCTGATCGCGTACCTGGAGAAGCACCAGGACGGCGCCAAGTGGCTGCTCGCGGTGTCCAATTCGCAGTCGGCCGGGCAGCTGATCCTGAGCACCCACAAGCCCGTCATCTCCATGTTCGGCTTCACCGGCAGCGACAACGGCATGACGGTCGCCAAGCTCGAGGAGCTGGTGAAGAAGGGCGAGCTGCACTACATCCAGATCGGCGGCGGGGGCATGGGCGGCGACATGGGCGGTGGCAACAGCGCCAGTTCGGCCGTCACCGCCTGGGTGCAGAAGCACGCGACCGCGGTGAAGGAGAGCGAGTACAGCAAGACGACGAGCACCGGGTCGAGCACGGAGTCCGGATCCGGATCCAGCTCCGACTCCGGTGCGCAGAACGGCCAGTCGTCCTCGACGCTCTACCGGCTCGACCCCTCGGACGTCGGCTGACCCCGCACCGCTCCACACCCCGACGGCCCCTGGATCCCGACGGATCCCAGGGGCCGTTTCGGCCATTCCTCGACCACGGCCATCAACTCGCGTAGACAAAAACCGACTTGCCCGTCCCCGCCATCGGATGGACATGCCAGATTCATTGCCACGTCTACATGTCCATGCCATTCTCCCGGTTGCCGCCTTCAATCAACACGCGTAGATCGGACCCCCACATGCTGGCGACACACCTGCACCGATGGAAGTCGGTGGCCCTCACCACCGCCGCCGTCCTGGTCGGACTGACCGCCCCCGCGCTCACCGCGTCCCCCGCCGCGGCGACCACGACCGCGTACGACTCGACGTACTACAAGAACGCGGTCGGAAAGACCGGCACCAGCCTGAAGTCCGCACTGCACACGATCATCAGCAGCCAGAGCAAGATCTCCTACTCCGCGGTCTGGGACGCGCTCAAGGTCACCGACCAGGACCCGAACAACACCAGCAACGTGCTCCTGCTGTACAGCGGTGTCTCGCGCAGCAAGTCCCTCAACGGCGGCGACGTCGGCGACTGGAACCGCGAGCACACCTGGGCCAAGTCGCACGGCGACTTCGGCGAGGTCACCGGCCCCGGCACCGACCTGCACCACCTGCGGGCCGCCGACGTCCAGGTCAACAGCATCCGCGGCAACCTGGACTTCGACAACGGCGGCAGCGCGGTCACCAACGGCGGCGGCAGCCTGGTCGACTCCGACTCCTTCCAGCCGCGCGACGCCGACAAGGGCGATGTGGCCCGCATGATCCTCTACATGGCCGTGCGCTACGAGGGTGACGACGGCTTCGCCGACCTGGAGCCCAACGAGAAGGTGAACAACGGGAGCAACCCGTACATGGGCAAGCTCTCGATCCTCAAGGCCTGGAACGAGGCGGACCCGCCGAGCGCCTTCGAGGAGCGGCGCAACCAGGTCATCTACGACACCTACCAGCACAACCGGAACCCGTTCATCGACCACCCGGAGTGGGTCGAGGCGATCTGGTAGTCCGCCCGCAGCACGCGTCGAGCCGGTCGCCCCGGGTGGGGCGGCCGGCTCGTCGGCGTACGGGACCCGGGAGTCGGGGGCTCAGGCGTCCGGCGTGGCGGGGGCGCCGTACCAGCGCCAACGCGTCAGGCGTGGGTGCCCCTCGATCTCTCCTCGGCCGGTGGCCCACAGCAGGGTGGCCCATCCGTCGGTGCCGGTCGGGGCGTGCGGGAAGAGGCGGGCCAGGACCCGGTCGCAGAGGTCCGCGTCCGGAGTCCACGCGACACCGAGTCCGGCGGCGACGTCGTGCAGATGCACCAGGGTCTCGACGACCCCCATGGCGGCGAAGCCCTCGGGGTCGGAGGCGCCGAAGACATGGTGCGCCCGGACGGTCGGCGCCGTCGTGCGCACCATGGCCGCCAGCAGGGCCCCGCTCGCCTCCAGCACCTGCACCAGTCCGGCCGGTCCCGCGGTGCGGTCCGCGAAGACGACGTTCGCCGGGCCGCCGGGCCTCCTGGGGCTCCACAGGAAGGGGACCTCACGGTCCGACGGCGGTCGCTCGGGGCCCAGTTGGGCGGCGTAGGCGAACAGGTCGTCGGCGAGGTGCTCGACCGTCTCCCAGCAACTCCACTCCAGCGAACCGGCCTTGGCGTCCCAGTCGGCCGCCTCCGCCGCTCGCAGGACATCGGCCGCCAGTCGGACGGCGGTGGTCAGGTCGTCGGCGGTGACGGGATCGGACGTGCGGTGCGCTTCGGGCATGACGGGACCGTATCAACGGACCCGCCGCTCAGCGCTTGGTGTTGCTGTTGAAGAGCGAGCGCGACCAGAGGTAGCCGACCAGGGTGATGCCGACGCACCAGGCGAGCGAGATCCAGCCGGCGTTGCCGATCGCGGAGCCGGAGAGCAGGCCGCGCAGGGTCTCGGTCATCGGCGTGAAGGGCTGGTACTCGGCGAACCAGCGCAGGCCCGGGGACATGGACTGGGCCGGCACGAACGCGGAGCCGAGGAACGGCAGGAACTGGACGAGCAGCGGCTTGTTGCTCGCGGACTCGACGGTCTTGGAGATCAGGCCGAGCGCCGTGGACAGCCAGGTCACCGCGAAGGCGATGGCCGTGAGGAGGCCGGCCGCGGCCAGCCACTCCAGCGGGGTGGCCCCGGAGCGGAAGCCGAGGGCGAGCGCGACGCCGACGACCAGCACGGCGCTCAGCATCGTCTGGACGACGCTGCCGACGACGTGGCCCGTCATGAACGACGAACGCGTGATGTTCATGGTGCGGAAGCGGTTGATGATGCCCTCGGTCATGTCGGAGCAGACCGCGATCGAGGTGGACATCGAGCCGGCGGCCACACCCATGACGATGATGCCGGGGGTCAGATAGTTCAGATACGCGTCCCGGCCGCCGCCCATGCCCGCGCCGATCGAGTCGCCGAAGGCGTACACGAACAGCAGCAGCATCAGGATGGGCGTCATGGCGGCGCCGAAGCCCACGGCCGGATAGCGGATCGCGTGCTTCAGGTTCCGCCGCAGCATCGTCATCGAGTCGTGCACGGCGTAGGTGAGCGTGCTCATCGCCTGGTCTCCTTCACGGGGAGCGCGGAGTCGGAGTCGGCGCCGGGTTCGGTGCCGGAGTCGGCACCGGGTGCGGTGCCCGTGCCGCCGTCGCCGGTCAGGGCGAGGAAGACGTCGTCGAGGTCGGGGGTGTGCACGGAGAGGTCGGCGGCGGCGACCCCGGCCGCGTCGAGCCGGTCGAGCAGGCCGCGCAGTGCGTCGAGGCCGCCGTCGCCCGCGACGCGCAGGGCGAGCTCCTCGTCGTCGCGGACCGCGCCGGGGAAGGCGGCGACGGCACGCTCGTACTCGTCGGGGCCGGTGAACCGCAGGCGTACATGGCTGCCGGGGATCTGCGCCTTGAGCTCGGCGGCGGTGCCCTCGGCGACGATCCGGCCGCCGTCGAGGACCGCGATCCGGTCCGCCAGCTGGTCGGCCTCCTCCAGGTACTGCGTGGTGAGGAAGACCGTGACGCCGCCCGCGACGAGCGAGCGCACCGTCTCCCACATGGTGCGGCGGCTGCGCGGGTCGAGACCGGTCGTCGGCTCGTCGAGGAAGATCACCTCCGGGTCGCCGACCAGGGTCATGGCCAGGTCGAGCCGGCGCCGCATACCGCCCGAGAAGGTGGCGGCGCGCTGGTGCGCGACGTCCGCGATGCCGAACCGCTCCAGCAGCGCCTTGGCCCGCTTGCGCCCCTCGCGCTTGCCGAGGCGCAGCAGGTCGGCCATGAGGAGCAGGTTCTCCTCGGCGGTGAGCAGGTCGTCGAGCGCGGCGAACTGCCCGGTGACGCCGATCGCGGCGCGCACGCCGTCCGGCGACGCGGCGACGTCGTGGCCCGCGACCTGGGCCCGGCCGCCGTCGGCGGCGACGAGCGTGGACAGGATCTGCACGGTGGTGGTCTTGCCGGCGCCGTTCGGCCCGAGCAGCGCGAACACCGTGCCGGCCGGGATCCGCAGGTCGATGCCGTCGAGGACGGTCTTGTCGCCGTACGACTTGCGCAGCCCGACGGCGGAGACGGCGGCGGGCGGCTGCCCGCCGTGCGACTGTCCGGGTCCGGGCTGCCCGGGTCCGGGCTGCCCGGGCACCGAGCGTTCAGGCATGGGCATGACAGAAAAAGGCATGGGGTCCTCCCCTTCGAAGGCGCGAGAAGCGGTGCGGGCGGTGCGGCGGCCCCGGCCGTACGGGGCCGAGGGCGGGTCAGGACCGGGCGCGGCGGATGTCGATGTTGCCGTAGCGGGTACGGGCCCTGACCTCGACCGTGTCCTCGGACTCGGTCGGGCCCTCGGACGCGGTGAGCGCGTTGTGCACCTGGCCGGAGCCCGAGCCGGCGTCGAGCCAGGCGGCCGTGCCCTCGCGGATGCCGATCTCGATGGCGCCGTAGGAGGTCTCCAGCTGGACGGTGCCGCGGGCGACATCGTCGAGGCGCAGGGTGCCGTGGGCGGTGGTGGCGGTGACCGAGCCCTCGGCGCGCCCGACGAGGATGTCGCCGTTGGCGCCGCTGGCCCGCAGATCGCCCTGGACCTCGCCGACCGTCGTGGTGCCGTGCGAGTTCTTCAGGACGGCCTGACCCTCGACGGTGCCGACGCGCAGGCTGCCGGAGCTGGTGGTGATCTCGGCCGGGCCGTGCACATGGCCCACGGTGATGCTGCCGTGGGACGCGGTCAGGTGCAGCGGCCCGGTGCTGTCGAGGCGGACGTCGCCCGACGAGGTCTTCACCCGGACCTCGCCGAGGCGGCCCTCGCCGTGCACCTGGGTCCAGGCGCCGGCCACCTCCACCCGCGAGTCCGTGGGCAGTTCGACCGTCACGTCGGCGACGCCGGAGGGTCCGACGGCCCAGCGCCCCTTGGGGGTCCTGACGGTCAGCAGGCCGTTCGCGTAGCGCACCTCGGTCTGCTCGGCGGCCCGTACGTCCCGGTCCTTCTTGGGGTCGCGCGGCTGCACGTCGACGAGCGTGTCGAGGCGGTCGCCGGCGATGAAGCGGATGGATCCGGCTTCCACCTGGGCGGTGACCGAGATCGGTTCGGGGGTGTGGAAAGGAGCGTCGAAAGAAGGCATGGCTGTCCCGTCCTCTTGAGTCCTCGTGGCGTCCCTGCAGGTGGGACGTGGTGTGGGTGGTTCGGGGCGGGCGGGGAGCGGCTAGCGCACCCAGCCCGTGAAGCTCTGTCCGACCGTGCGGGTGGTGCCGGTGGCACGGGTCTTCCCGGCCGTGGGCGACGCGGTGCCGCCGTCGACCGCGGCCGACACGGCCCGCACCAGCCACGCGTTGACGGACAGGCCCTCGCGGCCGGCGGCCTCCTCGGCGCGCGCCTTGAGATGCGCGGGCAGGCGCAGGTTGACGCGGGCGGTGCCGCCCTCGTCGGCGTCGGCGGGTGCCGGGGCCGGTGCGGTGAGCGGCTCGGCGGACCCGCTCCTGTCCTGGTACGGCTCGTCGCGCGGCGGTGGGGTCACCACGAAGTCGGGGTCCAGTCCGCGCAGCCGTACGTCGACCGAGCCGGGGGCGAGATCGCGGGTGATCTCGTCCATCGCGGCGGAGAGCACGTTGAGCATGGTCAGGCGGGTCGCCGACTCCAGGGGGGCGGTGAGCCGCTCGGCCAGCTCGCGAGCTTCTTCGCCGCCGGCCTCGGCGGCCACCGCGAGTTCACGGCGGAGGGAGTCGACATACGGCGTGAGGTCCATGACGCCATCATGGCACCACTATGGCGCCACCGGCAACCCCGCAAAAGAAAAGTGGGCGCACCTGAGTGCACCCACTTGCCCTGACCTGCTAAAACGTGCCGACGTCGAGAGGTGCCGGCGCGACACCACCGGGAGTCCCGATCCTGTTTGGCACCTCAGGTGGCACCATGTGGCACCACTGACGCCACCAGCGGCACCACCCGCTGTACGCCGCCTCAACCGAGGTGCGTCGGCGCGAACATCCGCAGCAGGGCCGGGAGGACGACCACCGACGGTCCCGGTGCCGCCAGCGCCTTCGTCAGGTCCGCCTCCAGCGCCTCGGGGCTGGTGCGGATGCCCGGGACGCCGAACGACTCGGCCAGCGCCACATAGTCCGGGCGGCTCAGCTCGGTCGCCGTGGCCTGCCCGAAGGTGTCGGTCATGTACTCGCGCAGGATGCCGTAGCCGCCGTCGTCGACGATCAGCCAGGTGACGTTCAGGTCGTACTGGCGGGCGGTGGCCAGCTCGGCGATCGAGTACAGGGCACCGCCGTCGCCGGAGACCGCGAGGACCGGGCGGGACGGATCGGCGGCGGCCGCGCCGAGCGCCGCCGGGAAGCCGTAGCCGAGGCCGCCCGCGCCCTGCGCGGAGTGCATGGCGTTGGGCGCCTTCGCGTCGAAGGCCGACCAGGCCCAGTAGGCGAGGATCGTCATGTCCCAGAAGGACGGGGAGTCGTCCGGCAGGGCCCGGCGGACCGAGCTCAGCACCTGCTGCTCCAGGGCGAGTTCCTGGGCGTCGATGCGCTCGGCGACCTTGGCCAGCAGGGTGCTCACCCGCTCCCGGGCGCTCGCGTCCGCCCGCTCCGGCACCGTCTCCAGCAGCGCCTGCAACGCCATGCGGGCGTCCGCGTGGATGCCGAGCGCGGGATGGTTGGACTCCAGCTTGCCGAGGTCCGCCTCGATCTGGATCACCCGGCCGCGGGGCGCGAACGTGTGGTAGTTGGAGGAGAGTTCACCCAGCCCCGAGCCCACCACCAGCAGGACGTCCGCGTCCTCCAGGAGGTCCGTGGTGTGCCGGTCCTCCAGCCAGGACTGGAGGGACAGCGGGTGGTTCCAGGGGAAGGCGCCCTTGCCGCCGAAGGTGGTGACCACGGGCGCGTTCAGCCTCTCGGCCAGCTGCCGCAGCTTTCCGGAGGCGTCCGCCCGGACCACTCCACCGCCCGCGATGATCGCGGGACGCTGTGCGCGGGCGAGCAGATCGGCCGCCACGGCGGTCAGTTCGGGGCGCGGAAGCAGTTCCTCGGGCGCCGCGTCGACGGCGGTGACCACCGGCAGGGAGGTCTCGGCCAGCAGCACGTCCTGCGGGATCTCCACCCACACCGGACCGTGCGGGGCGCTCAGCGCGGACTTCCAGGCCGCCGCGATCGCCGACGGGATCTGCGAGGCGGCCCGGACCGTGTGCACGGACTTGACGACGCCCCGGAACGAGGCCGCCTGGTCGGGCAGTTCGTGCAGATAGCCGTGGCGGCCGCCGCCGAGCCCCGCGGTGGGGATCTGGCTGCTGATCGCCAGGACCGGAGCGGAGGCCGAGGCCGCCTCCTGGAGCGCGGCGAGCGAGGTCAGCGCGCCGGGGCCGGTGGACAGCAGCAGGGGGGCCGCCTCACCGGTGACCCGGCCGTACGCGTCCGCCGCGAACCCGGCGTTGTTCTCCACCCGCAGGCCGATGTAGCGCAGGTCCGAGCGGCGCAGCGCGTCGAACATGCCGAGGGCGTGCTGGCCGGGCAGACCGAAGACGGTGGTCGCGCCGAGCCCGGCCAGCGTCTCCACGACCAGGTCTCCGCCGTTGCGGCCGGGGGGCGGGTTGAGCGCCGCCTCCGTCTGGGCGGGCGTCGGACGGAGTTCGAGGTCGTGGTCGTGGGTCACTTCGCTCGGGCCTCGGCAATCTGGCGGGACATGATCGTGGTCAGTTCGTAGGCGGTGTGGGACGCGGCCACCGAGGTGATCTCGGCGTGGTCGTAGGCGGGCGCCACCTCGACGACGTCCGCCGAGACGAGGTGGCAGGAGGCCAGGCCGCGCAGGATCTCCAGCAGCTCGCGGGAGGTCATGCCGCCGGCCTCGGGGGTGCCGGTGCCGGGGGCGTGCGCCGGGTCGAGGCAGTCGATGTCGATGGAGATGTACAGCGGGCGGTCGCCGATGCGCTGCCGGAGCTGGTCGGCGATCTCGTCGGCGCCGCGCCGGTAGACGTCCGCCGAGGTGACGATGCCGAAACCGAGCTTCTCGTCGTCGGTGAGGTCCTTCTTCCCGTACAGCGGGCCGCGGATCCCGACGTGGGAGAGCGCCTCGGTGTCGAGGATGCCCTCCTCGACGGCCCGCCGGAACGGGGTGCCGTGGGTGTACTCGGCGCCGAAGTAGGTGTCCCAGGTGTCCAGGTGGGCGTCGAAGTGGAGCAGCGCGACCGGGCCGTGCTTCTTGGCCACGGAGCGCAGCAGCGGCAGCGCGATGGTGTGGTCGCCGCCGAGGGTCATCAGCCGGGCACCGCCGGCGAGCAGGTCGTCGGCGGCCGCCTCGACGGTGTCCACGGCCTCGTTGATGTCGAAGGGGTTGACGGCGATGTCACCGGCGTCCGCCACCTGGGCGAGCGCGAAGGGAGAGGCGTCCTGCGCCGGGTTGTAGGGGCGCAGGAGCCTGCTCGCCTCGCGGATGGCGTTGCCGCCGAAACGGGCGCCGGGCCGGTAGGAGACGCCCGCGTCGAACGGCACGCCCACGACGGCGACATCGGCGGTGCCGACCTCGTCCAGGCGGGGCAGCCGGGCGAACGTCGCGGGGCCGGCGTACCGCGGTATGCGGGAGGAATCGACGGGCCCGCGGGGCGTCTCACTGCTCATTCAACTGCCTTCTTTCCTACGCGTCGCCGCGTATGGGCTGCTTGTTCCCGACTTTACTGGGAGACCGCGACCGGCTCGGGCGTGGCTTCGGCGGTCCGGCCGGCCAGCCGCTCGCGCCAGGCGGCGAGCACGGTCGCGTCGGTCGCCGGGGTGACCAGGGAGACGACCAGGTAGGCGGCCAGGGAGGCCAGCAGGCCGTAGTAGACGGGCTCGTTGGCGAGGATGCCGTAGGTCGCCATCAGGCCGATCACGGCGAGGCCGCCGACCACGACCGAGGCCAGGGCGCCCTGCACGGTGCCGCGCTTCCACAGCAGTCCGCCGAGGATGGGCACCAGCAGTCCGCCGACGAGCAGGTTGTACGCCACGGTCAGCGCCTCGACCACGTTGTTCAGGGCGATGGCGGTGCCGATGACGACGACCCCCATGATCAGGATGAACACGCGGTTGCCCTTGACCTCGTCGTGCGCGTCCCCGTCGTCCGCGGCCGCCCGGCCGAGACCGCCCCGCAGCCGTGCCCAGATGTCGTTGTTGGCGACGGTGGCGCAGGCGATGAGGGCGCCGGAGGACGTCGACATCACGGCGGCGAGCGCGGCGGCCAGCACCAGGCCGCGGACGCCGAGCGGCAGTTCGTGCTTGACGATGGTCGCGAAGGCGTCGTCCGGGCTGGCCAGGTCGGGGTAGAGGACCTTGGCGGCCGTGCCGATCACGGCGCCGGCGAGGGCGTAGGCCAGGCAGTAGGTACCGGCGACGGTGCCGCCCCACTTCGCCGTCCGGTCGTTGCGGGCGGTGAAGACGCGCTGCCAGATGTCCTGGCCGATCAGCATGCCGAAGGTATAGATCAGCACGTAGGTGAAGATGGTCTCGCCGCCGATGCCCAGCGGGTCGAAGTAGGTGGTGGGCAGCTTGGCCTTCATCTCGCCGAAGCCGCCGGCCCGGATCACCGCGATGGGCAGCAGCAGGAGCAGTACGCCGATCGTCTTCACCACGAACTGCACCATGTCGGTGAGCGTGATCGACCACATGCCGCCGAGCGTCGAGTACGCGACGACGATCGAGCCGCCGAGGACGATCGCGAGGGTCCGGTTCATGTCGAACAGGACATCGAAGATCGTGGCGTAGGCGATGGTCGAGGTGACGGCGAGCATGAGGGTGTACGCCCACATGACCAGCCCCGAGATGACGCCCGCCCGGCCGCCGTAGCGCAGGTCGAGCATCTCGGAGACGGTGTAGACCTTCAGGCGGGCGATACGGGCGGAGAAGAAGACGGACAGGGCCAGGAGCCCGAGGCCGATGGTGAAGACCATCCAGGCGCCGGAGAGTCCGTACTGGTAGCCCAGGCCCACACCGCCGATGGTGGACGCACCACCGAGCACGATCGCGGCCATGGTGCCGGAGTACATGGCCGGGCCCAGGCGGCGGCCCGCCACGAGGAAGTCGCTCTTGGACCTGGCGCGGCGCATGCCCCACCAGCCCATGGCCAGCATGCCGGCCAGATAGAGGACGATCACTGTGTAGTCGACGGCCATGTGAGGCCCTCCTTGGGACATGTCGGTGGCGTGTCGTGCAGTACGTGGGGGACGGTCGGCAGGGTGCGCGGGGACATACGCCCGTACCCGCGGCTACCGGCGGGACTGACACTAGGTGGCCGTAAAGCGACGGCGAAGTGTACGTTTCCTCCATCGATACCGGCCTGGATGGAGGAAACGCACACCATGCCGGACGCATCCGCACCAGCGGTACCGCCCACTCCGCCCGTCGCGCTGTCGGCGCTGCTGGCCCGCGAGGACCTGGCCCTGCGCCTGATCGCGGGGCCGTCCGACCCCGGCCTGGTGATCCACTGGGTGCACACCTCCGAGATGGCGGACCCGTACCCGTACCTGTTGGGCGGCGAGCTGTTGCTGTCCGCCGGGGTGCACATCCCGGAGGCGGCGGGCTCGGGCACCTACTTCGACGACTACGTCTCGCGGATCGTCGCGGCGGGCGGCGCGGCCCTCGGTTTCGGGCTGGCACCGGTGCACGACACGGTGCCGCGGGCGCTGGTCGCGGCCTGCGAGGCATACGGCCTGCCGCTCCTGGAGGTGCCCCCGCAGACCACGTTCTCGGGCGTGGCCCGCGCGGTCTGGCAACTGATGGCCCAGGCCCGGCTGGCCGAGCTCCGCCGAGTCACGGAAGCCCAGCAGAGTCTGGCCGCCGCCGCCTCCCGGGCGGACCCGGTCCCCTCGATCCTGCGCCGGCTGGCCCAGCGGGTGAGCGGCTGGGCGGTGCTGTACGGCCCGGACGGGACGGAACTCGCCACGGCGGGCCGCCTGCCCGCGACCGCGGCGGCCGGGGGTGGACCCGGG
>NZ_VJZD01000266.1 GCF_009377175.1 Streptomyces adustus
GCCCGGATGCGGCCCCCGTGGCCCCCGGAGGCAGCGCATTACGGACGCGCGAGGACGCCCGCCTCGCGGTGAACCGCCGATTCCGCCCGGCGCCGACGGCGAGATCGCCCAACCTCGGCCGCCGCAACGGCAGTTGGTTCGCGTTTCCCGTGCAGACGTATGCAAAGATCATCTCGGTTCGCGCGCCATGGGGGAACGCGACCGAACACAAGGGGGACATATGCGTTTTAAGCTCACCGGTGCCGTACTCGCCACCGCCGTCGCCTTGGGCGGCGGCCTCGTCGCGGCGCCCAGTGCCTCCGCGGCCACTGTGCGGGACTGCAAGTACACGACCTCCGAGCCCACGCTCAGGTACGGCGCCACCGGCAGTGCGGTCCAGCAGTTGCAGTGCGAGCTGAACTACTCTCTGAACTGGGAGAACTTCCCGGCGATGGACGAGGACGGCATCTGGGGGGACATCACCCAGTCACGGGTGGTCAAGTTCCAGTCGTGCGCCGGTCTGAGCGTCGACGGCGCCGTCGGGCCCAAGACCTGGGCCAAGCTCGACTACTGGGCCGCCAACGCCGACTGGCTGCCCTGCAACCCCTGACAAGGGACCCGGAGCGCCGGGCCCGGCTCGGCTGGACGCGTTTGGGTTCGCCCGGCATCTTCGGATACTCCGGCGGATACGGCAGATCGGCGAGACCGTGGTCGCGTTCGTCCTTCGCCGCCAGGTCGAGGAGCGCGTCCAGCGAGAACGCGTGGTCGTCCATGTCGGCGTGCACGTCGCCGAGTTCGGCGAAGCGGGCGGGCATCGTCGCGAGGTCGAAGTCCCGGGGGTGCGCCTCGCCGACCTCCTCCCAGCGCAGCGGGGCGGAGACGGGGGCGTCCGGGCGGGGCCGTACGGAGTAGGCGGAGGCGATCGTGCGGTCCCGGGCCGTCTGGTTGTAGTCCAGGAAGATGCGCTCGCCGCGCTCCTCCTTCCACCACTTGACGGTCACCCGGTCGGGCATCCGGCGCTCCATCTCGCGTCCGACGGCGATCGCGGCCCGCCGGACCTGGGTGAAGGTCCAGCGGGGTTCGATGGGCACGAAGACGTGCAGCCCCCGGCCGCCGGAGGTCTTGGGCCAGCCGCGCAGGCCGCCGTACTGGTCGAGGACGGCGCGCAGTTCGTGGGCGGCGTGGACGGCGTCGTCGTAGTCGGTGCCGGGCTGCGGGTCGAGGTCGATACGCAGTTCGTCGGGGTGGTCGACGTCGTCCCGGCGCACCGGCCAGGGGTGGAAGGTGAGCGTGCCGTACTGGGCGGCCCACAGGACGGCGGCCTCCTCGGTGGGGCACATCTCGTCCGCGCTGCGGCCGCTGGGGAAGGTGATGTGCGCGGTCGGGATCCAGTCGGGCATGTTCTTCGGGGCCCGCTTCTGGAAGAACGACTCGCCGCTCACCCCGTCGGGGTAACGCTCCAGGGTGGTGGGGCGGTTGCGCAGGGCGCGCAGGATGCCGGGCGCGACGGCCCGGTAGTACTGGGCGAGGTCCAGCTTGGTGTAGCCGCGCTCGGGAAAGAAGATCTTGTCGGGGCTGGACAGCCGTACGGTCCGGCCGCCCGCTTCCAGTTCCACCGCGTCACCCATGCGGCCACGGTAGGCCGACCGCCGCCGCCCCGCACACCGGGCGTCGGGGGGCGGGTGCGCGCAGAATCGGAGCATGGATCTGCCTGTCATGCCGCCCGTGAAGCCGATGCTCGCCAAGTCGGTGGCCAGGATCCCGCCGGACATGCAGTACGAGGCGAAGTGGGACGGCTTCCGGGCGATCGTGTTCCGCGACGGCACCGAGGTCGAGCTCGGCAGCCGCACCGGCAAGTCGCTGACCAGGTACTTCCCCGAGCTCGTCGAGGCGCTGAAAGGGCGGCTGCCGGAGCGGTGCGTGGTCGACGGGGAGATCGTGGTCGCCCGGGAGGGCCGGCTCGACTTCGACGCGCTCAGTGAGCGCATCCATCCGGCCGCCTCCCGGGTGCGCACGCTCGCCGAGCGGACCCCCGCGTCGTTCGTCGCGTTCGACCTGCTGGCGCTCGCCGACGAGTCGCTGGTCGACCTGCCGCTGACCGACCGGCGGGCCCTGCTGACCAGGGCGCTGGCCGGGGTGACGGCGCCGGTGCACCTGGCGCCCGCGACCACGGACATCGACGTGGCCCGGCAGTGGTTCGAGCAGTACGAGGGGGCGGGTCTGGACGGTGTGATCGCCAAGCCGCCGACGCTGCGCTACCGCCAGGACGAGCGTGCCATGTTCAAGATCAAGCACGAGCGGACGGCGGACGTGGTCGTGGCCGGCTACCGGTTCCACAAGAGCGGTCCCGTCGTGGGTTCGCTGCTGCTGGGCCTGTACGACGACCGGGGCACCCTCCAGCACGTCGGCGTGTGCGCGGCCTTCGCGATGAAGCGGCGCGCCGAGCTGGTGGAGGAGCTGGAACCGCTGCGGCTCGCGGACGTCGAGGGGCATCCGTGGGCCGCCTGGTCGGACGAGAGCGCCCATGAGACGGCCCGGCTGCCCGGCGCGCCCAGCCGCTGGTCGGGCAAGAAGGACCTGTCCTGGGTGCCGGTGCGGCCGGAGCGGGTGGCCGAGGTGGCGTACGACCACATGGAGAACGGGGCGCGGTTCCGGCACACGGCCCGTTTCCGCCGCTGGCGCCCGGACCGCGCACCGGAGAGCTGCACCTACGCGCAGCTGGAGGAGCCGGTGCGCTACGACCTCGCGGAGGTCCTCGGGTCACCGGCCTGAGCCGGGCCGGCCGGGCCGGGACGCTCCCCGCCACGGCCGGACGGGGAGCTTCGCGGGTGCGTGGGGATCACGGGTGCATCAGGATCTTGACGGCGCCGTCCTCCTTGCGCTGGAACATCTCGTACGCCTCGGGCGCCTCGCTCAGCGGCAGCCGGTGGGTGGCGAAGTCGTCGACGCCCAGCGGGTCCTCGTCCGTCAGATACGGCATGATCTCGTCGCTCCAGCGGCGGACGTTGGCCTGGCCCATCCTGATCTGGACCTGCTTGTCGAACAGGGTGAGCATCGGCATCGGGTCGGCCGTGCCGCCGTACACACCCACGATCGAGATGGTGCCGCCGCGGCGCACAAGTTCGATGGCCGTGTGCAGGGCGGCGAGCCGGTCCACGGCGAAGTGCTCGGAGAGCGGGCCGCTGATTCTGGGGGGCAGCATCGTCGTGGCCTGTTGGGCCAGCCGGGCGACCGCGCTGCCGTGGGCCTCCGTGCCGACGGCGTCGATGACGGCGTCGGGGCCCCGTCCCGCGGTCCGGTCGCGGATCGCGGTGAGCAGCTCCTTCTCGCTGTCGAACTCCCTGAGGTCGAAGGTCTCCACACCGCGTTCCCGGGCCCGCATCAGCCGCCGCGTGACCAGATCCACGCCGAACACCCGTCCGGCGCCTAGCACCTGGGCCACTCGGCAGGCCATGTCGCCGACGGGTCCGAGGCCGAGCACCGCGATGTCGGCGCCCGGCTTGAGTCCCGCATAGGCGACCGCCTGCCAGGCGGTGGGCAGGACGTCGGACAGATAGACGAACCGGTCGTCGGGCGGTCCCTCCGGGATCTTGATCGGTCCGAACTGCGCCTGCGGCACCCGCAGGTACTCGGCCTGGGCGCCCGGCACCGCGCCGTACAGGCGGGTGTAGCCGAACAGGGCCGCGCCCATGCCCTCGCCGGTGACCTGGGTGGTCTCGCACTGGGTCGGCAGTCCCTCCAGGCACATCCAGCAGTTGCCGCAGGCGATCTGGAACGGCACCACCACCCGGTCGCCGACCATCAGGTCCGGCACCCCCGCGCCGACCTCCACGACCTCGCCCATGGGTTCATGGCCGAGGATGTCTCCCGGCGTCATGAACGGAGTGAGCACCTCGTAGAGATGCAGGTCGGAGCCGCACAGGCCGCTGGAGGTGATACGGATGACGGCGTCCGTCGGTTCCTGGATCGTCGGGTCGGGCACGTCCTCCACGCGCACGTCGCGTCTGCCCTGCCAAGTCACTGCCCTCATCGTGCCGCGCTCCCTCCGTCGCCGGGGTGTGTCCGCCGGTGGGACCACCCGGGTACCCAGGGACCCGCGGCCGAACCGCGACCGGGCCCGCCTGCGCCGTGCAGCCCGCGTGCACCCTCCGGACCACGTCCACCGTCCGGCCTGCGTGCCCTGTCCGAACCGATCGTTGCGGTCGACGCGCGCAATCGGTGTCGAGCGGGTAGAGGCATCAAAAAACCGATGAACACACAAGCGTGGACACGGAACGGGGTGGCGATGTCGGACAGAGGACGAAGAACGCGCACACGAGGTGCCGCGGCGACCGCGGCACTGCTGATCACCGCGGTGGCGGCCGCGTGGACCGCGGGCTGTACGACGTCGCACCGCCCGGGCGACGACGCGCGGGGCCGTCCACAGCCGTCGGCGCACAGCACACCGGCCACGCCCACCCCCTCCGGCCTCCCGACCCGGACGAGCAGCGGCTCGGTGCTCGCGGTGAAGATCGACAATGTGCCCGCGGCCCGGCCGCAGCGGGGGCTGGACTCCGCGGACGTCGTGTACGTCGAGCAGGTCGAGGGCGGGCTGAGCCGGCTGATGGCCGTGTACGCCACCAGGCTGCCGGACGTGATCGGTCCGGTGCGCAGCGCCCGCGAGTCCGACCTGGAGCTGCTGGGCCAGTTCGACCGGCCGACGCTCGCGTTCTCCGGCGCGCAGGGCAAGCTGCTGCCGCTGATCGACCGCGCGCCGCTGCGCGCCGAGCCGGCGGACCGGGCGTCCGGCGCCTACTTCCGGGGCAGCGACCACGTCGCACCGCACAACCTGTATCTCCGGCCGTCCGGGCTGATGCACGCGGCGCCGGGCCCCGAGGCGCTGACCACCGGCTTCCGGTACGGCGCCGCTCCCGAGGGCGGGCGGCCGCGCACCACGCGCACCGTCCGCTACCCCGCCTTCCGCGTCACCTTCACCTGGTCCGCGGACCGGCACCGCTGGCTGGTCACCCAGGACGGGAGCCCGACGGTGACCGCCGCGGGCCGGCGGGTGGCGCCCGCGACGGTCGTCGTGCAGTACGTGAAGATCCGCAGGTCCGCCTTCCACGACGTGCTGGGCAACTACACGCCGTACACCGAGACGGTGGGGTCCGGGAAGGCGGAGGTGCTGCGCGACGGGCGCGGCTACGACGTCCGCTGGGAGCGGGCGACGGCCGCCGCCGGCACGACGTTCACGACCCCGGACGGCTCGCCGGTGAACTTCGCGAAGGGCCAGGTGTGGGTGGTGCTGGCCAAGGCGTGATCAGGTCTGGCCGGCCAGGGGCTCCGCCGGGTTGCGCAGCCCCTCGGCCGCGTCCGAGACCCGGCGGATCAGCTCGAAGAACTGGGTCTGCTCCGCGGCGGAGAGCGGGGCGAGAAAGACCTGGTTCATCCGGGCGGTACGGACGGCCAGCCTGCGGTGGGTGCGCAGGCCGTCGTCCGTGAGCCGCAGCAGGGAGCGGCGGCCGTCCTGCGGGTCGCGGACCTTGTCCAGCAGCCCGCGCCGGCCGAGCCGGCTGATCACCTCGGCGATGGTGGACCGGTCCAGCCCCACCCGCTCCCCCACGGTGCGCTGGTCGAGGCCCGGCTCGGCGACCAGCGTGTTGAGCACGGCGAACTGCGGCGAGGTGATCTCCTCGGAGACCATCGTGTTCCACAGCAGGTGGTGGGCCTGCTGGAGCCGTCGGGCCAGGTGCCCGGGGTGGGTGGTGAGATCCACCGCGGCCATATGCGCTCCCGTGTCGTAGTCGGAGGTCGTCGTCAGAGGTCGTAGCCAGAGGTCGAATTTCGTCGGTGCACTGAATAATACGCGACCGAAGCAGACGCTGCCCGAGAGAGGGACAGGCGCTGAACACGTATTTCTCACGGGTCTTGACGCCCGAGCCCCTCGATGGCAGCGTGAGGGAACCTCACCGAAATACTCAGTGCGCTGACTATCTAGGAACCGCTAGGACCCCCATGGCTCTCACCCAGCAGGACATCGACCAGGAGATCGCGGCCGAACGCGCCGCCTACGGGAAGCGGATCGCCGACGGCGCGCCCGTGGAGCACCAGCCGCGACGGGACTACGCGCCGTACCGCTCCTCGGTGCTGCGGCACCCCAAGCAGCCGCCGGTCGCCATCGACGTGGCCCAGGACCCGGAGCTGGTGGAGCTGTTCTCCCCCGCCTTCGGCGAGCGTGACATCACCGAGATCGACAACGACCTCACCCGGCACCACCGCGGCGAGCCGATCGGGGAGCGGATCACCGTCTCCGGCCGGCTGCTGGACCGCGACGGACGTCCGGTGCGCGGTCAGCTGGTGGAGATCTGGCAGGCGAACTCGGCCGGCCGCTACGCCCACCGGCGCGAGCAGCACGACGCTCCGCTGGACCCGAACTTCACCGGCGTGGGCCGCACGCTCACCGACGACTCCGGCCACTACCGCTTCACCACCGTCCAGCCGGGCCCTTACCCGTGGCGCAACCACGTCAACGCCTGGCGCCCGGCGCACATCCACTTCTCGGTGTTCGGCTCGGCGTTCACCCAGCGGCTGGTGACGCAGATGTACTTCCCGAACGACCCGCTCTTCCCCTACGACCCGATCCTCCAGTCCGTGACGGACGACGCCGCCCGGCAGCGGCTGATCGCCACGTACGACCACGGTCTGTCCGTGCCGGAGTTCTCGCTCGGCTACCACTGGGACCTGGTCCTCGACGGACCGAACGCCACCTGGATCGAAGAAGGGCGCTGACCGGACATGACGAAGATCGACACCAGCAGGCCGGAGAGCGTGCTGCCCACCCCGTCGCACACCGTCGGCCCGTTCTACGGCTACGCGCTGCCGTTCCCGGGCGGCGGCGACATCGCCCCGGTGGGCCACCCGGACACCATCACCGTCCAGGGGTATGTGTACGACGGCGAGGGCAACCCGCTGCCCGACGCCCTCGTGGAGCTGTGGGGACCCGGTCCTGACGGCCGGGTGCCGACGACGGACGGCTCGATGCGGCGCGACCCCTCGACCGGCGGCCACCTGGGCCGCAACGGCGTGCAGTTCACCGGCTGGGGCCGGATCCAGACCGATGCCGACGGGCACTGGTACGCACGCACACTGCGCCCCGGCGCACGCGGGCGCAGTGCGCCGTATCTCAGCGTGTGCGTCTTCGCGCGGGGACTGCTCGTCCACCTGTTCACCCGGATCTATCTGCCGGGCGACCGGGCGGCGCTGGCCGCGGACCCGCTGCTGGCGGGGCTGGCCGAGGAACGCCGCGACACGCTGATCGCCCAGGACGGGGGCGACGGCACGTACCGTTTCGACATCCGCCTTCAGGGCGAGGGCGAGACGGTCTTCCTGGAGTTCCGGTGACAGCCGCCGAACCCGACAGCGGTCTGCTCGGCCCCGGGTGGGCGGGCTCCCCCGCCGCGGCCGCGACCGGTGACCGCGCCTTTCTGCGGGCGCTGCTGGACGCGGAGGCCGCGCTGACCCGGGCGCAGGCGGCGCTGGGCCTGGCCCCGGCCGCGGCGGCGACGGCGGTGACCGAGGCGGCCTCGGACGCAGGCTTCGACGTACACGATCTGGCGCTGCGCGCCCGGGCCGGCGGGAACCCGGTGATCCCGCTGGTCGCCGACCTGACGAGGGCGGTCGGCCCGGAGCACGGTCCGTACGTCCACCGGGGCGCGACCAGCCAGGACATCATGGACACGGCGACGATGCTGGTGGCCGTGCGCACGCTCGGGCCGGTCCTCGACGATCTCGCCCGTACGGAGCGGGCGCTGGCCGCGCTGGCCGCCGCACACCGGGACACCGCGATGCCCGGGCGGACGCTCACCCAGCACGCCGTGCCGACGACGTTCGGGCTGAAGGCGGCCGGCTGGCGGTCGCTGGTCCTCGACGCCCGCGACCGGCTGACCGCCGTACGCGACGCGCTGCCCGCCCAGCTCGGCGGCGCGGCCGGGACCCTCGCGGCCTTCTCGGCGTACGGCGCCGCCGACCCGCTCGCCCTGACGGCCGCCTACGCCCGCGAACTCGGGCTCAGGGAACCGCTGTTGCCCTGGCACACGCTGCGCGCCCCGATCGCCGACCTGGCCGGGGCGCTGGCCTTCACGGCCGGGGCGCTGGGCAAGACGGCCGTGGACGTGCTCACCCTGACCCGCACCGAGATCGGCGAGGTCACGGAGGACGGCGGCGGAGGCTCTTCGGCCATGCCGCACAAGGCCAACCCCGTACGGTCCACGCTGATCGCGGCGGCGGCCCGGCGGGCGCCCCAGCTCGCGGCCACGCTCTACGGGGCGCTGGTCGCCGAGGACGAGCGGCCGGCCGGGACCTGGCACGCGGAGTGGGAGCCGCTGCGGGAGCTGCTGCGGCTGGTCGGGGGCGCCGCCCGGGACGCCGCCGAACTCGCCGAGGGACTGCGGGTCCACCCGGACGTCATGCGTGAACACCTGGACCTCACCCACGGGTTGATCGTCTCCGAGCGGCTGTCGGCGGAGCTGGCCGGGGTGCTCGGCCGGCCCCGCGCCAAGGAGCTGCTCACCGATCTCGCCCGGCGCACCCACGCCGAAAGCCGGCCGCTGGCCGAACTCCTCTCGGAGGAGCCGGAGTTGAAAGGCGTCGACCTCACCGTCGCGACCGATCCCACCCGCTACACCGGCGCCGCCGGAGCACTCACCGACCGTTGTCTGGAGCGACGTTGACCGCCACACTCCTCAACCACCTGGCCGAGGGACCCGCTTCCGCTCCCCCGCTGCTGCTGGGGCCGTCCCTCGGCACGTCGTACGCGCTGTGGGACAAGGTGGCGCCCGAGCTGTCGGCCGCCCACCGGGTGGTCCGCTTCGACCTGCCCGGGCACGGCGGCAGCGCGCCGGACCTGATCGGCCCCGGCGCCACCGTCGGGGATCTCGCCGGTCTGGTGCTCGCGCTCGCCGACTCGCTCGGGATCGAGCGGTTCGGGTACGCGGGGGTGTCGCTGGGCGGCGCGGTGGGCCTGCACCTCGCCCTGCACCACCCCGAGCGGATCTCGTCGCTGGCCGTGATCTGTTCGTCGGCGCACTTCAACGGCGCGAAGCCGTGGCAGGAGCGGGCCGCGCTGGTGCGGCGCGAGGGGCTGGCCGGGCTCGCCGAGAGCGCGGACGCCCGCTGGTTCACCCCCGGGTTCAGTGTGCCCCGGCTGGTCCGGGACCACCGGGAGGCCGACCCGGGGGCGTACGCCGCCTGCTGCGACGCGCTGGCCGCGTTCGACCTGCGGGACCGGCTCGCCGAGATCTCCGTACGCACCCTGCTGATCGCCGGCCGTCAGGACCCGGCGACCCCGCCCGCGCATCTGCGGGAGATCGCCGACGCGGTGCCGCACGCCACGCTCGTCGAACTGCCCGGCGCCTCGCACCTGGCGCCCGCGCAGTGCCCGGAGGCCGTGCTGACGGCGCTGCGGGCGCACCTCGGCGGAACCGCCCGGCGGGGGATGGAGGTGCGGCGCGAGGTCCTCGGCGACGCGCACGTGGACCGCGCGCAGGCCCGGCAGACCCCGTTCACGGCCCGCTTCCAGGACTTCATCTCGCGCTACGCCTGGGGCGAGATCTGGACCGACCCGACGCTCGGCCGCCGCGAGCGCAGCATGATCACACTGACGGCGCTGGTGGCGCACGGCCACTACGACGAGCTGGCCATGCACGTCCGGGCGGCGCGGCGCAACGGGCTCAGCCCCGAGGAGATCGGCGCGGTGCTGTTGCAGACAGCCGTGTACTGCGGGGTCCCGGCCGCGAACTCGGCGTTCGCCACGGCCCAGCGGGTGCTGGCCGAGGAGGAACAGGGCGGCGAGTGAGCCTCCCGACGGCCGTGGCGCCGAGGCTGGGCGGGACGGGGCGGCGGGCCCCCTCCCGCCGGGGCCCGGGTCCGGGGCCCGGGTCCGGGGCCCGGTCCTCAGCGTGGCCCGCGGGCTGTGTCCAGGGCCTCGCGCGCCTGGCGCACCAGACCGTCGGCACCACACGAACGGGCCAGTGCCAGGCCCCGGTTGAGGTCGGCGACGGAACGGGCGACGATGCCGTACTCGACCCGGGCGGCCGCGTGTTCGTACTGACAGGGCGAGGACTCCAGGTAGGCGGCCGCCTGGCCGGCCAGCCGGACCGCGCGCTGGCCGGTCTCCAGGGCGGCGGCACAGCGCAGGGCCTCGCCGATGGCGGTGTCCGTGCCGAGGCGCTCGGCCTGGCGGCGCGCGTCGGCGGCGAGCCGGCCGGCCCGGACGGGATCCTCGACGGCCAGCGCCCTGGCCAGGTCGACCGTCCACGGGGCAAGCACCGGGTGGTGGCCGCCGCGGGCGGCGGCCGCCTTCTCGGCCGCCTCCAGTTCGTTGACCCCGTCCTTGGTGCGGCCGACGGCCAGCAGCAGACGGCCGCGTACGGAGCGGGGGTCGGGCAGCACGATGGTCGACGGGTAGGGCGGGGCGAAGCCGTACCGTTCGGCGACCGCCCAGGCCTCCTGGACATGGCCGCGGGCCAGCAGCGTGTCGACGAGCCCGCAGGACGCCGACCAGTACAGGGGCAGACCGCGGCCGACCCGCTCGGCCAGCCGCAGCGACTCGCGCAGGATGGCCTCCGCGTCCCTGAGGCGGCCCTGTCTGCGGTAGGCGAGCCCCACGAACGCGTTGGCCAGGGCGAGGTGGCCGCCGCTCCAGCCGGCCGTGGTGTAGACGCGCAGGGCCTCGGCGAACAGGCTCTCGGCCCGGTCGAGGCGGTCGGCGTAGGCGTAGGAACTGCCGAGCATCATCAGCAGTTCGACGCCCCACTCGCTGTCGGTCCAGCCGAGGCCCGGCGCGAGGCGGCCGTTGACGAGGGCGCGGTCGGCGAACTCCGCCACCTCCTCGGCGTTCCCGCCGTGCGCCATGAGGTCGAAGGCGCGCAGGATCAGCACGGCGCGCTCGGAGTTGTCGCGGCCGGCGCAGGTGCGGGCGAGCTCGGCGAGGCGCTCCGACCGACCCGGTGAGGTCGCCTCGCCGAAGATGCCCTCCCACATGTACTGCACGGCCTGCAACCGCATCCGGGCGGGCCCGGCCCCCTGCCGGGCGGCCTCCGCCTCGACGGTGCGGACCGCCTCCTCCAACTGGTCGTTGTGGAGCAGGGCCTGGGAGAGGCGGAAGACGGCGTCGACGCGTTCGGCGCCGTCGAGGCCCGGCATGCCGAGCGCGGTCCTCAGGTGGCCGATGGTCCGGGCGGGCGCGGTCAGCAGGGAGGCGCAGCCCAGTTCGTACAGCACCCGGGCGTGCACCTCGGGCCGGGGTGGTTCCAGCAGGGCGCGTTCGAGACAGGCGCGGGCCGCGTCCGGGGCACCGACGGCGAGATGTTCCCGGGCGGCCTCCCGCAGCTGCTCGACGAGTTCCTCGTCGTCGTCCGGATGGACCTGGAGCAGATGGCGTGCCGCGGCGGCCACTCCGCGGCCCGAGTCGGTGACGACCTGGGCGGCGATGCCGTGCATGGCGGTACGCAGCGCGTCCGGGATGGAGTTGTAGACGGCGGAGGCGATCAGCGGGTGCAGGAACTGGAGTTCACCCTCCGCCACCGGTCCCGCGCTGGGGTCGGGCTCGGTCAGGAAGCGGGCGTTGCAGAGCAGTTCGGCGGAGCGCACGGCGTCGTCGTGGCGCATCGCGGCGAGCCGGGCCACGAGTTCCACCGAGATGCCGGTGCCGAGGATGGCGGCGGCCCAGGCGAACCGGGTGGCGTCGATGCCGAGTTCTTCAAGACGGGCGACGAGGCCGCCGCCGCGGGCCGAGCGGTTCAGGGCGCGCAGCTCGCCGGCCGAGGAATCGGTCGGCTCCAGCTCGCTGTTCTGCACCTTGACGAGGAGCTCGATCGTCTCGTAGGGGTTGCCGCCGGTGACGGCCCACACCTCCCGGCAGAACGAGGCGTCGGCGTGCGGGCCGAGCGCGGCCCGGGTGAGGCCGGCCACCGCGTCCGGGGTCAGGGCGCTCAGGTGGGTGACGGGGCCGCCCACCGCTGCGATGGCGTCCAGGAGGCGGGCGCTCTCGCCGCTGACGCCGCCGGGCCTGCGGGCCACGACGACCAGGACGGACAGGTCGTCGAGGCGTTCGGCGAAGGCGCCGAGCCAGCGCAGCGTCTCCGGGTCCGCCCAGTGGGCGTCGTCGATCAGCAGGACGAGCGGCCAGTCCCGCCCGGCCAGCCGGCGCACGGCGGCGACGAGTCCGTCGCAGACGCCCTGCGGGTCGGTGCTGCGCTCGCCGGGCTCCGTGATGCCGAGGGCGGGGCCCGCGATGTCGTACCAGTCGCCGAGGTACTCGCGGGCCTCCTCCGGCAGCAGCGACACCAGGGCGGGCTGGAGCAACTGCCGTACGACGTTGAAGGGGACGGACCTCAGGGTCTCGCCGCCGCGCGCGGACCACACGGTGCAGCCACGGGCCTCGGCGATGCGCCGTGTCTCGGCCAGCAGCGCGGTCTTGCCGAGTCCCGCCTCGCCCCGGAACATCAACAGGCTCCCCGCGGAGGACCGGTCGGCGCACAGGGTCTCCACCGCGCGAGCGATGGCGGCGACTTGCTCGTCGCGCTCCCACAGGGAAGCCGAGGCGGCCGTCGTGGGCCTGGCCTCCGTCATCCCGCTACCTCCCGAAGTCGCCCGGACGACGTACAGACCTCGAGCGTAGCCGCCCCGCCCGTGAACCGGAGGCCGGTCCGGGCACCAGTTGCCGCCAAGGGTGACGGCAGGCACGCGGGGACGACACGGGACCCGCACCGGACGGCTTTCGCATGTCAACACCGCTGCGCTGAAAGCGAATTGACGATGAATTCACGTCGGCGGGGTGGGCCGGCGGGGGTGGCGGCGTGGTGG
>NZ_VJZD01000267.1 GCF_009377175.1 Streptomyces adustus
GGGAGGAAACAGTGGGGGAGGGGGCGGTCGGCTGCACGCGTACGGCCGTCACGCCGGTGCCGCTGATGCTCTCCAGCCCGCCGCCGACGGCCAGCAGACGGCCGCCCTCGTCCGTCACCTGCACCGGGATTCCCTCCCGCGCGCCCTCCGGCAGCGTCAGCCGGGCATCACCCCCGCGCCAGGTGGCGACCCCGAGGGCGATCCTGCGGGCGGTGTCGTTGGCCTCGCTCTGCGCCTGCCCGGTGAGGTTCGCGCGCAGCGACATCAGCACCGCGATCCCGGCGGCCACCAGCGCGACCGTCACCACGGCGGTGGCCCACAGCACCATCGTGGCCTTGACGGAGCCGAACAGCCGCCCCTTCACGAGGCCGCCATCCGGTAACCGGCGCCGCGCACGGTCTGGATGGTGTCCGTGCCGAGCTTGCGGCGCAGCGTGCTGACGTACACCTCGACGATGTTCGGGTCGCCGTCGTAGGCGAAGTCCCAGACGTGCTCCAGGATCTCGGGCTTGCCGACCACCTGTCCGGCCCGGGTCGCGAGCTGTTCCAGCACGGCGAACTCCTTCGCGGTGAGCGTCACTTCCGTATCGTCGCGGCACACCCGGCGGGCCGCCGTGTCGACGACGAGTCTCCCGAGGCGCAGCACCGGCGAGGCGCCGGCGGAGCCGCGGCGGCGCAGCAGCGCCTTCACCCGTGCCACCAGCACGACATAGGAGAACGGTTTCGTCAGGTAGTCGTCGGCGCCGGTGTCCAGGCCTTCCGCCTCGTCGTACTCGCCGTCCTTGGCCGTGAGCATCAGGATCGGTACGTCGTGGCCCGCCGCGCGCAGGGCCGCGCAGACGCGGTAGCCGTTGAGGCCCGGCAGCATGATGTCGAGCACCACCAGGTCGTGGACGCCCTCGGCGGCCAGCCGCAGGCCCTCGTTCCCGTCGTGGACGACGTCCACGGCGAAGCCCTCGGCCCGCAGGCCCTTCGCCAGCGAGAGCGCGAGCCGCTTCTCGTCCTCCACGATCAACAGGCGCATGTCCCCAGCCTCCCAGACGGAACCTGAAGGGATCTTCAGGTGGCTTCAGGTGCCCTTCAGCTTTCCCCAGGCACATTGACGTCATCAAACAGCAGGACACAGACAACACACAGGCCGGGCAGCCGTCCGGCCGGGGAGGCTCGACATGAAGCGCACCGCGACCATCGCCACCGCCCTCGTGACCGCCGTACTCATCGGCGGCGGTGGGTACTCGGCGCTCGCCACGGGCGGCACCGACCGGCACGGGGCCGGTCCCGAGGACCGGCCGTCCGCCACCGCCGCCCCCTCGGTGTCCCCGTCGTCGGCCTCCCTGACGGCCGCCCAGGCGGCGGCCGCCGCGCGCAAGGCTTACCCGGGCACCGTCGTGCGGGTCGAACTCGACGACGACCACCCGGGTTTCTGGGAGGTGCACCTTCTCGGCGCCGACCAGGTCCGTCGCGAAGTACGCGTCGACGTCCGTACGGGCGCCGTCGTCCTGGACCGGCGCGGCGGCGACGACCGCGCGAGTGACGACCACGGCACGCACACCGGAGCCGACGACCACGGGGTGCGCGGCGAGGGAGGCGACCGCGGCGGGCGTGCCACGGCCGGGGACGACCGCGGGCGCGGAAGCCGCGGACACGACGACGCTCCGGGCGACGACCGCGGTGGTTCCACGGCCGTCGGCGACGACCTCCCGGGTGACGACCACGGGGTCCACGCCGGCGGGGACGACCACGTGAACGCGGGTGACGACCACGGCGGTGACGACAGTGGCCACGGCCGGGGCCACGGCGGCGACGACCACTGACGGAAGGGGCCGAGGCGTCGGCACCGCCGTCGGGCCGTCGGGCTGAAGACGCCGACGGCCCGACGGCGGTCAGTCCGAGGTCAGCAACGTCCTTGCCACGGCGCGGAGTTCGGCGTCCGGATGGGTCTCCCCGCGCAGCCGTGTGTCGCCGAGCAGGCGGCGCGGGGAGTCGGCGAAGGAGCGCAGGGTCGGGCCGAGTTCCGCGGGCACCCGGCCGGTGGCGGCGAGGGCCTTGAGGGCACTGAGACCGACCGGCGTGGCGCCGACCAGCGCGACGAGGACGGGGACGGCGCGGTCCGGGGACCCGGTGATCCGGTGATGGGCCTGTGCGGCCGCCATCCGGGTCCAGTCCCGCTCGTCGTCCAGCAGCGGCTCGATCGACGGCAGCAGCGGAGCGGCCGCGCCGCCCAGCGGCTCCAGACGGCTCAGGTACCAGTGGGACCGGCCCCGGCCCGAGAGCAGCGGCTCGAAGACGCGAAGGACCGTGTCGAGGTCACCGGTCAGCTGGTGGTGGGCCACGGCGGCCGCGGTGGTCAGCGAGCCGTCGGTGTCCTGCGTGGCCCGGTGCAGCAGATCGGTGATCTCCCGTGTCCGCACGCCGTTGTGTCCGAGTCTGCGGGCGGCGACGATGGCAGCGCGACCGGTGCGCAGGCAGTCGACGAGTTCGGGTTCGGCCCGACGGGCCGCGGCGCCGAACGGCGCCAGCGCCTCGATCAGGGCGATGCCCGCGTTGCCGGTGGCGCCCGCCGCCAGCTCGCGGCGGATCACGGGTATCAGCAGGTCGGCCGCGTCGGGAAAGCGCCGTGTCGCCGCCGCGATGAGCTGGGCGCCGGGCCGGCGCAGCACCAGGTCCAGGGCTCGGGGGTCGCGGGACCGGGTCAGGGCGAGGAGCGCGGGCTCGGCGCTCTCCTCGTCGGTGACGGCGTACCGGTGCAGGGTGTTCCTGAGGTCGGTGCCGGGCTCGGGCAGGAAGTCGATCCAGGCGGCGACGGAGCGGAGCCGGCCGGTGAGGGCGCGAGTGTCCTGCTGGTGCGGAAGGGCGGCCAGCAGCAGGTTCAGCACCTCGGCCTCGCGGTCGCGCCATTGCTCGGCGATGTCCTGGGCCAGCCAGGAACCGTGCGACGCGTGGTCGCCGGCCGCGATCCAGCGGGCGGCCACCGTGAGGCCGCTGTCCGGATCCCGGGTGAGCAGGCGGGTGAGCCGCTCCTCCTGGGTAGTGGTGTCCGACCACGGGAAGTCGTCCTCCCGCCCGGTCTCGGGGCCGTCCTCGGCGACGACCTCCACCAGCTCCGCCGGGTACGGCGGTACGGACCGCTCCATGCCGAGCAGTGCCGCCGCCAGCCTGACCTCGGGCAGCGGATGGTCGAGTGCCGCCGTCTCCCGGCCGAACCGGTCGAGGGCGACCAGCGCGTCCGCGCGCACCGCCGGGACGGGGTCGTCGGCGTACAGCGTGTCGAGCCGCGCCACGACATGGTCGCGCGGCCGCGCCGGGATCAGGTCGGCCACGGCCGCGACCGTCCGGATCGCCGCCCGGCGCACCGCCCGTTCGTCGTCGTCGAGGCAGGGCAGCAGCTCCGGGAGCACGCGGCAGAGCTCGGCGCAGATCGCGGCGGTCGGACTGCCGGGCCAGCGCGGCGAGTCGACGGCCGTCGGGTCGTGGTCGGCGAGGACGGCGAGCATCATCAGCAGTTCGTCGCGCTTGCCCGGGGCGTGCAGGACGGCGTGGGCGAGGAAGGCAACGGCCGGTGCCGAGGCGTCGTAGACCGTGCCCTGGTGGTGGATGGTGCCGTACAGCTCGTCGATCGCCTCGGCGGCCGATTCCTCGTCCTCATAGAGCGCCCTGATCAGTTCCGGCACGTCGGCGGCCGGGCCGTAGGCGTGGGTCAGGTCGTGCCACGGGACGTTGTCCAGTTCGGCCGGAGATTTCATGGTCGGCGCTCCTCGGGCGATCAGGTGCACCGACCCTATCGATCACCACTGACAGGCCCGCGGCGCGGACGGCCGCCGTCCCTCCGTATCGTCACCGACAGCGAATGTAACGCCTGCTACATTCGATGCTGTGACAGTGACTGATCCGCAGCTGCGATGGCTGGTCCTGGTCGTCAGACTGCCCGCCGAGCCCTCCCGGCACCGGGTGGCGGTCTGGCGGGAGCTGCGCAAGGCGGGCGCGCTCTCCCTGGGCCAGGGGGTCTGGGCCGTGCCGGACGTGCCCGCGTTCGCCGAAGGCATGGAGCGCGCCGTCCGGTTGACGAACGCCGCGGGCGGCCAGGCCATGACCCTCCAGGCGACCGGACGCGCACCCGAGGACGCGGCCGGCTTCGAGGCGATGTTCACGGCCGCGCGCAGCGCCGACTGGGCCGAGTTCCTCGCGGACTGCGGCAAGTTCGAGCAGGAGATCGCCAAGGAGATCCGTATCGCCAAGTTCACCCTCGCCGAACTGGAGGAGGAGGAACAGAGCCTGGAACGGTTGCGCCGCCGGCACCGCGACCTGACGGCGCGTGACGTCTTCGGCGCGCCCGAGGCCCCGCGGGCGGCCGAACGTCTCAAGGGGTGCGCCGCGGTCTGCGAGGACTATGCCGAACGCGTCTTCGCCGCCCTGCACCACAGCCCGGGGAGCCGGCCGTGACGACTTCGCCCCGCACCGGCCGTGTCGGCGTGTCCCGACGGTCCGTGTGGCCGCTGTACGCCGCCGGGTTCACCACCGCCTTCGGCGCCCACGCCGTCGCCGCCAACCTCGGCGGCCTGTCCCACGACGCGGTGACCTCGCTGCTCGTCCTCGGCGGTCTGCTCGCCCTGTACGACGGCGCCGAGGTCGTACTCAAGCCGGTCTTCGGCTCGTTGGCCGACCGGATCGGTGCGAAGCCCGTCCTCCTCGGCGGCCTGGTCTTCTTCGCCGCCGCCTCCGCCGTGTACGCGGTCGCCGACAGTCCAGGCTGGCTGTGGGCCGCCCGTCTGGGGCAGGGCGCCGCCGCTTCCGCGTTCTCCCCGGCCGCCTCCGCGCTGGTCGCCCGCCTCCACCCGGCGGCCAAACGAGGTCGTGCGTTCGGCAGTTACGGCTTCTGCAAGTCCCTCGGTTACACCCTCGGCCCCCTGCTGGGCGGTGTGCTGGTCTGGGCCGGCGGACTGCGACTGCTGTTCACCGCGACAGCCGTCCTCGCCGCGGTCGTCGCGCTGTGGGCCGTGCTGCTCGTGCCCGCCGTGCCACCGCTGCCCAGGCGCCGCCAGACCCTCGCCGACCTGGCCCGCAGGCTCGGCGACCACAGCTTCCTCGCCCCCACCGCGGCCCTGGCCGCCGCCACGGCGGCGCTGTCGGTCGGCGTCGGGTTCCTGCCCGTCTCGGGGGCCGCCGCCGGCCTGGGCACGGTGGCGACCGGCGCGGCCGTCTCCGTCCTGGCCGCGTGCGCCGCCGTCGTCCAGCCCTGGGCCGGCCGCGCCGTGGACGCCGGACGCCTGACCACCCGTACGGGTCTCACCGCGGGACTCGCGATCACCGCGGCGGGACTGCTCTGCGCGACGCTGCCGGGCCTGACCGGCGTCCTGACCGCGGCCGTGGTGATCGGAGCGGGTACCGGACTGATCACCCCGATCGGCTTCGCCGCGCTGGCCGGCGGCACCCCCGAGGAGCGGATGGGCCAGACCATGGGAGCGGCCGAACTCGGCCGGGAACTCGGTGACGCCGGAGGCCCGCTGCTGGTGGCCTCGGTCGCCACCGTCACCACCCTCACCGGCGGCTTCGCCGCCCTGGCCGTCCTGCTGGCCCTCGGCCCGCTGTCCGCAGTCGCCGGACGATCCCGCACCGGCCCACCACCGCGCTGAACAGCCGACGGTCAGGGCAGCCCGACCGGGGCGGCGGTCAGCGGCTGACCGTTCAGCTCCGTACAGCCCTCCTCGTCCCACCACACCCGGCCCTGCTCGGTGAGATAGGGGCGCAGACCGCGGACCTCCGTGCCCTCGTGGAGCGACTGCGCGACCGCGTGCAGCAGGCTGGACAGGTCGGGCCAGGAGTCGGTGAAGTCGCCGCCACCGCCGTGGCCCGCCCACCCGAGGCGCCCCGTGTCCGGGCCCGGACGTTGGTCGATCACCTGCGCCGCGCCGTCGGCACTCTCGGCCCAGGGCACCCAGAGCGGATGCCACCAGGGCTCGTCCTCCCAGGGCCGTTGCGTCAGACCGTCGTTCTCCGTCGCGACGCCCATGCAGGTCTGCCAGTGGTCCACGATGCCGTGCACCGCCAGCGGGGACTGCTCCGGCAGGATGGTCGTCCAGCCGGTCACGCCGTTGTGGCACCGCAGGGAGTCGGCGAGATCATCGGGCAAGGGGGTGCCGAGAGCCGCCTCCGCCTGCCGCAGCTCGTCCGGTGTCGCCGGCGGCTCCAGGCGTACGAAGTCTGCGGCCGCGTGGACCGCCAGCCAGCCGTCGATCCGACGCCAGGACTCCGACGGGGGCGATATCTGCTGTGCCATGAAGCCATCCTGCCCTCCAGGTCCGGCGACGCGCAGGTGGGCGACCGGGTCCACGCCGTGGCCGGTCCCCGGAGAGCTGCCGTCACCGTGCCTCGCGCAGGGTGAGGATGTACGTCGCGGTGAGGGCGACGGCGCGGTCCTCGTCCCGGGTGAGCCCCGTCAGGGCCTCGGACGCCGTACTGCCCGGGATGTCCGCGAGCGCCTGGGTCAGCCGTCGGCGCGCGGACGGTTCGAGGGGGCCGTGGGCGAGGCGGTCCACGAGCGCGTCGGCGATCCGGTCGGCCAGTGCGGGACGGGCCGCCAGCATGCCCAGTGCGTCGGCCGCGTCGACGTCGTTCGCCCCCTCGACGGCCATGTCGACGAGCGTCGGCACCGCCTCGGCCACTCCGCGTGTCCCGAGCGCCAGCGCCGCGTGCCTGCGGACCACGAGGTCGGAGCTGCCGAGGGCGTCCCGCAGCAGGGCGGTCGACTCGCCGTCCGCAAGCTCCGCGAGGGCCTGGACGGCACGTTCGCGCACCGCTGCCTCCGGCGCGTGGAGGCCGTCCGCCAGCAGCGCCGACGCGTCGGCGTCCGAGCGCGCCAGGGCCCAGCGCAGGGCTCCGGCGGCATTCGGGTCCGTCTCGCTCAGCACCGCTTCGACCAGGGCCTCCACCGGCAGCGGGCCCTCGGCGGCCGAGGACAGGGCCGCGCGCTGGCGCCGTCCGGCGCTCTCCGACGCCAGCGCCTGGAGGAGCGCGACGATCTGAAGGGCCTCCTCCCAGCCTGCGGGCTCCGCCGCGTCGAGCCGTCGCAGCCGGGTGAGCAGCGCCGTCTCGGCCGCGATGCGTTCTCGCGTCTGGCGGATGAGATCGTCCACGAGATCGGCGGGCCGGAAGCCGGGATCGTCCAGCGCGCGCCCGACCTCGCGCAACGACAGTCCCAGTGACCGCAGGCTCTCGATGTGGAAGATGCGCCGGATGTCGTCGTCGGAGTACTCGCGATAACCGGAAGCGGTACGCCCCGTGGGGCGCACCAGGCCGAGCGAGTCGTAGTGCCTGAGCATCCGTGCGCTGACCCCGGACCGTCGTGCCACGTCACCGATCAGCACGGCCTACCCCCCTTCCTGGCCGCTCGTGCCGAGGACCGCGACACGCTTCGCCTCTTCGATCGCGAACTCGAAACCGGCGTCCGGGTCGCGCGAGAGCCGTTCCGTGGCGTGCGCGTGCCGACGCACGAGGGGATCGGGGTCCGCACCCGCGGCGCGCACGGCCGGGAGCATCGCCTCACCGAGCGCGATCAGCGCCCGGCTGAGACTCAACTGCGTCTCCCGTCCGCCGCGCCCGAGCTGCGAGGCCAGCACCCCGGCCAACTCCCCCTCCCCACCTTCGGGTACGAGCACGACCGCGGCCCGCCATGCGCTGCGGGCCACCTCGTCGTCGGCGTCGGACATCAGCGCCCGGGTGATCGCCGGCCAGGCCCGCCGGTCTCCGATCTTGGACAGGGTGTGCAGTGCCTGGCTGCGTGCCTGTGCCCGTGGCGAGCGGAGCTCCCCGAGCAGCGCCGGGACCGTGGCCGACGCCGGGTGCCGGGTGAGCGCCCAGGTCAGCATCTCGCGCACCTGGAACTCGGGCTCGATCGCGCAGCGTTCGACGAGCTTGTCGACGCACCGGGGGTCCGGGGTCGTGCCGATCGTCAGCGCCGCCCGCAGCCGCACCGACGAGCGGCCGTCCGCCAGCCCCCGCAGTGCTCGGAACCCGTCCGTCTCCTGTTTCGCCATGGTCATCGGGACCACCTCCCTGGCCACAGTGAAGACCTTGTCACGATGTCAAGGTCAAGGACGGCCGCGCCACGGGATCACCACGCTCCGTCGCGACGACGACCCCTCCAGATTGGGGATGGGCGGGTGCCCAAGACAAGGCTGCCGGGGCGGCGCGGAGTTGGACACGCTGGGATCCGCTCACCGGTGCCGACCGCCCGGCGCAGCGCTGTCCGGGTACGGTCGAAGAGGGGAAGTCGTCATGAGCAAGTTCGCGCGGGGCGGGGGAAGGCGGAAGGCCACCGCCGCCGGTCTCGTCATCTCCGGCATGGTGATCAGTGCCTCGGTCGCGCCGGTCACCGCCCACGCAGCCGTTCCGGCCTTCCCGGACAACATCACCATCTTCCCGGACCGGGACTTCGTCTCGATCGACGGCTTCGCCGAGCACGCGGGCGAGCAGGTGACCATCGAGGTGCAGCGCCCGCATGTCGGTCTCATCGGTTCGGCCACCGGCAGGATGGCGACGGCGGACTCGATCGCGGCGGGCAACCCGGCCATCGAGGTCAACCACCCCGGCGGCCTGTGCTGGGGGGCCGGCGGCGGCCTCCAGGTGACCCCCGACATCCGGGCCGGCGACATCGTGTCGGTCAAGTTCGGCGGCACCGTCGCCGCCGACGCCACGACCCTCGACGTCGGCGTCACCGGCGGAGCCCTGACCACGCCGACCACCCTGGTGATCCAGGGGCGGCTCGGCCCCGAGGTCGACCCGACGTTCCTGGAGCACCGGATCATCGAACCGGCCCTGCGCAACACCGACGTGGCCCGACGCGACGTGCGGGCCGTGCCGGGACCCCTGGCGAACGCGCCGAAGGGCGGCTACTCCTCCGGCGTGCAGGTGGCCGCCGACGGCAGCTTCACCGCCACCTACGAGTTCCTGAGCGACAAGACCGCGGCCGTCGCCGCCGAGGGCCTGTACACGGTGACGACCTGGCAGGACCAGGACGCCGACGGCAACACCCAGGGCGTGACGATCTCGGAGTTCGGCGAGGTGGGCGGGCCCGGGATGGGCGGCTGCCCGGCCGGCGCGGTCCAACAGGGTCCGGTGTCGCCCACCGGTGTCGTGGTGCGCGCCGAGGGCGACGCGACCTCGGTGAGCTGGACCCCGCCCCGGCAGACCCCTGGTGCGGCGCCGATCCTCGGCTACACCGTGCGCGCCGTCGACCGGCTCAGCCGCAACGGCGTGCAGGGCGAGATCGGCGTCCGCGTGAACGACCCCGACGCGACCTCGGTGATCCTGCCGGGCTCCGTCGAGGGCAAGCGGATCGAGGTCAGATCGTTCGGCGAGGCCGGTGAGTCCTGGCCGCCCGCGCTGCCCGGCGACACCGTCTCCGGTGACTTCACCCCGCCGACCGTCACGGCGAGGCCCGCCGGCGGCGTCTACACGGCCGACACCCTGGTCACCCTCACCGCCGACGAGCCGGGCTCGGAGATCTACTACACGCTCGACGGCTCCGACCCGCTGGAGGCGGGCACCACCGGGCCCGCGGCGACGCTCTACACCGGACCGTTCGAGCTGAAGGCGGCCGACGGGCCCAGGACCGTGCGGTTCGTGGCCTTCGACCCGGCCGGCAACGCCTCGCAGGCCCGGCTGGAGAAGTACACGTTCGGCACGACCCGGGCGCCGGGCGCCCCGCAGTCGGTGACCGCGCAGGGCTCCAACGCGAGTGCCACCGTCCGGTGGACGGCGCCCGAGGACCCGGGCAGCTCGCCGGTCACGGGCTACGAGATCACCGCGACGCCCGACTCCGGCGCGCCCGTCACGACCACCGCCGGGGCCAGCGCCTCCAGCCTGCTGCTGACCGGGCTGAGGAACGACACGAAGTACACCGTGACGATCGTCGCCGTGAACGCGGTCGGCAGGGGCGCCTCGTCCGCGCCGGTCGAGGTCATCCCCGCGGTGCCCGCGGTCGACAAGCTCGCGATCACGCTCGCCAAGTGGAAGGCCGGAGACCTGCGCCTCGAAGGCACCGGGTCCATTCCGGGGGCGTCTCTGACGCTGCGCGTCGGCGGCCCGGACGGCCCGGTGTTCGCCTCCAACGTGATCGTGCAGCCGGCCGCGGCGGGCGCGGTCAACGGCACCTGGAGCCTGCGCCTGCGCACCGGCCTGGGCACGGTCCAGAACCCGAGCCCGGTCTACATCTCCTCCAGCAAGGGCGGAGTCCTGGACAAGGTGACCCTGCCGAACGGCTAGGGCCCGTCCGCCGGTTCATCCCGCGGACCCGACCGACCCGCGCCCCGGCGGGAAGCGTTCGCCGTACCCGCGAACGCCGACCTCCGAGGCGCCCACCCGGGACCGGTGCGGCTGGAGGAAGCCCCTACTTCACAGCCGCCCCGGCCCGGCCGGGCGGCCGGTGGACCCCCCTTTCCACCGGCCGTCCGCGCCTTTCGACCGTCCGGTCGTCTCTCCTCAGCGGTGCATTCAGGAACACCGCGGGCCGTCCCACGGCCGAGGAGCACGACCGGTGCACCAAGGCAGGACCGAGAAACCGAGAAGACCAGGGCATCCGCGACTCCATGGGGGAGAGGGGGGTGCCCGAGCCGCCGTCACGGCGGCCCACCATGGGGGTGAACCCAACACATGCACGACAACGCGCTGTCCAGGCGTGACCTGATGAAGTACGGCGTCCTCGCGTCGGCGGCCCTGGCCCTGCCGCTCGAACACGTCGTACGCGCCAAGACGGCTTCGGACCGGATCGCGATCAGCAAGTTCCCGAAGCCGTTCACCGTGCCGTTCGCGGTACCGCCCGAGGCCGTACCGACCAAACGGTCGAGCACCACCGACTACTACACGGTCACGATGCGCAGTGCCATGACCGAGATCCTGCCCGGCATGAAGACCGAGACCTGGTCCTACGACGGGTCGTTCGGCGGCCCGACCATCCGGGCCACCCGGGGCCGGCCGGCCGTCGTCCGGCACGTCAACGAGCTGCCCCGGGTGCACCCGCGCCTGGGCTACGAGTCGTGGACCTCGGTCCACCTGCACGGATCGGCTTCGCTGCCGGAGTACGACGGCTACGCCAGCGACGTGACGCGCACCGGCGAGTACAAGGACTACCACTACCCGAACACCCAGGACGCGCGCACCCTCTGGTACCACGACCACGGTGTGCACCACACGGCCGAGAACGCGTACATGGGCCTCGCCGCGATGTACACGATGACCGACGCGCTGGAGCAGTCGCTGCCGATCCCGCACGGCCGCTACGACGTGCCGCTGATCATCCGCGACGCCATGTTCGACAGCAACGGCCAGCTGCTGTACGACGACGGCGGCCACTCCGGGATCTTCGGCGACGTCATCCTGGTCAACGGGCGGCCCTGGCCGGTGATGAAGGTCGAGCGGCGCAAGTACCGCTTCCGGATCCTGAACGGCTCGATCTCGCGGGGCTACAAGTTCGCGCTGAGCACCGGCGATCCGTTCGTCTTCATCGGCACCGACGCGGGTCTGATGCCGCAGCCCCGCTCGGTGACCAGCTACCGGCACGGCATCGCCGAACGCTACGAGGTGATCATCGACTTCGCCAAGTACAAGGTCGGCCAGCGGGTGGTGCTGAAGAACCTCGGCGTGCCGAACTCGGAGGACTTCGACACCACCGGCGACGTGATGGCCTTCGACGTCGCCGGCGATGCCACCGACCTGTCCGGCAACTCCATTCCGGACGTGCTGAACCCGAACGCTCCGGCGATGGACCTGACCGCCGCGATGGCGACGAAGACCCGCCGGTTCGAGTTCATCCGCACCAACGGCATGTGGACCGTCAACGGCAAGACCTGGTCGGACGTGATCGCCTCGAACTACGAGTACGTCTGGGCCGATCCGGGGCTCGGGGACATCGAGATCTGGGAGTTCGTGAACAAGTCCGGAGGCTGGTGGCACCCGGTCCATGTGCACCTGGTCGACTTCAAGATCCTCGACCGCAACGGCGCGGCGCCGTCGCCGTGGGAACTCGGCGGCAAGGACACCGTGTACGTCGGTGAGAACGAGACCGTGCGCATGGTGGTCAAGTTCGGCCCGAACACCGGGCGTTACATGATCCACTGCCACAACCTGGTGCACGAGGACCACGACATGATGGCCCAGTTCCGGGTCGGGCCGCCCGCCGAGGTACACCACCCGGTGTACGCGGCGCCCGCCGCGGCCTGTCCGGCCCCGATGGCGCTGGGATACGACGATGACTCCATCGGCTGAGGCGCTCCCCGCCGAGGCGGCCGCGGCGGTGCCGGGCCCGCGATCCGGCCGGTATCTCACGGACCGCCGCCTCGGGGCGCTGCTCTGCGTCGCCGCGAGCGTCGGGGACCTGGTGGTCTTCCAGCAGAACCTGGCGAACGGACTGGCCGTGTCACTGCCGTTCCTGGCGGCGGCCGTCGTCCAACTGGCCCTCGCCTGGCGGGTGTGGGCCTCGCCGCGCACGGCCGAGGCCCTGGCCGCGGTCCTGGTGCTGGGTCTGCTGATCGGTCTTCAGGTTGTCGCCGTACGCAGCGGTGCGACGAGCCCGGGGCCGCGCGAGGAGCCGCTGCGGGCCGGTCCGCTGGCGACGGTGGCGCTGTTCCTGCGGCTCGCCGCACTGCCGTGCCTGGTGCGTGCGCTGTCGGGCCGCGGGCGGTCCTGGGCCGTCAACGGACTCCTTCTCATCGGGGCGGTGGTGTGGACGCTCAGGCTGAGCGGCCTGCTGGGATGACAGGGCCGGGGCGGCGCGCGGTACGACGGTCCGTCGTACCG
>NZ_VJZD01000268.1 GCF_009377175.1 Streptomyces adustus
CGTTCCGAGAGGAACGGGGCCCGGCCCTTCGTCGTGTCCGGTACGCCGAGTGCGTCAGGACGACTGGGCCGCCCGGATCCGTCGTACGACCCTGCGCACGGTCGGGTTGCGGCGCAGCGCCTCCGCCCGGACCGGGCTGCCGCCGGGCAGGCGCAGCGTGCTCAGCCGACGCTTCTTGAAGTACCTCTGGTGCTCGGCGAGGTTGGCGGTCAGCCAGGCGGCCGCCTCCTCGTGCAGGTCGGGGTACTTGCGGGACTGCATGCAGTAGCCGACGGTGTGCACCAGCGGGGCGAGGCGCCCGCTCAGCGCGGCGAGTTCGAGCGGGGCGTCGAGGGTCTCGCGCTCGGCGTCGGGCAGGGCCGCGTCGATGATGGTGAGCGGGACGCGGTTGCTGTTCTCGTACGGCGTGATGCGTTCGAGGAGGAGCTCCGTGCCGACCCGGGCGACGGGGATGCCGTAGAAGGCGGCGGCGGTCATCAGGGCGGTGGAGAAGCAGCCGATGACGAGCCGGGGCTTCAGGAAGGCGAAGACGGTCTCGGCCAGGACCGGTTCGGCGAGGACCGTGAGCCGTACGCCGAGCTCCTCGGCCACCACCTCCAGGGACCTGCTGTAGACGGCGGGCGCGCTGGGGTGCGGCTTGAACAGGACGCTCTCGTGGCCCGCCCGGGCGGCGGCCCGCAGCATCCGCACGTGCAGCTGCTCCTCCTCGTCCTGGGTGATCAGGTCGATCGCGGAGAGGTACTGGCCGAGCAGCACGGCCGTGGGGCGGTCGCCCTCGGGCAGCCGCTCGGCGAGGATGCCGGCGCCGTCCTCGCCTATCTGCGCGAGTACGTCGACGATGGCCTCGTTGGGGATCGGCTCGGGCTCGACGCCGTACTCGGACAGCAGCATCGGGCGCAGTCCGGGAATGAGATCGAGGTGGAGCACCCGGGCGATCCGGCTGTTCATGCCGCGCGGAATGCGGTTGCGGGTGGGCCCGTAGCTCATCAGGCCGTCCGCGTACACGTGGATCGGGCTGTCGGCGAAGATGTCGGCGACCGCGCGGGAGGGGTTGGCCTGGATGGACTCGCAGGCGATCTCGACCTCCTCGTCGCCGAGGTTCCAGGCCAGGCGTACGGCCTTCTCCCACAGCTGGGCGTCCTGGGCGCGCGGCGACCAGCCGGCCGGGTGGTGCGGGGCGATGAACTCGTTCCAGGAGCGCACCTCGTCGAACTCGGGGCGCAGCTTCTCGAACCCGGCCATCCGGTCCAGCGGGGTGCCGACCTCGGGCACGGCGGCGGTGTTGCTCACGACCAGGATGCGCCGGTGGGCGGCGCGCGGGCCGAAGAGGCCGGCGCGGACGGCCGCGGTGACGGTGGCGGCGGCGTACTGCGTGGCCGAGAAGAAGATCTGTGTCCTGCCGCTCATGCCGCGACTCCCTTCATACCGCCGCGTATGCGCCGCAGCGTGTGCACGCGTTCCTCGCCCATGCCGACGAGTGCCTCGTTGAGTTCCGCCTCCGTCATCCGGCCCAGCGCCTCGGCCGCGAGCTGCCGCAGCCTGGCGTGCACGCTGCGCTCGAACCGGCCCCGGTCCAGCAGCTGGTGGGCGATGACGACGCAGTAGTTGCGCAGCGCCTTCTTCCGCAGCCGGGTCGCCTCGGGGTCGTCGGCGAGTTCGGCCAGGACGAGGTCGAAGGAGCGGAAGAAGTCCAGCTGGCGGACGTCGCCGATCTGGGTCAGCGAGCTGGAGATGCCCCGGCGGTAGAAGACCCCGCGCAGGCTGGCGACGGCGTAGGACTCGGCCCTGCGGTGCAGGTCCCAGATCCAGGGGCGGTCCTCGGCGGTGCGCAGCCCGTCGTGGAAGCGCAGCAGGCCCTTGTCGAGCAGTCGGCGGTGGTAGACGCCGGCCCAGGCGTACGGGTAGTCGACCATCGTCGTGTCGTCGACGGGCAGGATGGAGCTGCGCGGGTCGAGCGGGGTGTGCCGACGGCCCTCGGGGGCCCGGTGGATCTGCCGTTCGAGACCGAAGACCTGGACGTGGTCGGTGCGCACGAAGTCGACGTCGTGCCGTTCGATGTGGTGCACGAGGTCGCTCAGATAACCGGGGGCGAGCCAGTCGTCGCCGTCCAGGAAGGTGAGGTAGCGGCCCTCGGACGCGTCGATCCCGGTGTTGCGCGCGGTGGCCAGTCCGCCGTTCTGCTCGTGCCGGATGACCCTGCTGTTCTTGAGCCGCTTGGTCAGGGCCAGCAGCGCCTCGTAGGTCTGGTCCTTGGTCGACCGGTCCTCGACGAACAGGAACTCGAACGAGTCGTCAGCGTTGTTGACGAGGCTGGCCACGGTCTCCGGAACGTACGCCTCGATATTGAAACAAGGGACGATCACGGACAGTTTGGGGGGGTGCTGAGGCACGCGGACACCTGGGCTCTCTCTGGGGCAGACCTCTGCGACCGTAAGAGATGTTCGATGCCGGACATCAACCCCTTGACCACTATCAGGTGAACGCGAGGTAGCTACACGCCCTCCCTTTCCCACAGGCCCGCCCCGTTCCCGTCCGGGCACGTATGCTCCGCGCTCAGGTGTTCGATAATTCGGGGATCTGGGGGACTCTGTGATCAAGACTGTGTTTCGAAGCGGGGCTCTTCCGGCAACGGAACGGTTTGCCGGTTTCGACGACTTCCTGAACAACTGCGTACATTCATTACGGGTGAGCAGCCCGGACCCGGGACGCTTCCGTGCCACGGCGCGGGCCATGGACCTCGGACCGGTGACCCTCACCGAGCTGACCACACTGCCGTCCGTCCTGCGGCGCACCCCGAAATCGATCCGCCGCTCCGACCCCGAGCTGTACACGGTGGTCTTTCCGCGCCGGGGCGTCCTGACCGTGCGGCAGGCCGGCCGTGACGCGTTGCTGACCGCGCACGACTTCGCGCTCTGCGACAGTTCGCAGCCGTTCAGCTTACGGATCACCGCCCCGGGGACGACGACGCTGATCAGCGCCCGAGTGCCCCGCGCACTGCTGCCGCTGCCCGCCAGGCAGGCCGACCGGCTGCTGGGAACGCGGCTGCCGGGAGGCGAGGGCATCGGCGCGCTGCTCACCCGGTTCCTCGACGACATGACCACCGACACGGCACCCCAGCCGACCGCCGACGTGGCACGGCTGGGCGCGGTGGCCCTGGACCTGCTGGCCGCCACCCTCGCGCACCACCTCGACACCGGCCCTCGAAACGAGGACGAGTCCGGCCGTCGGGCCCTGCTCCTGGACATCGACACCTACATCCACGACCACCTGCCCGAGCCGCACCTGTCGCCGCGGGCCGTGGCCGACGCCCACCACATCTCCGTCAGCTATCTGCACCGCCTCTTCCGTACCCGGGACACCACGGTCACCGCGCTGATCCGCCGCCGGCGTCTGGAACGGGCGCACCGCGACCTCACCGACCGACGGCTGTGGGACGTACCGGTTCACCGCGTGGCGGCCCGATGGGGCTTCAAGGACCACTCGGCCTTCACCCGCGCCTTCCGCGCCGCCTACGGCATCGCCCCCAGCGACCTGCGCGAACTGGCCCTCGGCCTACCGGCCGCGCCGCCCGACCCGGCGCAGGGGCCGAACGGCCCGGCCGCGCCCGAGGCCTCTCCGTCCGGACGCTGAGACCTCTTCGTCCTTCCGGCCGGAAAAGGGAACTCCTCCCTTCCCCCGGGACAGGGACCTCTGCGGGGAGCAGCCCTGCTCCCCCACGGAAACACGCGTGAACAGGGGGCTTTCATGCGGGAATTCATCGATCCGTCCGACCGTCGCACCGTCGGGCACAGCGAGAGCGCGACCGGCGGAGCGGGTCGCGCGGGAGGGATACGCCGCATGGAACTCGGCGGCACCTCGGTATGGTCGACCACCTGCCACCCGCTGGCCCAGCTGTGGGTCCCGCGACTCCTGCTCCGGCCCGCCGACCGGTGCTACCGCGTGACGCTGCTGCTGGAGGGAACAGCGGTCATCGTCCACGACGGAGGCGAAACAGCCCTGCGGGCGGGCGACTTCTTCTGCGACGACCACGCCTGGCCGCGCGAGATCCAGGCCGGCACGGTCAGAGCGGTAGGCATCGACGTCCCGCAGCCACTGCTCCCCCTGCCCCAGGACGAGGCGGACCGGGCGCTGGGGCGCCGCACCACGAGCCAGGACGGGGCCGACGCCCTCCTGGCCCGGTTCCTCACCCAGCTCACCCGGAACACCGGCGCCTTCCTGCCCTCGGACGGGCCGCGCCTGGGGACGGTCCTGACCGGACTGGTCGCGGTGCTGTTCGCCCGGGTCGCGCGGTCCGGCCCCGCGCCGCTGTCCCGCCCGGAGCAGGGAGCACTGACCCCGCGCATCGCGCGTTTCGTCCAACAGAACCTGGCGGACCCCGAGTTGAGTCCGCGTTCGATCGCCGCCGCACACGACATCTCCCCCAGCTACCTCCACCGGCTCTTCCAGGGCGAGCAGGAGACCGTGGCCGCGACGATCCGCCGCCAGCGCCTCGAACGCGCCCGCTACGACCTCGCCGACCCGGCCCAGGACGCCACGCCGGTCCATGCCATCGCCGCCCGCTGGGGCTTCACGCGGGCCACCGACTTCGCCCGCGCCTTCCGGGCCGCGTACGGAGTGGCGCCAACCGATTACCGCCGGTACTCCCGCGCTCTCGGTGGACGCATTGCCACATGAGTGTGCACTGATTGCCAAGGCCCCACCCGCCACAGCCCGCCATGCTGATCATCGGGGCGCCGGCAGGGCCGGTCCGGCACACGCCGCTGACGTCCCGTTCTCACCACCGGCTCTCCCGAAAGAGGTTGTCGTGAAGAAACTCCGCCTCGCCACTGTCGCCGCCGGCGCGCTGATCGCCGGCGCGGGCCTCCTGGCCCCCACGTCCGCGCAGGCCGCGTCCACCTACTGGACCTTCAAGAACGTCCAGTACGGCACCTGCCTCACCGCGGGGGACAGCGGCTCGGCGTACTCCACCACATGCGTCGGCAGCAACCGTCAGCAGTGGGACTGGGTCGGCGACGGCCACAGCAGCTACCACATGCTCAAGAACCGGGAGACCGGCAAGTGCCTGAGGACCGACGGCGTCTCCAACGTCAATGCGGTCTGGACCAGCACTTGCGACACCGACGCCGACTACGAGTGGTGGTACTACAACGGCGACGACCGGGTCCTCTACGTCCAGCCCGGCGGCCTCGACTTCCTGAGCACGAGCAGCACCGTCAAGGACGCGGTCTACAGCCAGGGCCTCGACCTGAGCAACCTGAACCTCTTCAAGTGGGTCGGCACCCACGACTGATCCGGCGGCAGCGGTCACGAGATCGTGGCCAGGCCGGCGAAACCCGGCCGGCGGCTGCCGCCCCCCTCTTGCTCCACAGCAGCTGACCCGCGCCGCCGCCCACGACAGCTGCGGTCCGCAGGACCACGACGGCTCCCCGGTGACACATGTACCCGGGGAGCCGTCGTCGCGTCGATCCGCCGCCGGTGGACGGATTGCCACATGAGTGTGCTCTGACCGCCAAAGCCTCACCCGTCACAGCCCGGCATGCTGGCGAGCGGGACGACAGCGGGGTCCGGTCCGAGACGCGCCGCTGACATCCCGTTCTCCACCATCGGCTCTCGTGAAAGAGGTTGTCGTGAAGAAACTCCGCCTTGCCACCCTCGCCGTCAGCGCCTTGATCTCCGGTGCGGGCCTCCTGGCCCCCACCTCCGCACAGGCCGCGACGACCTACTGGACGTTCGAGAACCAGCGGTTCAACACCTGCCTGACCGCCGGAGACAGCACTTCGATATACGCCACCGTCTGCCACACCAACTCGACGTATCAGAACTGGGACTGGGTCGGCAGCGGCCATGGCGTCTACCACCAGCTCAAGAACCAGGAAACCGGTCTCTGCCTGATGACCGACAACAAGACGAACGTCAACTCCGTCTGGCAGAGCGACTGCTCCACCGGTGCCGCCGGCCAGTGGTGGTTCTACGCCGACGACACGTGGTCCATCTTCAACCAGCTCGGCGGAGCCGGCGAGGAGTTCCTGCGGACGAGCGACGTCAAGGACGCGGTCTACTGCACCGACCTGGGCCAGGTGACGGACGCCTACTACGACTGGAACGGCTACCACAACTGACCGCCGGGCTCACCCGATCCCGAACCGGACCCCGATGCCCGTCACGATCACGGCCAGCCCTTCCTCGAAGTTCCGGTCGTAGTCCTCGAACATCAGCGCGCCCGCCTGTGCCGACAGTGGGAAGTCGGCCATCAGGCGGGCGCGTTCCGTCATGTCGTAGCCCTCGCGGCGCTCGCCCGGCAGGGGCTGGACGCCCTGCTCCTCGGTGACGAACCCGATGGTGAACAGGTACGTGGTGAAGGTCGCGCGGACCGCCTGGGCGAGGGTGAATCCTGCCTCGGTGAAGAGCGTCAGGGTCCGCTCCATCTCGACGGCGTGCAGGGTGCCCGTGAAGCGTGAGCCGCTGAAGACCTTGGCGCCGTCGCGGTAGCTCAGCAGGGCGGCGCGCAGTGCGCGGTTGGCCGTGAGCAGCCGCTCCCGCCAGTCGGTGTCCGGCACCGCCCCGGGGTCCTCGACCATCCGGCGGTACATCTCCGTGGCCATCTCGTCGAGCAGTTCCTGCTTGTTCTTGAAATGCCAATAGAGCGCCGGCGCCTGGACGTCCAGCTCCTTGGCGATGGCCCGCAGGGTGAGGCCGTCGAGGCCCGTCTCGTTGAGCAGCCGCAGCGCCGTCTCGACGACCTGCCTCTTGTCCAGCTTGGGGGACCGCTGAGGTCTCTGGGTAACCACACTTGACAGTTTAACGCCGTTAAGGACATGCTCGCGGCATGGAACTTAACAGCGTTAAGGAGAAGCTCGTGTCTGTGCACACGGACGTTCTGATCGTCGGCGCGGGCCCGACCGGGCTCGCCCTCGGCGTCGATCTCGCGCGGCGGGGCGTGGACGCGCTCGTCGTGGAGCGGGGCGCGGGGCTCGCGCCGGGATCGCGCGGCAAGGGCATCCAGCCGCGCACCCTGGAGGACGAGATCCGCGCGGCGGGCGGCGACTATCCGATCGGGCTGATCTGGCAGGACGGCGAACGGGTGACCGAGCGGTCGATGTTCGACCCGGCCGAGGACGGCGAGGCGGGCTCCCCGTTCGGCGAGCCGTGGATGGTGCCCCAGTGGCGCACCCAGGAGATCCTGCACGCCCGGCTGACGGAACTCGGGGGACGGGTCGTGTTCGACCGGGAGGTGACCGCGCTCCACCAGGACGAGGACGGCGTGAGCGTGCACTTCGCCTCGGGCGAGGGGGCGGGGACCGTGCGCGCGCGGTACGTGGTCGCCGCCGACGGGGGCCGCTCGGCCGTGCGCCGGGCCGTGGGCATCGCGATGACCGGTGCCGGGGCCGACGGGTCGGGCGTGGTCGCACCGGACCCGATCCTGGTGGGGGACGTCCGGATCAGCGGCCTGGACCGCGACCACTGGCATCTCTTCCCGCCGCGCGGGGACGGCGACGGCTTCATGGCCGTCTGCCCGCTCGCGGGCACGGAGTACTTCCAGGTCGTCGCCGGCTTCCTGGCCGGGACCACGGTCGACGCCTCTCCCGAGGGGGTGCGCAAGGTCGTCGCCGCCCGTTCGCATCTGCCCGCCGACGCGGTGACCGAGGTGCGCTGGGTCTCGGACTTCCGGCCGCGCGCGGCACTGGCGGACCGCTTCCGCGCCGGGCGGGTCTTCCTCGCCGGGGACGCGGCGCACATCCACTCGCCGGCCGGCGGCCAGGGGCTCAACACCAGTGTCCAGGACGCCTACAACCTGGGCTGGAAGCTCGGCGCGGTGCTGCGCGGCGAGGCGCCCGAGTCCCTGCTCGACACCTACGAGGAGGAACGCCGGCCGGTCGCCGCCGAGATGCTCGGGCTGTCCACGAAGATCCATCGCGGCGAGGCCCGCCGCGGCAGGGAGACCCGTCAGCTCGGCCTCGGCTACCGCGGCTCCGCCCTCGCCGTGGAGACCCGTGGCGACGTGCCGCAGGAGGCACTGCGGGCGGGCGACCGCGCGCCCGACGCGGCCGTGGACGGCGTACGTCTCTTCGACGTGTTCCGGGGACCGCACTGGACGCTGCTGGCCGTCGGCACGGACGCGGAGCCTCCGGCGCTCCCCGGCGTCCGCACCGCGCGGATCGGGTCCGACGAGCGGTACGGGACCGGCGTCTTCCTGGTCCGCCCCGACGGCTACGTGGGCTGGGCCGGCACCGACCCGAAGGACCTTCAGGAGTACGCGGCCCAGGTGGGCCTGAGCGTCGCCTGACTAGGCGCTGGCGAGCGTGAGCTTGACGGCGAAGCCCAGGAAGAGGGCGCCCGCGGCGGTCGTGGCGCCCGCGGAGAGCCGCTTGCGGCGGCGGAAGGCCTCCGCGAGGCGCGTACCGCTGAAGATCAGCGCGGTCAGATAGAGAACGCTCGCGAGCTGGGCGAAGGCGCCGAGCACGACGAACGAGAGGGCCGGGTAGGCATAGCCCGGATCGACGAACTGCACGAAGAAGGCGACGAAGAACAGGATCGCCTTCGGGTTGAACAGGCTGATCACCAGCGCCCGCCGGAACGGCCGCTCCCCCGCCACCGCCTCGGGCTCCCCGCTCTCGGCGACCGGGTCCCGCCGGGCCCGCCACATCGCCCGCGCGGCACGCAGCATGCCGACCGCCAGCCAGGTCAGATAGCCCGCACCGGCGTACTTCACGATGCTGAACAGCACGGCGTTCGCCTGGAGCAGCGACGCCACACCGGCGGCCGACAGAGTCATCAGCACGGTGTCCCCACACCACACACCCGCGGCGGCGGTATATCCCGTGCGCACACCCCGGCGGGCGGCGACGGACAGCACGTACAGCGAGTTCGGCCCCGGCAGCAGGACGATCAGGACAAGGCCCGCGAGATAGGTGGGAAGGTCGATAACACCAAGCATGAGAGGGAGTGTCGCACGGCAGTACGACATCGTGTCCAGGCGTCTCGCGGGTCAGTCTCCGTCGAGGAGCGTGTCCACCGGAAGGTCGGGAAGAACCCCGACGGACGCGGGCACCGGGACGCTCCGGCCCCGCTGGAAGCGCTCGGGCGCCGGGTACTGCGTTCACCCGTGATCATCCGAACGGGTGGATCGCCCGGTTCAGAAGGTGTCCGACGGCACGTACGTGCCCCAGATCTCGCGCAGGGCGTTGCAGACCTCGCCGATCGTCGCGCGGGCGCGCAGGGCGTCCTTCATCGGGTACAGGACGTTGTCCGTGCCCGCGGCGGCCTTCTTCAGGGCGGCCAGGGCGGCATCGACCGCGCCCCGGTCGCGCTCGGCGCGGAGCCGGGCGAGGCGTTCGGCCTGCCGGGCCTCGATGGCCGGGTCGACGCGCAACGGCTCGTACGGCTCCTCCTCGTCGAGCCGGAAGCGGTTGACGCCGACCACCACGCGTTCGCCCGCGTCCGTCTCCTGCGCGATCCGGTACGCGTTGCGTTCGATCTCGCCCTTCTGGAAGCCGTGCTCGATCGCCGCGACCGCTCCGCCGAGCTCCTCGACCTTGCGCATCAGCTCCAGCACCGCCCCCTCCAGGTCGTCCGTCATCCGCTCGACGGCGTACGACCCCGCGAACGGGTCCACCGTCGCGGTCACGTCCGTCTCGTGGGCCAGCACCTGCTGGGTGCGCAGGGCGAGGCGCGCGCTCTTGTCCGTGGGCAGCGCGATCGCCTCGTCGAAGGAGTTCGTGTGCAGGGACTGGGTGCCTCCCAGCACCGCCGCCAGTCCCTGGACCGCGACCCGGACCAGGTTCACCTCGGGCTGCTGGGCCGTCAGCTGCACCCCGGCGGTCTGCGTGTGGAACCGCAGCGTCAGCGACCTGGGGTCCTTCGCGCCGAACTCCTCCCGCATGACCCTGGCCCAGACCCGGCGGGCGGCGCGGAACTTCGCCACCTCCTCCAGGATCGTCGTACGGGCCACGAAGAAGAAGGACAGCCGGGGCGCGAAGTCGTCGACGTCCATGCCGGCCGCGAGCGCCGTGCGGACGTACTCGATGCCGTCCGCGAGGGTGAACGCGATCTCCTGCGCGGGCGAGGCGCCCGCCTCGGCCATGTGGTAGCCGGAGATCGAGATCGTGTTCCACTTCGGGATCCCGGCCCGGCAGTACGCGAAGATGTCCGCGGTCAGCCGTAGCGACGGCTTGGGCGGGAAGATGTACGTCCCGCGCGCGATGTACTCCTTCAGCACGTCGTTCTGGATCGTGCCGGTCAGCCGGTCCGCGCCGACGCCCTGTTCCTCCGCGACCAGTTCGTACATGAGCAGCAGCAGCGCCGCGGGCGCGTTGATGGTCATCGACGTCGACACCGTGTCCAGCGGGATCCCGTCGAACAGCACCCGCATGTCGTCCACCGAGTCGATGGCCACGCCCACCTTGCCGACCTCGCCGTGCGCGATCGGCGCGTCGGAGTCGTGGCCCATCTGGGTGGGCAGGTCGAACGCCACCGACAGTCCCGTCGTGCCGTTCGCGATGAGCTGCTTGTAGCGGGCGTTGGACTCGGTCGCCGTGCCGAACCCCGCGTACTGGCGCATCGTCCAGGGACGGCCGGTGTACATCGACGGGTAGACGCCGCGGGTGTAGGGGTACGACCCCGGATCGCCCAGCTGCCGCGCGGGATCCCAGCCCGTCGTCGTCTCCGGTCCGTAGACGGGTTCGATGGGCAGTCCGGACTCCGAGTCACGTGCCATGGAATCCACCATGCCGTGCCGTTCGCGTGCCGTCATCCGCGGGGAGCATCTCCGGTGACACCGTGCGCCCCCGCGCGCGGCGGACGGCGCGCGGGGGCCAGTGAGACGACGGGGGCCGTGATGCGTAGTACGGGCATGGCGAGCATGGGGAGCAGGCGGGGCATGGGGAGCATGGGCCGAATGAGCGCCACGGACAGGAAGAGACGTTTCGCCGCCGGGTCCGCCGGGACCGCCCGGTCCACCGGAACCGCCCGGTCCGGCGTGGTCGCCGCGGCGGCCCTGACCGCGCTGGCGGCGGTGTGCGGCTGCACCGTGCAGCCCGCCGACGGCGACGGCAAGCACCGCTCCCCCGTCCACATCAGCGTCACCGGCACGGCGGGCACCGGCGGAGCCACCGCCGCACCGGGCGCGTCCCGTACGCCCACCGGCTCCGGCAGCCGGCCGGACCCGGGACCGAGCACGCCCGCCGTCGCCGCCGCGGTGCTCTGGGAGCGCGGGGACAGCGGACCGGCCGTCCGCGAACTCCAGGCCCGGCTGCGCCAGGTCGCCTGGCTCTTCGACGGACCGACCGGGACGTACGACGATCTGACCGAGGAGGCGGTCAGCGGCTTCCAGGGCAAGCGCGGGCTGCCGCGGACCGGCCGGGTGGACACCGTCACCTGGCGGCGGCTGCGGGACATGACCCACGAACCCGGCCGGTGGGAGCTCTACCTGATGGGCGGGCAGCCGGCCGCCGCGCCGGACCCGCGCTGTCTGACCGGCCGGGTGCTGTGCGTGAGCAAGTCGAGCCGCACCCTGCGCTGGATGATCGACGGACGGACCGTCTCGACGATGTCGGTCCGGTTCGGCTCCCAGTACACCCCCACCCGGGAAGGCGTGTTCCACGTCTACTGGAAGTCCCGCCACCATGTGTCGACGCTCTACGACTCCCCGATGCCGTACGCCATGTTCTTCAGCGGCGGACAAGCCGTGCACTACTCCTACGACTTCGCGGCCCGCGGCTACGCCGGTGCTTCGCACGGCTGTGTGAACGTGCGCGACGAGGCGGCGATCGCCAAGCTGTTCGCGCAGGTGAGAAGTGGCGACAAGGTCGTCGTGTACTGGTGACGACGCGGGGCGCGGAAGAGGATTCGGGGCGCGGGCGGGACCGGGGGAACGTGTCCCGCCCGCGCCAGGTGCACGTGCCGTAGGTACGGGGGGAACCCCGGCTCCGTGCGACGGCCGATGACCAGTCGGCTCACTTATCTCTGCGTCAGGGCCGCCGAAAACGTCACACCTGTCGCGGAAAAACTTGAGCGCGAAGCAAAACCGCAGGTCAGCGGGCCGTTCCGGGAGCGGTGCCGACGGCGGGCTCAGACGGTGAGGTGCGCCCGGGAGCGTGCGGAGGCACGCGGGCAGCCGGCGTTCTTCAGGTTCTGCGGGCTCTTCCACGAGCCGCGTCCCAGGGTCTGGGCCTTGGCCCGGGACAGGGACGGCGTGAGAAGCCCGAGGGAGTCGTCGCGCCGACCGTCGCCGCTGCCGCGGACCGAGCCCCGGCCGTCGCCGTCCTCGCCCCGGCTGTCCTTGTCGCCCTTGTCGCCCTGATCGCCGGAGTCGTCGCGGGCGGTTCCGTCCGAGCCGTCCTGGGCGCCCGGTCCGCCCTCGGCGTTGCCGTCCTGACCGGTGTTCAGGGAGTTGCCGAGGAGCGTCTTGCAGTACTTCCACACGCGCGGGGAACCGCCCGCGGCCTTCTCCAGGGCGCGCCTGCGCTCGCCGACCGGCTCCCGGCCGGCGCGCAGGTCCCGGCAGGCCGCGGCGACACCGCTCCACGTGGAGCCGGAGCCGGTCGTGGCGCGGTCGTCCTGGCCGCGGTCCCCGGCGAGGGCGTCGTCGGCGCCCCGGGTCGGGCCGCCGCCGGGCGAGGCGCTCGTACGGTCGTCGGGGGTCGCCACTCCGCTGGTGCCGCCCATGATGTCGCCCGGCGAGGGCGGGACGAGCG
>NZ_VJZD01000269.1 GCF_009377175.1 Streptomyces adustus
GGGTGTGCGAGAAACGGGGGGCGGGAGCGGGCTGGGTGATGCCGTACGCCTCGGTGTAGGTGCCGCGTGCGGCCAGGTGCCGGTGGCCGGCCGCCTCGTGCAGCGAGAGCACGGGCGCGACACAGGCGTCGGTGCCTTCGAAGACGGCCGTCCACCGCGCCCGGTCGGCGGTCTTGAACCGGGCGGTGAACAGGGCGCGCAACTCCGGCCAGTTGCGTGGGTCGGCCCGGTCCGGCAGGGCCTCGCCGGCCAGGCCCAGCAGGGCGACGAACTCCGCGTAGAACTGCGGTTCCAGGGCGCCGACCGCCATCCAGCCGCCGTCGGCGGTCTCGTAGACGCCGTAGTGGGGGCAGCCGCCGTCGAGCAGGTTGCGGCCGCGGGCGTCCTGCCAGGTGCCCTCGGCGAGCATGCCCCAGAACATGGTGGTGAGGTGGGCGGCGCCGTCCACGATCGCGGCGTCCACCACCTGGCCACGGCCGGTGGCCCGGGCGGTGAGCAGCGCGGCCAGGACGCCGGTGGTCAGGTAGAGGGAGCCGCCCGCGTAGTCGCCGAGCAGGTTGACGGGGAGGACGGGTGGTCCCTCCGGTGCGCCGATCATGGACAGGTTCCCGGCGGTGGCGATGTAGCCGATGTCGTGTCCGGCCCGGGAGGCGAGGGGACCCCGCTGGCCCCAGCCGGTCATCCGGCCGTACACCAGCGCGGGATTGTCGGCCAGACAGGCCTCGGGACCGACCCCGAGCCGCTCCGCGACGCCGGGCCGGTACCCCTCCACCAGGATCTCGGCGCGCGCCACCAACGCCCGTACCGTGTGCGGTCCTTCGGGCGACTTGAGGTCGACCAGCACGGAGCGCTTGTTGCGGTTGGTCACGTCGTGGGCGGGGTCGCCGCCGAGCGGCGGGCGGCCGGGGCGGTCCACCCGCACCACGTCGGCGCCCAGGTCGGCGAGCAGCATCGCGGCGAACGGGCCGGGGCCGATCCCCGCCAGTTCGACCACGCGCACGCCGTCCAGCGGACCCGCCGTGTCGCGGCCCGCAGGGCCGGTGGGGTACTGGCTCATGGGTTCCCTTCTCGGTGCGGGACGGACTCATCGCCGTCGACCGGGGACTTACTGAGCGTTCGCTAAGAACGTAGAAGCGCGACCCGGATCGGTCAACTCCGCGTACAGCACTAGTTTTTACGGGCCCGTGCCGGGGAAGTGACCTCAGGCCGGACGCCGACTTCCGGGCCTTCCTGATCGATCGCTAAGCATGCGGAGGGGATGTTCTGGACTCACGGCCGTACGATGTCGCCGATCGCCGCCCGCCCCGAGGAGAGCCGTTGAACACCGCGCCGAGCCAGGACCCCGCACCTCCGGCGGAGCACTGGCGCTCCTACGGCCCGCTCGACCTGCACCCGATCCTGGTGCAGGCCATGGCGGCCTTCAACGAGCACGGCTACCACGGCACTTCGGTCCGGGACATCGCCGGCCGGGTCGGCGTCACCGTGCCCGCGCTGTACTACCACTACGAGAACAAGCAGGCGCTGCTGGCCACGCTGCTGGAGACGTCCATCAAGGACGTCCTGGACCGCTGCCGGGCCGCTGCCGGGGAGGCCGGGGACGATCCGCTCGCGCGATTCTGCGGGATGGTCGAGTCGATCGTGCTCTACATGACCCACCGCAGGCAACTGGCCTTCCTGGACACGGAGATCCGCAGCCTGGAACCCCGGAACCGGGCCCGTTACGTGGCCCTGCGCGACTATCTGGAGCACATGCTGCTGGACACGGTCGAGGCGGGCCGCGCCCAGGGCGTGTTCACCACGCCGATCCCGGCCGACGCGGTGCGTTCGGTGCTCGTCATGTGCCAGGGGGTCGCCAACTGGTTCCGCGCGGACGGCCCGCTCACCGCGGAGGAGGTCGCCGAACGCCATGTGCTGCTGAGCCTGGGCACCGTCGGCCACCCCGGCGCGGTCACCGGCGACCTGTCGCTGCCCCTCCCCCGCCGTGCCTCCCTCGCACGGAGCTCCGCCTCCCCGGGTTCCGCTGCGCGCACCTCGGGGTGACGCGGCGGGACACCCACCCGACCTTCCGCTTCCACGGTGCGTGCACCGACGAGAGGAAATACGCATGGACGTGCTCGACGCCCGCGCCCGCTTCCATGAGCTCAGGGCGCAGGACGGCCCGGTCGACCCCGCCGAACTCGACGCGATCTGGGCGGCGTTGGCCACCGTCCGCCCCGAGGAGATCCTCGGCGTGTGGAAGGGCGGCGAGTTCCGCACCGGTCACCCGCTCAACGGCGCCCTGGAGAAGGCCGGTTGGTACGGCAAGACGTTCACCGCCGTGCACGACGCCAAACCGCTGATCTGCCGTGACGCGACGGGCGCGCTGTACTCGAACCGCGAACTCGGCAAGGGTGAGGCCAGCCTGTGGACGGTCGAGTTCCGGGGCGAGGCGACGGCCACCATGGTCTACGACGGCCAGCCGGTCTTCGACCACTTCAAGCAGGTGGACGACACCACACTGATGGGGATCATGAACGTCAAGGGGGTCCCCGCCGAGGGGCCCTTCTTCTACTTCTTCCTCGAACGCGCCCCCGAGACAACGCCCGAGGACCCGCACGGAACCCCGCGCGGGACCCTGGGCGGGGACCGGCGGGCCGGGTCGGACTCGTGAGGCGCGTCCGGGCCGCGGTCGCCGAGGCGCCGGGCGCCCCGTTCACCGTCCGGGACGCGCAGATCGAGGACCCCCGGCCGTACGAGGTGCTGGTGCGGACGACCGCGGTCGGGGTCTGTCACACCGACCTGACGATGCGCGACACCTGGCCCCGGCGGCTCACCCCGATGGTCTTCGGTCACGAAGGCGCCGGCCGGATCGAGGCGGTGGGCGCGGAGGTGACCGGCCTCGCGCCCGGGGACCAGGTGTGCCTCACCTTCGCCAGTTGCGGCGGCTGCGAGCAGTGCGCGGCGGGCCATCCGGCGTACTGCCACACCGCGCGGGCCCGGAACCTGTCCGGGGGCCGCGACGACGGCACCACCCCGCTCTCCCTCGACGGCACACCGCTGCACGCCGGCTTCTTCGGCCAGTCCAGCTTCGCCACGCACGCCGTCGTCCACGAACGCGGTGTGGTCAAGGTGCCCGACGGCCTGCCGGCCGCCGTCGCCGCGCCGCTCGGCTGCGGCGGCCAGACGGGCGCGGGCACCGTGCTCAACCGGCTGCGCCCCGGACCGGGTTCCTCCCTGGTCGTGCTGGGCGCGGGCGGGGTCGGCCTGAGCGCGCTGATGGCCGCGGTCGCGGCGGGCTGCGACCCGGTGGTGGCCGTCGACCCGGTCGCCTCCCGCCGTGAACTGGCCGTCGAACTCGGCGCCAAGGCGGCCCTGGCCCCGGGGGACGGTCTGGTGCCGGCGCTGCGCGACCTCACCGGCGGTGGTGCGCACCACGTCGTCGAGACCACCGGTCGTCCGGAGATGGCCCGCAGGGCCGTCGGCGCGCTGCGCCCGCGCGGCGCGCTCGCCCTGCTCGGCCTCGGCGGCGAGGTGACGTTCGACGTGATGGACCTGCTCGCCAAGGGCGTCCGCGTCCACGGGGTGGTCGAGGGCGACTCCGACCCCGGGCGCTTCATCCCCGAGCTGGTCGGACTGTACGCCCGGGGCCTGTTCCCGATCGACCGGCTGGTCACCACGTTCCCGTTCGAGGACATCGAGGCGGCTGTGGCCGCGATGCGGGACGGCAGCGTGGTCAAGCCGGTCCTCACCTTCACCTGACCCGGGCAGCCGCGCGCCACCCGTCGTCCGACGAGAGCCGCCCACCGCCTGTCGCCCGCCGCGTCGAGGGAGCGAAGCCCGCTGACGGCGTGTGATTGACTGATCCGCATGGCTCCCGCCTCCCCGTCAGCCCGTTCGGCCGCCGGTCCGACCGCGGCGACCCGGCCCCGCAACCGCAAGCAGCTCATCGTCGAAGCGGCCGGGCGGGTCTTCAGCGAGCGCGGCTACCACAACGCCTCCATGGAGGAGGTCGCCGCCGGAGTGGGGATCACGGCGGCCGCCCTGTACCGGCACTTCCCCAACAAGTACGCCCTGTTCGCCGCGTGCGCCCACGTCATGGTGGACGGTCTGGTCGCCGCGCTCGACGAGGTGCCGTCCGAGGCGCCCTTGACGGATGTGCTCACCGCCATCACCCGGATCACCGTCGCGCATCGCGCCTCGGGCGGCGTGTACCGCTGGGAGGCCCGGTACCTCGACCGCGACGACCGTCGGCGTCTCGCGGTGAAGTTCGGCCGTCTCGTCGAGCGGGTCGAGCGGGCCGTGCAGCGCGAGCACCCGCTGCCCGACGAGCGCCTGCGGGCCATGGCGGCCCTCGGTGCGATCGGGTCCGTCACGATGCATCACACCTCCATCGCCGCGCGCCGGGCCGAGGACCTGCTCCTGGCGTCCGCGCTGCGCGTGGCCGCGACGGATCCGGCGGCGGGCCGGCCCGGCGCGCACCCCGTGGAGCTGCCCGCGCGGCCGGTGCCGCGCACACGACGTGCGGAGATACTCGCGGCCTCCGTCCCGCTGTTCGCCCGGGACGGATTCGCCAACGTCACCAACGGACAGATCGCCGAGGCGGTGGGGCTGACCCCCTCCGCGCTCTACCGTCACTACCCCGGCAAGATCGACATCCTGGCGGCCGCCTGCCTCCAGGCGGCAGGGCTGCTGGCCCAGGGGGTGGAGCAGAGTCTGCGGGAGGTGACCGGCCCGCACGAGGCCGTGGTCGCGCTGGCGGCGACCTATGTGGCCTACAGCTTCGAGTGCACCGAGCTCAACAGCGTCGCCGAGGCCGAACTCGCCGGTCTGCCGGCCGATCAGCGGCGGCCCCTGGTCCTCGCGCAGCGGGAGCACATCGCTGTCTGGGAACAGCAGTTGAGGCTGGTCCGTCCGGAACTGGACCCGCGCCAGGCCCGGGTGCTGGTGCACGCAGGGTTCGGCGTGGTGGTCGAGGCAGGTCGCAGACTGCGGTGGCGGGACAGCCCCGCGCATCGTGAGGCCGTGACCGCTCTGGTCGTGGGCGCGCTGGGGCTGTGAACCCCACCGCGCCCGCCCCTCGGCGCGGCGGCCGACGGGGCGGGCAGCGGTGGGACCGACCCGATCTCCGGCTCAGGCCGCCCTGTTGGCGGTGGGGATGGTGATGGGCGTGGTGGTGCCGGAGGCGCCCTTGTTGAGGAACAACATGGCCAGGGCCCTGATGAACTGGTCGAACACGTAGAAGGTCCCGGGCATGATGGGCGACAGCCCCTCCCGGAAGAGGATGTACGCCGGCCATGCGGTGCGGATCAGGGCCGCCGACGCGTAGTCGCGGGTCAGTCCCAGCCAGTCGCCGACCTGGTCGCTGAGGACGTAGCGTACGAACTCGTTCAGGAACCCGCGGGTGACGCCGAGGTCGATCTGCGCGGTCAGGCCGAGCAGGTCCTGGGCCAGTTCGATGCCCTCCGTGGTCGGGGTGAGGATCGGGGTGAGCACCTGCGCCGACTGCTGTTCGGCGGCCGCCCAGGTCTGGGGGATGTGCTCGTCCGGCACACCGAGCAGGTGGACGGCGACCTGCCACGAGTGCAGGAAGGCCTCCTGGTCCGCGGCCGGGAACGGGATCTTCCAGTCGAGCAGCTTGCGGTGCACGTAGGTGCCCAGGCTGTGGAAGGTGACCAGGATGTCCGCGGCGCTGATCGGGGTGGTCTCGTCGGTGACCGCCTTCCAGTGCGGCGACTGCGGCAGCAGGTGACGCACCGCCGCGTGCACCACGCGCGTCTTGTTGGCGGTGACGACGAACTGTCCCGTCGGCTCGAAGGCCCCCAGCTGGGACAGGTCGTAGCCGAACGTGAACGTCTTGGCGGCGCGGTCCTGCATGTTGGCGCCGCCCGCGGACCAGTAGACGCTCCTCGCCTCGCGCGGGATCACGGTGCTCATGATTCCGCTGCCGAGGCCGTACAGCATGAACAGGTACGTGTCCCTGCGCCGGTTGAAGTCGGCGGCACGGGCCAGCTTGACGGGGTCGGCCCAGGTGGGCAGCACGTTGACCTGTCGCAGGTACGCGGCGAATTCGGCCGGTACGCCGCTGGGCAGCGGGTCGTTGTTGTTCACCCACGACGCCCAGGCCGTGTTGATCGCCGGCACATGTCCGTTGTCGAGCATCGAGGCCATCAGCGGGTCCGCCGTGCTGTCCCAGATCCACTCCGGACCGGTTCCCGCGGCGGCCGCGGTCACCGAGCCCGTCGACGCCCAGGCCCGAGCGGGGGCGGCCACACCCGCGAGGCCGAGTGCGACACCGAGTGACAGAGCCTTCCGCCTGCTGAGGTTCTCCATTGACTTACCTGCTTCCCTGATGGACCTGATGGTTACAAGTTCCGTCGCAGACTTGCCAGTTGCACGATCAATGCGCGATGAATCTTGTCGCACAGATGTGATTTTCGATTAACATAGCGAGGTGCGTAGCGGTCGGCAATGGTGGTGACCGAGGGCTCGCCGGCAATGTCGGGCCCACCGTGGCAGTCGGTGTCGACGGCCGGTACGCCGAGCCGGATACCCTCATGGGCCCCGGACCGGCAGTGCGGGATCCGCACAGGAGGAGCGCCCACGTGACGACCCGTGTCACCTTCATCACGCCGGCGACGAGTCCGTCGATGCGCCGGGCTCGCTTCGACGACGGTGACCCGATCGACGACCACGGCGTGGCGCGGGCCCGCGCGGCGGCCGGTTCGCTGCCGTCGGCCGTCCGGGTCCTCGCCTCGCCGAGCGTGCGCTGCCGGCAGACGGCCGCGGAACTGGGGCTCGACGCGACCGGCGAACCGGCGCTCGCGGGCGGGGACATGGGGCGTTGGCGTGGTCTGACCCTCGACGAGGTCGCGGCCTCGGAGCCGGCGGAACTGGCGCGCTGGCTGTCGGACCCGGGGGCCGCTCCGCACGGCGGGGAGTCGGTGCGGCAGATCTGCGAGCGGACCGCCCGTTGGCTGAAGGCGGCGGCGGAGAGCGACGGCAGAGTACTGGCCGTGGTGGAGCCGGAGATCGTACGGGCCGCGGTGATCCATGCGCTGGCGGCTCCCGAGGCCGCGTTCTGGCGCCTCGACGTGCCACCGCTGACGGCCACCGAGCTCACCGGGCGGGCGCACCGCTGGAACCTCCGGCTCGGCGGGCCGCTCGGACCGGCGACGGCCGACCCGGAGGACTGACCGCGCACCTCACCGGCGACGCGTCACCCGGAGCACGTCACCCGCGGCGCATCACCTGCGGCGCACGCCACCGAAGACACACGCCACCGAAGACACACGCCACCGACGCCGAGAGGGCCCGCGGACGATTCCGCGGGCCCTCTCGGTGTGACGGCGGGGTCGCTACGGGGCGGCCACCGCCGAGCCCGCGGAGACCCTTGCGGGCTTCGGGTGCAGCAGCCGCTCGGCCAGTTCGCCGAAGACGAGGCCGAAGCCCGCCCACAGCGTGGCCTGGATGGCGAGGGCGGAGAGCCGGAACCGCCACAGCAGGGTGGCCGGGAAGTCCGCCGGGACCTCGTTGACGACGGGCAGGAACGCGTACGCCAGGCCGATCACGGCGATGAAGCCGAGGACGGCGACGACGGTGGCGTACCAGGTGCCCAGTCTCGGTGCGAGCCGCTTGCCCGCGATCACCGCGGCGACCGCGAGGAGCACGCCGAGCACCATCATCAGGAAGTACAGCGTGGTCCGCCTGCCGATGGTGTCGGCGTCGCCGACCGACGGCGGGTTGGCCGGGTACTTCAGGAACGGCACGACGTAGACGGCGAGCAGCGCGGTCCCCGACAGCAGCAGCGCGGTGGCGCGGGGGCTGAAGCGGCCGACGCGCCCGAGGGCGAAGCAGAAGGCGAGGGCGGCGATGCCGCCGAACGCCACCCCGTAGATCAGCACACCGGTGGCGAGGCCGGCGGTGGACTGGAGGCTGCGGGAGACGAGTTCGACCTCGTGCTCGTGGGCGTGCGCGTGCGCCTCCTCGAAGCCGATCGCGCTGTCCACGCTCGGCTCACCGAGGAAGTAGGCGACGACCAGGGCGAGCACGCCGGCCCCGAGACCGGCGAGCATGCCCCGCACGAGCAGGTTTCTCACTGTTGCGGAGTTCACAGGAGTTCGGCGCCCCTCGTCAGTGGCAGGGGAAGCCGAGCAGGTGGCGGGCGTCGTGCACCCACTCGTGGACGTCCTCGCCGGAGACGACGGAGGTGGCGCCCTGCTCGGCGCCGACGAAGTACAGCAGGACCAGCATCAGAATGCCGAAGAAGACCGCCCAGGGGGCAATGTCCTTCAGCGGCAGCTTGCCGGTGACAACGGGGGTGGTGGCGGTCGGCTGAGCGACGTGCTGCGCCATGGCAGGGCCTCCTCTGGGAGTTCGCGTCCCATCTCGGTGGTGCACAGGACGACGGCCCCGGGTCTGACTCGCGATGCGCCCCGTCGAGGAGGCATCGTCCACAGTGGCGCGACCGTGCCGGATTCTCACCGGCTTCCGTTGATCCCGTCGTCGTATCAGAACGACAGTACCGTGTGTCGTATGCAGGGCCAATAGCGCGTCAGCAGGGGTGATCCCGCGCCCACTTGCGACGGCCCCGCGTCAGGAGGCGGGCAGCAGCGGGCGCAGCGGAGTGGCTGTCAGCAGGCGCACCAGCGTGTCCGTCCGGCGCCGCACCAGGGTCATGAGGCCGTGGGCGACGAGTCCGCCGACGAGGATTCCCGCGACCACGTCGTGCGGATAGTGGACGCCGACCCAGACCCGGGACGCACCCATCGCCAGCGCGGCCACGACCGCCATCGCGCCCAGCCGGCGCGAGACGGACAGCAGGGCCACGGCACACGCGGCGGCGATCACCGTGTGGTTGCTGGGGAACGACCAGTCACCGGGTGCCGGACAGGTCTCCAGGGTGCGCACGTGCAGTGTCAGGCACGGCCGGGTCTCGCGCACCAGCAGCTTCAGCAGGGAGTCCACGCCGTAGGCCAGCACGGCGACCACCGGCACGGCCAGGGCCGTCACCGTCGGCCCGGCCCCCGCGCGCCGGGCCCGCCACCAGCCGACGACCATCAGGACGGCGAACAGGGCGAGTCCGTACGTCGACCACGCCGACACCGCGGTGTCCAGCCAGCCGGGTGAACGTCCCGCGAGACCGACCACGTCCCGGTAGGCGGAGCCGTCCATCGACGCGCCGCCGAAAGCGGTATCCATCGGCATGAGTCCTTCCCTTCGCACCCCGTGGACGGCGGGACACCAGGTGTCCGGCCGGACTCCGACGCGGCCACAGCAGTCGACTACAAACCTGTAGTCGGTCTACGACACTGTAGACGATCAGGGGGAATGAGGCGTTCCCGTGCCGGGCGACCGGGCGACCGGGCAGCCTCAGAGCGCCGAGCGCCGCGTGAGCAGGAGCAGGACCAGCAGGCCGGGGGCCATCGGCAGCCATGCGGTGAGCAGGCGGTAGCCGAGGACGGCGGAGATCGCCGCCTGGCCCGGCGCCCCGTCCGCGGTGAGAGCCAGGGCGAGCGCGGCGTCCAGGGAACCGAGACCGCCGGGCGTGGGCAGCAGCGCCGCCGCGCCGCTGGCGACGAGATACGCCATCACCACATGGCCGATGGACAGCCCGAGGCCGAGCGCGTGGACGACGGCGACGACCACCCCGGCGTGCAGCAGCGCGAACGCGGCCGAGCCGCCCCACAGCGCCCAGGCCCGCGCCCGGCACCGGTGCACCGCCCGCACCTCGGCGAGGGCCCGGCCCGCGGCGCACCGCAGCCGTGCGCTCGCCGCGACGGCCAGCACCACGACCCCGGCCGCCACCGGCAGCAGCAGCACCAGCCCGTGCGGCACCCGCGGCGACACCCGTACGGTGTCCGGCGAGGTCACCAGCAGGGTCAGACCCAGCACACAGCGGACCAGCCCGCCGGCCGCCGCCTTCACCGCGAGCGCGGTCGCCGAACGGCTCGTGGACAGCCCGCACCGGGTCAGGAAGCGAAGGTTGACCAGGGTCGCCCCGGCCCCGGCCGGGAGGAGATGGTTGGCGGCGGACGCGGCGAACTGCGCGGCCACGAGCCTTCGCCGCGGCAGCCGTTCGGCGACCGCGCCCTGCTGGACGACGGCCGCGCACACCCAGGTCGACACGGCGGCGGCGCAGGCCAGCAGCAGCCACGCGCGGTCGGCGGCGGCGAGCCGGTCCGCCCCGCTGTCGAGGACGTCCCGGTGCGAGACGAGGACCCCGCAGGCGGTCAGGAGTACCGCGAGCGTAACCCCCAGCTGCCAGTACCGGCGTCGGCCCGTGGCCACCGGCAGGTCGGTCGCGGTCACGCCGGTCCTCGCGCGCGCCGGACGAAGGGAGAGCCGTCGGCCATCGTGCACCTCTCGTCGTAGCGCGCCACGGGATCGACTCCCCTACAAAATGCAGGGTCGCATCACACCCTACATTTTGTAGGGTTAAAGGCAGGTGAGAAGATATCCGCGCGTCTCGATAAGGTGGCCGACATGGCTGGCACCGGCCCACACAAGACACCCGGACGGCGCAGTGCGGGCGAGTTGGAGGGTGCGGTCCTGGCGGCGCTGTGGGCGGCCGAGCGGCCCCGGACCCCGGCCGAGATCCAGGCGGAGCTCGGCGGCGACCTCGCCTACAACACCGTCCACACCATCCTCAAGCGCCTGTACGACAAAGGACTCGTGCTGCGGGACGCCGACGGGCGGCGCGGCGCCTACCGGCCCACGCGCGACGCGGCCGAGCTGACCGCCGAGGCGATGCACGACGCCCTGGACCGCGGCCCGGACCCGATCGCCGCGCTCCAGCACTTCGTGACCGGGCTGAGCCCGGCCGAGGAGCAGGCGCTGCGGGAACTGCTCGGGGAGAGCTCCCCCTGAGCTCCTCCTGAGTTCCCCCTGAGTTCCCCCTGCGCGGCGCCGGATCGTACGCGGACGGCGTTCAGGCTGCGTTCAGGATCGGGGTGTCAAGGTGCGGATCATGACCGCAGAGCACATCCTCGACGACCGCCCCCGCATACCCGTACGCCGGATGGCGAACAAGGTGCCGGAGGTGACCGCCTACTTCTGGATCATCAAGGTGCTGACCACCGGCATGGGGGAGACGGCGTCGGACCTCCTCGCCCGGCTGCTCGGCCCGGTCCCCGCGGTCGGGCTCGGCGGTCTCGCCCTGGTGGCCTCCCTCGCCGTGCAGTTCGCGCTTCGCCGGTACGTCGCCTGGGCCTACTGGACGGCCGTCGTCATGGTCAGCGTGTTCGGCACCATGGCCGCCGACGTGCTGCACGTCGGCCTCGGCGTGCCGTACGCCGTCTCGACCCCCGCCTTCCTCGCCGTGCTGGCCGCGGTCTTCGTCCTCTGGTACGCGAGTGAGGGGACGCTGTCCATCCACAGCATCGGCACCCGCCGTCGCGAGGCGTTCTACTGGGCGGCCGTGCTCGCCACCTTCGCCCTCGGCACCGCCGCGGGCGACCTCACCGCCACGACCGGCTTCGGCTACCTCGGCTCGGTCGTCCTCTTCGCGGCCGCGATCTGCGTGCCCGCGCTGGCCCATCGCTTCGGTGCCCTGGGCGCGGTGGCCGCCTTCTGGACGGCGTACGTCATCACCCGGCCCCTCGGTGCCTCCCTCGCCGACTGGATGGCGCTGGGCCGCACCCGCGGCGGCCTCGGGCTCGGGCTGGCGCCGGTCACCCTCGCCTGGACGGTCGCGATCGTCGGGTTCGTCGGCTACCTCGCCGTCACCCGGCGCGACACGGACGCCGCGCCGGGCCCGTCCCGCGCCTTCTGACCGCACCGCCCGCGGTCGCGTCACCTATCGGCCGCGTCACCATCGGTCGATCAGCAGCAGAAGAAGCACGACGGCCACGCAGCTCACGGCGAGGAAGCAGAACAGCCACCGGTCGTCGGACGAGTCCGCCCGATGGCCGTCTCCGGGTGCCGTACGACGCGCCACGACCGGCGCGGGCGGCTCGTACGGCTCGTACGGCTCGTACGGCTCGTACGGCTCGTGGGCGGGCTGCCGCGGTGGCCCGTCGGGGACCTTCCGCAACTGCCGGACCAGTTCGTACCAGACCTGGTCCGGCAGCTTCGGCATGCCGTAGACAGGGGAATCGAGCAGCAGTTCAAGGAAGCGGCGCTCCACCGGGCCGTTCTGTTCGCACAGCCGGCGGAACAGGTGCACCAGGCTGTCCTGGATACCCCGATGCCCGGCGTACGGCAGGACGGCCCAGTGGAGCAGCCAGACGGCTGTCTCCGCCGTGAGGTGGTCCTCGTGTTCGCCCGATTCCCCGGCGGCGGCGGTACGGCGGTGGCGCAGGAACAGTTTCTGCTTCAGCAGACGGCGGCAGAACCGGTCCGCCTCCCGCAGGGTGCGCCGGCCCGCCTTGGCCGCCAGCGCGTCGAGAATGCGGTCGGCGTCCTCGCGTGGGACGTCCTGCCTGGCCAGCCGTTCGAGCAGTTCGACGTCGGGCAGCAGGTCGAGGCCCCGCGACGACGACGTCCGGGGTTCGTGCCGCCAACGGGCGAGACCGAGCCTGCGCGCCAGGCGCATGCCCCTCGTCGGCAGTTCGGGCAGCTCCCAGTGGTACCCGGTCGGCCAGGGCGGCCGCCCGTGCGGGGACTGCTCCGGGGTCGCCTCCTGCGGTCCCGCCGCCCGTGCCGGACGGTGCGGGTGCAGCTGGGTGTGCGGTGGGGGCTGGGTATGCGG
>NZ_VJZD01000026.1 GCF_009377175.1 Streptomyces adustus
GCCGGGGACGGCGCGGCGAGTTGCGGGGGAGGGCGGCCTCGGCTCGGAGCGCAGAGCCCTGCGTCCATGTGCCGGCCGCCCTCCGGTCGGCCACCGGTACCGGCTGGGGTTGCGTGGCCGACGTCGACGTCCGGAGAACCAGGTTGCTCAGGCGCCGCCGCGACGTTCTTCGTACAGGGCGTCGACGTCTGCCGCCGCGAAGCCCTTGAGCATGACCGTGCGCTTCAGCTTCGGAGATGGTGCCAGACGGCCCGTGTCCTGCGACAGCACGGTGTCGAGGTTGCGGAGCTTCTTCACCGCCTCCGCGTGCGAGACCGCCGAGGTGCCGTCGTCGACCGCCGCTCGGACGGCTGCCGGGAGATCGGCGTCGTGCCGGGGGGAACGATCGACCGGTTCTACTCGGCACTCCGGTTCGGCTGTCCGGCTGCCGCCGGCCGGGCGGCGGCGGAGTCGGTCGATGTCCCCGGTGCGCTCCGCTCGTCGCCGGCCGTGGCGGACTGTGCGACCAGCGTGCTCCGGTTACGGTCCTTGGCCAGCCCGGCCAGGGCGACGACCACGGTCAGTCCCATGGCGCCGACGGCAATGGCGAAACTCAGCGTGAACTGGGACTCCTGCGGCAGTTCGATGCCCGCGGGCAGGCCGGCCATCGTCCGGGACGCCAGCAGAGAGGTGACCACGGCCGAGGCGATCGCCGAACCCATGGACCGCGAGATCGAGTTGATGCCGTTGGCGATGCCGGTCTGCTGCACCGGCACACTCGCCGCGATCAGTGCGGGCATCGCCGCGTAGCCGAAGGCGATCGCGACACCCGTGAACAGTCCGGCGCAGATGACGCTCGCGCTGCGGCCGTGACCGAACGCCAGCCAGGCGAACCCGCCCGCGCCGACCAGACCGCTGATCGCCAGCGTCAGACGGGCACCGATCCGGCGGACCAGGACGCCGCCGACCGGGGCCGCGACCAGAGCGACCAGTGAACCGGGCAGCAGATATTCCACGCTGGCCCGCAGCACCGATGCCGTGAAGCCGTAGCCGGCGATTCGCTCGGGCATCTGCACCAGGTACGAGATGCCGATGAACTGCGTGAAGGCGGCGAACCCGACCAGGAGGCCGGCCAGATTGGTCATGGCGACCTGGCGGTGCGCGAACATCCGCATGTCCACCAGCGGGGAGGAGACCTTCAGCTCCACGAGCACCCACACCGCCGCCATGACGACGGCTCCGGCGAAGCACCCGATGACCTTGCCGGAGCCCCAGCCCCACGTGTGGCCCTGGGAGATGCCGAGCAGCAGGAGGACCAGGAAGGCGGCCAGGACGAGGGTGCCGGGCACGTCCACGCGGCCGCCGACGCGATGGCCGCCGTCCGGGACCAGGAAGAGGACCGCTAGCAGCGCGAGCACGGAGACGGCGGTGGAGAACCAGAAGACGGAGTGGTAGTCGGGGTCACCGCCCTGGGTGAGCAGGCCGGTGACGACCAGCGACAGGCCGGAGCCGAACGCCAGGGTGGAACTCACCAGCGCCATGGCGCCGTGCAGCTTCTCGTGCGGAACCTGGTCGCGGACGATCGACAGCGCCAGGGGGAAGATCGCGGTCGCCGAGCCCTGCATCACCCGGCCGACCAGGAGCAGTCCCAGGGAGGTCGTCAGGGAGGCCAGCAGCGAGCCGAGCACCATGACCACGAGTACGGCGACCAGGGTCTGCTTCTTGCCGTGGAGATCACCGACGCGGCCGAGCAGGGGGGTGAAGACGGCGGCGGAGAGCAGCGTCGCGGTGGTGACCCAGCTGACACCGGCCGAGTCCGCGTGCAGTGCGGTGCCCAGCAGCGTCAGGATCGGCACGACCTGGGTCTGGGCCATCGCCACGACCATGGCGGCAAGGCCGAGGGCGAGAACGGTGGGGGTGCTGCTCCGCTCGGCTGGGCGGGCGGCAGGCCGGGAGGACCTCATGGCAGTGGATTCCTTCAAGAACGAATGACATGGACAGGTCGTGCGCTGGATCGATTCCGCCGACGGCACGGGCGAAGGATCGTCAGGGGACGACGGACGACGGGCGACGGGCGACGGGCGCTTCGCGCAGCGGAGCCGGGGGCGAGACCCGGAGCTGTGCGATGCACCGGACGCAGAGCGGCGGCGGCAGGGTGCGAACGTGCCGCGCCAGGACGCTGACGGCCGTTCGGCGGGGAGCCTTCGACTTCCGGGGTCGAGGAGCGGGATGCCGGCAGGACGTGCGGCGTCCGGCCGCCGCTACGGGCCGGTCAGGACAGTCCCCTCCGCCTCTCGATCTCACTGACCTGTCGCTCACTCTACCATTCACTAGCCATTCACTAGCCGACGGCTAGTGAATGGACGGCCGCATTCGGATCAGCGCGAGCGAACACGCGGGTGGTCCGAGGGCGGGTGTCGAGGGATCGAGGAAAACCGGTGCGACGCCTGTGCGCACGGCGCGTCAGCCGGTCGGAGCGGCGGGCCGGGGCCGCCGGCGTACGGGCCGCAGGAATTCCGGTGCCGCCACGGGGCCGTCTCCCTGTGTACGGAGCGCTCGTCGACGTGTCGGCAAGAGGCCGCGCGGGGCGACCTTGTCGTGCGGACGTCGGTGACGGCAGCCGTGCCCTGCGGCCCAGCCGTCATCCGTCACGGGATGTCACGGACGCCGGTTCACGCCTCGCCGGCCTTCGCGTCGCCGGGCATGGCGAGGAGACTGCGGACGGTCAGCAGAAGCGTGACCCTGAGATCGTCGTCCGAAAGGTCGGACAGCTCGCCGAGCCCTTCCAGCATCCACACGCACATCACATAGGCCATGCGTTCCGCCGGGGTGGGCGAGTTGCCGAACAGGACCCGCAGGACCCGGCGCCTTCGTCCGTCGCTCTCGGCGTAGATGCTGGCGGCCCGCATCTCGGGATCGTGCAGGAGCATGGTGCCGAGTTCACGGTTGCGCACCAGGAAGTCGACCCAGCCGACCGCGTACGCCTCCAGCCTCTCCTGACGCGAGGTCATGCCCGCCAACTCGTCCAGGAGCGCGGTCATCTCCTCCACCGGTGCATCGAGCGCGGCCTTGAGGATCTGCGCCTTGGTCCGGAAGTGGTAGTAGACGGCAGCCTTGGTGAGACCCATGTCGTTCGCGATGGCCTGTAGCGAGGTCGACTGGTAGCCGTGGGCGGTGAAGAGCCGCTGCGCCGTCTCGATGATCTGCCGCCGGGTCGCCGCGGCCTGGGCGGACCGACTGGTCACCGGGACGTCCGGCTCTCGCTCGCTGAGCACGCTCGCTCCCGCACGGGTCTTGCCTTCATGGGCCGTGGCGGCTGACCAACCACTGGACGCCCACCTTACCCGCACGGTCCGTCGACCAGCCGTGGACCGGTGCGTGCGGCCCCGGCAACGGGACGCCGTTGCGGATCTCTCCTCAAGGCTCGGACACGGACCCGGGTTTCTGAGGTGCCCGGGGTCAGTCCGCGGCCGGCGTCGGCTCGTCCAGCCTGAACCGCCGCCGGATGTCCGGACGGCCGAGCAGCTTCTCCGGGTAACCGGGGCCTGGGCGTGGCGTGACGTCCTCCCAGGTCAGCGGCTCCTTGCAGTGGGAGCACACCACTTCGCCGTGGACGTCGTGGCCGCAGGTCTCGTGACGGGTGATCACCGGCGGTCCCGCCTCGTCCGACAGCCATCGATCGCCCCAGGCCGTCATGGCGAGGATCACGCCGTAGAAGTCACGGCCGGACTCGGTCAGCAGGTATTCGTGGCGCAGCGGCTGGGTCTCGTATACGTGCTTCTCCAGCAGTCCCGCCTCCACCAGCCTGCGCAACCGCTCCGACAGGGTGTTGCGGGCGATGCCCAGCTCCTGCTGGAACTCGTCGAACCGGCGGATCCCGTAGAACGCCTCCCTCAGCACCAGCGGGGTCCACCAGTCGCCGAGCAGGTCCATGGTCCGGGCCACCGAGCAGGGCCAGTTCGCGAACGACGTGCGCCTCATGCCCCGATGGTACGAGTCCTTCGACGAAACTCAGCAGGCAGCAGGGTCGCGGACCTTGCGGCAGTGAGTCTTAATAAGCAACTATGCAGGTAGTCGAGGGAGAGGAGTTCGAGGTCATGGAGTGGACGGGACAGGTCTACGCGGACACCCCCTACGTCTCCGCGGAGACGTACATCGACGCGCCGCCGGAGTGTCTGTGGCGCTATGTGAGCGACATCCATCTGATGCCCGAGCTCAGCGCCGAGCTGCGGCATGTCGAGTGGCTCGACGGCGCGACCGGCCCGCGCGCCGGGGGCCGGTTCCTCGGGCGCAGCACTCACCCCGCGCTGGGCAACTGGGAGACGGTCAGCACGGTCGTGGACTGCGAGGAGCCGCGGCGCTTCGCCTGGGCGGTGGGCGACCCCGCCCACCCGATGAGCGTGTGGCGGTTCACGCTGCGCCCGCAGGGGGCGGGCACGGTGCTGGAGCAGTGGGTGCAACTGGGGCCGGCCCGGTCCGGGCTGAGCGCGGCGATCGACGCGATGCCGGACAAGGAACAGAAGATCGTGTTCGTGCGGCTGCGTGAGTTCGAGGCCGGCATCAAGGCCAACCTCGCCGCCCTCAAAGTACTGGCCGAACGGGAGAAGTGATGCGCACAGCGACCACCATCGAGGCTTCCGGCGGCGGCGCCTGGGGCGAGACCGTCGAGTTCGTCCTGGAGGCCGAGAGGCTGGGCCTGGACATCTGCTGGATGGCCGAGGCATGGGGCAGCGACGCCCCCTCGCCGCTGGGTTATCTCGCAGGCCGTACCGAGCGGATCCTCCTCGGCTCGGGGGTCATCCAGCTGGGAACCCGTTCCCCGGTCACCATCGCGCAGACCGCGATGACGCTCGCCCACCTCTCGGGCGGCCGCTTCCTTCTCGGGCTGGGAGCGTCCGGGCCGCAGGTCATCGAGGGCCTGCACGGAATACCGTTCGCGCGGCCGCTGACCCGGATGCGGGAGACCGTCGAGATCGTCCGACGCGCCTTCGCCGGAGAGCGGATCGAGTTCCAGGGCCGGCAGTTCACCATCCCGCTGCCCGACGGCGAGGGCCGCCCGATGCGGCTCAGCGTGGAGCCGGTGCAGGTACCGGTCTACCTGGCCACCCTCTCCCCGAAGATGCTGGAACTCACCGGTGAGATCGCCGAAGGCTGGCTGGGCACCAGCTTCGTGCCCGAGGGTGCCGACGCCTACTTCACCCACCTGGACACCGGGCTCGCCCGAGGCGGCCGTACCCGCGCCGACCTCGACGTCTGCCAGGGGGCCGAGATCAACATCGTCTCCGACGAGGGCAGACTGGCCGAGGTCGTCGGCAGCCGCAAGAAGGAACTGGCGTTCTCCCTGGGCGGCATGGGCTCCGGCTCCACCAACTTCTACAACAACGCCTACAGCCGCCAGGGCTGGGCCGACGTCGCCGCCCGGATCCGCGAACGCTGGCAGGCCGGGGACCGCGACGGCGCCACCGCCCTGGTCACCGACGAGATGGTCCTGGCCACCACCCTGATCGGCACCGAGGACATGGTCCGCGCCCGGCTCAGGGACTGGGAGACCGCCGGTGTGGACACCGTCCGCCTCTACCCGGCCGGCGACACCCTCCAAGCGCGGCTGGACAACCTAGGACACGGCATCGACCTCGTCCGCTCGCTCGGCGCCTGACAAGGGGGCCTCTCCCGACGATGGCCGGAGCCGCCCCCGGACCCGTGGCCCAGGTCCCCGCGCGGCCGTCGCCTCACCTGTGGCGCGGGCCTCGTCGAGAAGGAAGCGATGCCCGAACTCGGGATCGCCGCGGTGCGCGTCGAACAGGTCGTCGTCCCGGTATGCCTCGATCGGTTCGATGTCGGTGGCGGGCCGGCCGGCCACCGGTGGGTAGGACTGACGAGTGGGATCCCGGATGGGGTCGGCGGCCCGCGGCGAGGCGGCACCGGGGCAATGGGCGCCGGGGCAATGGGCGCCGGTACATCGACATGGTGGTGCGAGGAGCCCACTACAGCCGTCTGCCCCTCCCGTGGAACGGATCCCCGAGCCCTGAACGGGACTCGCGAACGCGCGAGCACGGAAGTAGGCGCCACCAGCGGGGAGTTCGGTGACGTCCCACAGCAGGCGTTGATCGTGCCGTGTGCCTGTCGGTGAGCCGTCCGCGCTGATCAGACGGTGGGTTAGGGTCGTGACAGTATGTGGGTGTTGGGCTAGCTGGGGGGCGCCGGTGACGATGACGACGTTCGATGAGAGTGAGCGGCTGATCTGGGCGGGCCGAGGGGCTGCTTATGCCGCAAGCTTCGCCAAGCTGTGCGCCTATGCGGTGCCGCCGCTGCTGGATGCCGTCGAGGTCGGTTCCAGCGTGCGGGTGCTGGACGTGGGGACGGGGCCGGGGACGGTCGCCGCTGCCGCGTGTGCCCGCGGCGCGACGGTGACGGCCGTCGATGCGGAGCCGACCATGATCGAGCTGGCGGTGAGCGCCGCACCTGCGGCCGAGGTCCGGCTGGCCGCTCTTCCCGAGCTGCCCTTCCCCGACGCGCAATTCGACGCCGCCGTGGCCAACTTCGTTCTCAACCATGTCGGCCGACCCCAAGCGGCACTGGCTGAACTGCGCCGTGTCGTACGGCCCGGCGGCTGGATCGCGGTGACGATATGGGCGGCGCCACCGGCGCCGGGGCAGGCGTTGATCGGCCGGGCGATCCAGGCCGCGGGCGCGGTACGTCCACCGCACCTGCCCGCAGGACTGGCTGCCGAGGACGATTTCCCCCGCGACGAGAGCGGCCTGAGGGAGCTGATGGCTTCGGCGGGGCTGCGCGAGGCGGCGTGCGAGACCTTGCGCTGGGACCACCGCGCGAGCGCCGACGAGTGGTGGAGCGGTCCCGCAGGGGGAGTGGCGTTCGGCGGGCAGTTGGTGCAGAGCCAGACACCCCCCGTCCGCGCCGAGATCAAGCGCCACTTCGACCTGTTCAGCGCGGAGTTCGCTGACGAGGACGGACTACTGACACTGCCGCACGCAGCCCTGCTCGCGCGCGGGCGTCGCTGACCTCAGGGGCCTGCGGGTCCTTCGCACCAGGTGTCCTTCCTGCGTGGACGGCGGTGCTGGATTCATGAGCCGCTGAGCGCGGCCCATCGATCGTGGAGTCGACGGCGTCCGCGCGGACCACGGTGCCCGGCCGGGCGGCCTTGGCCAGGCCACGTACCTGGCCAACGGCTGTGTTGGCGGGCCGGCCCGTCAGGTGCGGGGCTGCGGAGCCCAGGTCGTTCCCTACTTCGAAATGCTGCGGGTGAAGTGGCGTCCGCCCGCAGCAGCGCGCGCCCGGCGGCGCGCAGTGTGTGCTCGTCGGCGCCGGGCAGGTCGGCGGGCCACGCTGCCGCCAGGTTTTCCTGGACCGCCCGGTCGGATCACGTACGACGGGCCGCCGGCGTTGCCGCCGCCCCACGAATACGGCACCACGTGCCGGGCGAGCGCCGCCTCGACGACTGCCAGCCGCAGTGGCGCTGGAGCTTGAGCGGGCCGAACTCGCCCAGGAGTCAACCCGGCACTATGCGCCGGGGTCGCGGAGGCCGACCGCGTCGTGCCGCCAGAACGGCTCTGCGTAGACCAGAGTCCCTGTCATCCATGGCTCGTACTTCGGGAACCTGAGGGCCTGGAAGGCGCCATCTGGAATGCGCAGGGATGGCTTTCGAAAGCCCTGGTCGTCTCCGCACGTGAAGCCGAAGCGGGAGTAGTAGCCCGGATCGCCCTCCAGGAAGACCAGGGGGACGGGCCGTTCGGCAAGGATCCTCAGTCCGTGTCGGACCAGAGCCGAGCCGATACCGCGCTTGTGATGTTCGGGCCTGACGGCCAACGGGCTGAGCACCTGCACCTCAACCAGTCGCCGAGGGGCATCGAGCAGACTTCGGGTGAACATGACGTGCCCGACGATCTGCCTGTCGATCTCAGCGACCAGTGAGAGACCGTCCGTGGGCGTGATCGTGCCGCGCAGGGTGTCGACCAGGTCGGCCACGGCAGAACCGTGGTCACCGAACGCCCGCAGGTGGATGTCCCGCACCGACTCTCTGTCGCTCGGCAGTTCTTGGCGAAGATTCATGACCGGAGGGTAAGGACCAGCCCCACGCGCTTGCACACGGTTTTGAAGCCCGAAGACGCGCGGTCACTCGGTGAGCGTGAGCGAACGAAGGTCGGCATCCAGCATGCGAATCAGTTCACCCACCCGTCCGCCGCCGTCCGGTGCCGCTGGGAAGCGTTTGAGCACGTCCACGACGACCGGTGTCGCACGGTGGACCGCTCGCTCAACGTGTTCGGCGCCAACGCCCGGATCACGGCTGGCGGCGAGTTCGGCTGCCCGGGCCGCGTGAGCGCCGGCTCCGAGAATGTGCTTGACCTGGGTGGCCTTGGCCAGCGGATGCAGGTAGGCGGCGCCTGCCGCAGACATCGCGGCCCATGCTGCCTCGCGCGCAGCCGCAGTGTCCGTACTCTTGGCCGCCTTGAGGGCCGCCCACGCTGTGTCGCGCAAGGACTTTCCTCGCTCGCCGCCCCGGGCGAACTCCAACGCGGCCTCGACGGCGTCTCGAGGACGGGAGTCGTCGGGCTGATCGGCCTCGAACACCTCGAGTACTGCCTCTGCGCACGCTGCGGCGAACGCGGTGACCTCACGCAGGTCTTGCTTGCTCAGGGCAATCTCGTACTCGTCCTCTGCCATGGATCCATCCTCGGGCATCGCGCTGGACCGCGGGCCGCAAGCAGGCTCCCACCGAGTCAGAATGAAGGCCGCCCCGGGAGATCAGGAACTCCGGCCGCAGCCTCCAGGGGCTGCCGTCCTCGGTTTCCACCGCGTAGCGCGGCACGACGTCGCCATCACGCTCGTCGTGCTCGACGACACACCCGACGATCACACCGCGGCTGCCCACGATCTCCGGCCCGAGCCAGCCCAGTTTCGGAATCGGTGGGTGCGGCGTCGTCAGTTCCACCAGCTCGCCGTAGACCAGCGTGGCCTGCTCGGGCCAGGGAGTCTCGTCCAGCGGCCGGCGATGCTCGACGGTCATGAGCCCTCCTCTTCGTGGCCTCCGCGGGCACCACACCATAACGACGAGGCGTCCAGATGACGTGTCGGCTCCCTCGGAGGGTGAGCGCCCCGCCTCTGCGGACCCGGACTCCATGGGTCAAGCCGGCCACGCCGACACCACGCGGCCGCCTCGGGGCGCAGGGGTGATCATGGCGCCGGAATTCCAGTGCGTCCGCTCTCACATCTCTGCGATCATCCCCGAATGGCGCACAGTCTGGAATCGCTGGTCATCCGGCACACTCACCGCCTCCCCTCGCCCAAGGGCTCCGCCGGGGACGGGGCCGGCGCCGCGCGGCAGTTCGACGCGGCGCTGACCTCCGTGGGCTTCAAGCTCTCGGCAGAGCTGCTGGAGCGGCTGTCGGGGCTGTCCGAGGCCGCGGTCGTGCACCTCGCCAGGCGGACGCTGCGCATCGTGAGCGAGATGGTGGGCGACCATGTCCGGCACAACTCGTACTTCATCGACTTCCCGGCGAACGTGCCGGACACCGAAGCGTTCTGGATGCGGTGCGTGGCGCAGGCGCTCGGCGACGAGAAGTCGCGCGGGACAGTGCTGGCGCAGCTGGCACATGGGGCGCTGGATCTGCTCAGCCTCCCCACGTACGGCCGCTACCAGCACACCTACGAGGAGATGATCGCGGCACAGGACGAGCTGGTCGCCTCGGCGGGCGACCGGGTCACCGTCCTGCACCTCGGCCGGGACCTGGAGGAAGAACTCACCGCCCTCTACCTGACCTTGGCCGGCAGCACGACTCCGCTGGGCGAGGACGACCTGCGCGACCTCAAGGCCCTCGCCGAGCGGTGCGCGCTCGGCCCCCAGCCGGAGTCGATCCCGGTCCGGGAGAACCGGGCGGTCATCAACGAGGCCCGTATCGCCATCGGTGCGGACCTCCTGCTGGACACCGTCACCGACGTGCTGCGGCTGGCCTGCGCGCTGTCGGGCGGCGACGTGACGCTGCGGGAGCAGACCCGGTTCCGGGCCCTCTCGCGGCCGGTGCGCCGTGCCCTGCTCGCGGGCCTCGACGCCGTGGTCGCGGCGAACCCCGCCAAGCTGGCCGACGTACACGCACACCGTGAGCCGTTCAAGCGGCTGGGTGAGCGTCTGCATCCGCACGAGTACCCGCGCTGGCCGCACGCCGCCGACGCGTTCGCCGTGGCGCGAGGCGAGAAGGTGGCGCGGTCTTTCGAGAGCCGTCTGGAGAAGCTGCTCGACGAGTTCGACGTCCGCGGTGCGGTGCGGTTGCTGGAGTCGGCCCCGGGCAGGCTGTTCCGGGCCCTGGACCTCCTGCTGCGGATCGCCACCGACGAAGAGCGGGACGCGGTGGTGGCCGCCGCGGTGCGGGTCGCTCCCGAGGTCTCCGGCCGGGTCGTGCTCTCCGTCCGTGAGCACTTCCACAACCGGGAGCGGGAGACCGACGAACCCCGCGTCTTCGTCAACCGTCGGGGCCGTGGCTGGGTCGCCCCCGACGTCAGGCCGCCGGTCGCGGCCGCCGACCGCGATCGCCTCATCGGCGCCCTCGACGCCGAGATGCGCCGCAGACTCCCGGCGCCCCGTCGGCTGCTGCTCGACCCCGATGTCCTCGACGTCGCCCTCCCGCTCAGCGGCAGGGCGACCGCGGCCGGGCTCGGCGTACTGCCACGAGGTTCACTCTCGGCGGTCGACGGCGAACAGCTGCGCTTCTTCGTGTACTGGAAGGAGACCGAGCAGCGGACCGACTTCGACCTCTCGGCGCTGCTTCTGCATGCCGACTACAGCACTGACTCCTGGCTCTCCTACACATCCCTCACGGCTGTCGGAGGTCAGCACTCGGGCGATGTCACCGAGGCGCCCGAGGGGGCCTCGGAATTCATCAACCTGTCCCTGGACCGGGTCCGCAGCACCTTCATCGTTCCGCAGGTCAACATCTTCGCGGGCGAGGGTTTCGAGGAGGTCGAGGAGTCGTTCTTCGGCTTCATGCTGCGCGACGGCCGGCAGAAGGGCCGGCCGTTCGAGCCGCGCACGGTGCGGATGAAGTCGGAGCTGCGCGGGGCGGGCCGGGTGGCGCTGCCCTTGGTGTTCAGGCGCGGGGACGACGGCCGCTGGCGCGCGAAGTGGCTGCACCTCTATCTGAAGGGCATCTCGGCGGCCAACCGGGTCGAGGAGAACCAGATGTCGGTGTCCAAGGTGGTACGCGCCATCGTGGAGCGTGAGCAGTTGACGGTGCGGTACCTGACCGACCTGATGTCCGGCGACACCACGACGGTGGATCTGCTGGACGGCGGGCCGGTTCCGGACGAGCCCGTGATGTACATCGGTCTCGAACGTCCCGAAGGGCTGCACCCAGACTCGCAGGTCATCACCCTGGAAAACCTGCGTGACCTGATCCCGGGCTGAGTGTTAGCGTTGCCGACGGCGAGGCCATGAAGGGGCTTCCTTCTCAACTCTCTCTGAAACAAGCTCTTTCGCTTTCCTCGCTGTCGACATCTCCGGGCGGTGCCCGCACGACGAGTGCGGGCACCGCCCGAGTCGTTCCGATGGCCTGTTCGTGTCCCGCTGGACAGGCGCGGTCCGACGATCTTCAGTCCCGGCGTAAGTTCTCCGGGTATCGTTCAGGCATTCCGGAAGCCACCACAGCCCGGAGACGGTCGGTCTGCGTGTCACCTCGCGTTCACCGGCTTCCGGGAACCTGGCGCTTCCCGATGATCCCGTTGCCGAGGAGGCAGTCCCGTGGAACCCGTCACGTTGATCACCGGTGGTTCGACCGGAATCGGCGCCGCCACTGCTCTCGCCCTGCTCAAGCAGGGGCACCGGGTGGCCGTCACCGGACGTGACGCGAACAAGCTGGCCGCCTTCGCCGACTCCGCCTCGGCGGGGGAGCGGCTGCTGACGATCACCGGTGACGCCGCCGACGAGCATCATGTCGCCGCCGCGGTGAGCAGGGTGACCAGCACGTGGGGCCGGCTGGACAACGTCATCGCCAACGCGGGCTTCTCGCTGCCGGGCAACCTGGAGAGCCACGCGCCCGAGGACATGCGTGCCATGGTTCTCACCAACGTCCTAGGTCCGGCGTTGCTGGTCCGCGAGACCCTGCCGCATCTGCGGGAGTCAAAGGGACGGATCGTGATCATCGGGTCGGTCGCGGGGGTGCGCAACACCCCCGGCAACCTGTACTCCGTCACCAAGTGGGCCGCCCACGCGCTCGCCGAGAACACCCGGCTGCTCGTCGGCAAGGACGGCGTCGGCGTGACCGTCGTCGCGCCGGGCGTCGTGGACACCCCGTTCTGGGACGAACGCGGCGGCACCCCCGAGGCGGCTCCCTCGATGACCCCCGCGCAGATCGCCGACATCATCGTTCTCGCCATCAACCAGCCCGCGGGTGTGGACATCAACCACGTCACCCTCCGGCCGACCGGGCAGAACGGCTGACGCGTACGACGTCCGCACGCGCACGGCGTCCACAAGCCTCAACGGGGGTGTCGTGAGACGGCCGTTGCCGCAGGGGGCTGTCAGTGGCAGGTACTAACGTGCCCGCAGTGTTGCGTCGATCTTTGTCCGCCGAAGGAGCCACGATGCCTGGAGACACCCCCGAACTGCCTGTGCAGGATCTGCGCACGCTGATGCCGGAGTACGCGGGTTTCGCCCGGGAAGCCACCCTGCTCAACCCGGAGCCCGGCGATCCTGGCGTGCGGGAGAGTTCGCTGGGAGGCGAGCTGCTGTGGCCCGCGGACGAGCCGTGGCCGTACTGCGCGCAGGAAGACCACTGGACGTACGGGACCGACTGGCGCAACCGCACCGAGATCGTCCCGGGCGCGGTGCCGATGGTGCCGATCCTCCAGTTGTTCGCCCGGGACGTGCCGGGGTTGGCGTTCCCGGACGGGAAGGATCTGCTTCAGCTGGTGTGGTGCGCGCTGATACATGAACAGGACTCCGGGCTGGTGGTGCCCCGGCTGTACTGGCGCAACGAGGCGGAGGTCCTGGCGGGCGGGCTGCTGCCCGAGATCCCCAAGGCGGGCGAGGGGGAGTACGACGAGGACAACCTGCCGGAGCCGTCCACGCTGTCCCCGGTTGCCGCTGTGGACTTTCCGAGTGGGTTCGATCTGCCCAAGGACATGCGGGACACCTGGGAGTCTCGTCTCCCGTCGCCTTCGGGCGGCTCGACGTGGCCGCCGGACGCCCACATCATCGGGACGAAGGTCGGTGGCTGGCCCGCCTGGACGCAGCCTGCCGACTGGCCGGACTGCGAGAGCGGACACCGCATGGACCACCTTCTGACCATCACCGGTGACATACAGCTGGGCGACTGCGGCGGTGTCTACTTCTTCCAGTGCCGCCAGTGCACCGACCTCCCGTGGGACTGGCGTTTCGACTGCCATTGACAACGGGGATCGGTGTCTCTGTCACTTCGACCGGATCAGCCGCGCCTGCACGCCGTAGTGGTCGGACAGGTAGGCCTGGCGGCCATCGTCCAGCGTCACTGCGTCCTGGAACACCAAGTCGGCGTCACCGGTCAGTGTCTTTCCGGCTGCGGCCCGGACCAGTACGTGGTCCAAGGCCGGCGGCGACGGCCATTGGGGTGTGGGCCGGTAGGTCGGACGCGTGTCGCCGGCGAGGACGTCGCGCAGCCGAGCCGTGGCGACGAAGTCGGCCAGTGCCACCGAGTCGCGCGGGAGGTTCAGGTCACCGACCACGACGACGGGCAGGGACGGGTCGACGGCCGCGATCAGACCGGTGAGCCGGGCCAGTTCAGCCCTTGCGATCCGCGTGTACCGGTTCGTGGGGGACCAGTCGTCGTCCCGGTTGGCCGACAAGTGGGTGTTCACGACCACCAGTTCACCGTCAGGGGTGGCGACGCATGCCAGCTGGGCGCCTTTGCGCATGAGGAGTTCGCCGCGCACCGGGCCCGTCATCGGGTACCGCACGAACCGCCATCGGCTGATCGGCCAACGCGACAGCAGCACCAGACCGCCCTTGAGCAGGACCGTGCCCGAGTAGGCGCAGTGTCGGTACGCAGGAGCGGCATGGGGGATCAGCCGGGCGTTGCGGCGGAACATGACTTCCTGAAGACAGACGACGTCGTAGTCGGACCGGTCGAGCGCCGCGCCGAGGGCACCCAGCCGGGCCGGGACATCCCCGGTGAAGAGGGTGTTCATGGTCAGCAGTCGCAGGGCCGTCACGTACTTGTCACCTTCCGTCCGGTGGCCGCTCGGGCCGTGCGGGAGTCGCTCATGGCGTTGACCGTAGTGTCGCCCATGCTGCGACGAGCCCGAGCCCGAGCCCGAGCCCGAGCCCGAGGCCGTGGAACGTGAGGCCGCACAGTGCGGCCGGCCAGCCGGACCGACATCAAGTAGCGGTTCGTCCGGACGCAGACCTGGCTGTAGCGGTCGACACGTGGTCTGGAGAGTCGGCCGGTGCCGAACGGCTCGTCTGCTGCGCCGAGGTCCCGGCGGCTGCTCCAGCCGACGGAGAGCGCTGTGCGAGGGATGCGATGGCCCGACTCGTGAGCGCCTGACCACGTCGGGCGAACGTCACTGGCCGTCGTGGCGCCACGCGTAGCGCCACGCCGTATCGAGGTAATGCTCCTCGGTCAGGAAACCAGGCCGCGGTGGGCCAAGGCGGCGTGCCGCAGCCACGCACCGGCCGTCATCGTGGAGAGCAAGGCCGTGCACGGCGGCGACCTGGACCTGGCGGTCCGCATCGTCCAGCAGAGCGGCCATGGCCTCGGTGAGGACGGGATCGCGGTCGCTGCCCTCGCCGATCGTGAGGCAGGCATTCCGCCGCACCGCCGTGTCCGTGTCCGTCATCAGCGCCAGAAGTGCCTCACGAACATCGTCGGAGAGCGCGGGAGATTCGGACCAGGTGCCGAGCCCTCGCGCCACCACACCCCGCACCCGGGCATCGGGATGGCTTGCGTAGCGCAGAAGGGCCGCATCGGCACGCGGGTCGGCATGCTCGCCGAGGGCAACCAATACCTCGGTGAGGACTGCGAGGTCGGGCTCATGCGTCGACCAGTCGGTGAAGATCTCCAGGGCCGGACCCGCGAACGCGTCTTCGTCGCTGTCGTCGAAGAGACGGGTCAGGCGCAGTACCTCGGCCCCGAACAGCCGGTGCAGCGGGTCCGGGTGCGTGCGCAGCTCTGCGGCAGCTGTCCAGAACGCCTGGTCGCGCCGGTGGGCCAGATGGATGGTGGCATACCCCCAGGCGGCGTGGTCCTGGTCGGTGTGGAGCAACGCACGCTCCATCAGCTCCTCGAACGAGGAGCGGAGACCAAGGAGTTCCTCCAGGCGGGTGAGGATCGCCCCGTGCCCGTCCCGTACGGTCATCCGGCCGAGGGTGAACTCGCCGACGCTGTAGTACTCGTCGTCCTGCACCCGGGTATGGACGACGGCATCCCGGGAGTCCGTGCGGCGCCGCAGCTCGGTTTCGATGCCCGTGTCGAGCCAGCGAAGCGCAAGGGCCCGCACCTCCATCAGCTCGGAGGCGGGGTAGCGCTCCCGGATCGTGAGATCCAGGAGCGCCTCGACCAGCGCAGGCGAACCCGAGTCGACAGCATCGCGCAGCGGCAGCAGTTCATCCGGCCTGCACTGGCCGGCATCGGCGCCGTGATTGAGCAGCAACTGGGCGATGTCCCCGGAACACGTCCGGACTGCCAGACAGAACGCCTCGTCCCGTTCGTCCCAGTTGCTGTCATCCAGGAGCGCGGCCTCCACCCGTGCACGGTCCCCGGCCCGGACCGCAGACATCAGAAGAGTCTCGCTGTCGCCCGCCTTCGCACCCCTACGCGGCTCTCTGTCCATGCCCTTGCTCCCCGTGGTGTCGTCGCAGCTCACTCTAGGTCTGCCGGAACATGGACGGGCAATGGATTACTGGCGAGCAAGGACATGGCGGTCAGGACCCCGCACAGCGTCCGCCGGCCGATCCGGTTGCATCGGAGACCGTGGTCTCGATCCACTGACGACACGGCCGGTGCGAGGAGCAGCGCCGGGGCACTACCACGTGGCAGTCGATCCCCAGTTCGTCGAGCGTGTCCGCCCCTTCGTACGAGGGCGGCGCCGGGCTCGTACAGCACCGCAGGGGGAGGACAACTCCTAGTCGGCGATTCCTTCGGGGATCGTCTTCTTGATGGCTGCGGCCAGAGCGACCAGAACAGCGGAGCTGTCCCGGTCCCCGGGCACCCGGACCTCGACGTACGCGCCGCGGTTGGCCGTGGTGAAAAGGTGCGCGCCGTCGCCCTGCTTCTCCATGAGCCAATCGACGCCGTTCACCCCGCCGGGCACCGCGTCCGGATCCTTTCCCTGGGGGACATCAGGGTCGATCATCTTCGGCGGTTGCGGCACACCACAGCGCAGTATGACCACCGGGCTTCCCCAGCCCGCGGTCAGCGCGGAGGCGGGCGCGGGATCTCGGCGGCGCAGTCCGTCGACCGTCCTGGGCAGGGCCTTGTCCAGGTTCCGGCACAGCTTCGTGACCGCTGAGGTCGGGCTGGGAACCGTCACGGCAGCGTTGTCCTTGCTTGAGGAGCAGCCGAGGGCGGTGAGCAGTGCGGCGAGGAGGGGCGGGCTGAAGCGCCGAAGACGCGAACCGTTCACAGGCCAAGCGTAGGCAGGGGTGCGGACGCACGACCGGGCGGGTCAAGGTGCACCCCCGGCTCCGCCGGTGGACCAAGGACGGCACGCTAAGACGAATGCTCCAGGCGGCCCCGGGCGAGGGTGGAAACGGCTGGGGTGGTCGATGGTCTGGTAGTTGGTCTGGTCATGGGGATACGTCGGTCGCGGCCGTGGATCGTGTCGGATGAACTGTGGTTGCTCGTCGAGCCGTTGCTGCCCGTGCCGGGACCGAAGCCGGTCCTCCCACGTGCGACCTCTCGACGGGGCCCGAAACCCTGATGTCGCCCGGCTGCCCGGCCCTGTCGTCACCGGCGTCGGGCTCGGCGGCCGAGGTGAGGATGCCTTCGACGGGGTGCCGTGATGTATCAGGTTCCCTTCGTGGGTTCGGGGTGGGTGCATCCGGTCAGTCCGGCCGCGGTCAGGGTGAGGTGTTGGACGAGTACCGCGGCCGCGGTGTCGGCGTCGCGGGCGAGCGCGGCTTCCTCCAGCCGGCGGTGCTCGCCGACGTGGTCGCGGTCGGGCTGCCGTTGTGCCGACCAGCGGCGGGCCAGCTCGCTGGCGGTCCAGGTTCGGTCGAAGGCCTCCAACAGGACGTCGTTGCCGCAGCCTTCCAGCAGGGTGCGGTGGAAGACCCGGTGGGCTTCCGACCATGCGCTGCTGTAGTACGCGCCTTCGTCCGGCAGGTACGCCGGAGTGCGGGACAGGCGGTGGTGGGCGGCTCGTACACGGGCCTCCCAGTCGACGTCGCCGCGCTCGATGGACATGCGCAGTACGACCGGTTCGATGGTCCGGCGGGCTTCGGCGATGTCCTGCCAGCGGCGGTCGGAGATGGCCGGGACGGCGAAGCCGCGGTTGGGCAGTCGGTCGGCGAGGCCCTCGCCGACGAGCCGTACGAGCGCCTCGCGCACGACGGCCAGGCTCACGCCCTGTTCCTTGGCGAGGTCCTGCGGTTTGAGGGCGTCACCAGGGGCGTGGTGCCCGCCCATGATCGCGTCGCGCAGGTGTGTGTAGACCTGCTCGGAGAGCATCTGCTTCGCCGGCGGGGTCGGGGTGTGGGCCGTCTGAGTCACAGGTATCAGCATAGACGATCCATCGAATAATCGATTATTGCTGCTATAGTCGATCGTGCGGTTGATGGGGGGCGACGGAGGTACCCGTGCAGGTACTTCCGCGCACCCTCTCGTCGGCCGTGTCACCGCCATCCCGCAGCACGGCCTGAGAGGAACAACGCGATGAGCGCCAACGACCCCTTCGCCCGTCTCCCCGAGGCGGCCTCCTTCACCGTCACCAGCACCACCGTCACCGACGGCACCGCCTGGCCGCCCGAGCAGTTCTCCGGCATCTTCGGCGTCCCCGGCGGCAAGGACGTCTCCCCGCAGCTGTCCTGGAGCGGCGCCCCGCACGGCACCAGGAGCTACGCCGTCACCGTCTACGACCCCGACGCCCCCACCGGGTCCGGGTTCTGGCACTGGGCTGTCGCCGACATCCCCGCCACCGTCACCGAGTTGCCCGAGGGCGCCAGCGACGACACCGGCTCGGGTCTGCCCGCAGGCGCCTTCCAGCTGCCCAACGACGCCCGCGCCGCCCGCTTCGTCGGCGCCGCCCCGCCGGCCGGGCACGGCCCGCACCGCTACTTCATCGTGGTGCACGCCCTCGACGTCGAGTCCATCGGCGTTGCGGCCGACGCCACCCCGGCTGTCCTCGGTTTCACCATGGCCGGCCACATCCTCGGCCGCGCGGTGCTGACCGCCACCGCCGAAACCGCTGCCTGACGCGCCGCATGTCCCCACTCACCGGCACCACAAAGAGGTATCTGCGCACCATCCTGGAGCTGGAGGACGAAGGCACAGTCCCGTTACGCGCCCGCATCGCCGAGCGCCTGAAACACAGCGGCCCCACCGTCAGCGAGACTGTCGCCCGCATGGAACGTACCGGTCTGCTGCACGTCGCCGCCGACCGGCACCTGGTGCTGACGCAGGCGGGCCGGCAGGCCGCCACACGCGTGATGCGTAAGCACCGGCTCGCCGAGTGTCTGCTCGCCGACGTGATCGGGCTGGCGCGGGAGCAGGTCCACGCCGAAGCCTGCCGCTGGGAACACGTGATGAGCGAGGCCGTCGAACGCCGCATCCTGCAACTGCTGCACCACCCGACGCACTCGCCCTGCGGCAACCCGATCCCAGGCCTGGACGAACTCGGCCGGACTGCCACCGCAGATGCGTTCCCCGACGAGAACACGCTCGGCGTCAGCGGCGTGGAGTCCGGGCCGGACGGCGCCGGCATGGTCGTACGACGCATCGCGGGGCCGGTCCAGACCGGCCCCCAGCTGATGTGCGCCTTGCGGTAGGCCGGACCGCAGCCCGGCACGGCAGTGACCGTGACGTCGTCACCCCGCGGCGTGACGGTCACAAACGGCAGGAAGGGCGCTGAACTCCCCACGCAGACCACCGCGCACGTCCTCGTGACCACGCACTGAGTCCAGCCGGCCACCGACGCGTCGCCGTAGCCCGTGCAGGGCCGAGGCCGGTCCTCGACCACGATCCTGGTCGAGGACCGGCCCCGTGGCGGCAATACGCGATGTCACTGCGGCCAGGACGAGTCCGCCGCCTGGCGAACCGCCCGTCACACAGCCTTGCCCTTGTGGAGGGTGCCGATGTCGTTCGATCGCGATGGTGGTCACGGACCCCGGATGCCTGGCTCAGCGTCTCGCCTCGTAGCCTCCCCGCATGGCTGATGATCCGTTCCAGTGTCGTTGCGTCCTCTGTCATGACTACGGTGACCGAGACGAAGCGGACCGCGTGGAGCTGGCGATCGCCGAGAACGTGCAGCGGCACGGATGGCACGTCGTCATGGTCCCCGAGGACGAGATCGGTCCTGGATTCGCGTACACGATCGGCCTCTCGCACACGCACGGGGCACCCGAACTCGCCATGTTCGGACTCGAAGTCCACGCCATGCACTGGATGCTCAACAGGCTCGGAGCGAAGGCCGCCGCGGGCGCCGTACTGGCTGACGGCCAGAGGCATCCCGACGTCGTCGACGGTCACCAAGTCGCGCTCAGACAGGTGGATCTCCGCTGGTACCGGATCTTCTTCGGCCGGGCCATCGGGTTCTACCGGCGGCCTCCCTTCCCCGTGCTGCAAGTCGCGTGGCCCGACGTGCATGACCGCTTCCACTGGGAAGAACAGGCTCAGGAAAGGCATCGCGAGTCACAACCTCGACTGTGGCTGCCACCGAGCGAGCATCCCGCCGGAGTCTGGACAGCCGAACTCTGACCTCGAACGAGCCGACCAGCGACTGACCAACAGGCGTGGCCGGCCTCACGGCCGAGCAGGACCTATGGCCTGGGAACGGTCTGCTGCCTTCACTCACCTGGGGCGATTCCGGGATGTCGGCCCGAACGGTTCGGCAGTGCCCGCACGGAGGGCGGTGAGGTGTCGTTCGAAGCGTGCTGCATCCCGCCGCCGGCCTGCTTGGGGCGACCGCGGCCGAGAGCGCGGGCGAGATCACCGACCGGTGCCAGCATGTGGCCGCCCTCGCCCGCGCACCACCACATCACCTCGCGACCCCGTATTGAGGCGTGGACGCCGAGGTTGTGCCGGGGGCATTCCGGCCAGACTTGCCAGGTCCATTCGAGCAGGCTCTCCTGGATCATGGTCGTCAGGCTGGTCAGAGCCGTGGTCGGGTCGTCGCACATGCTCGGCAGGATGGGGCCGCCCCAGTTGAGCCGTGCACCGTCGGCAAGGCGGACACCGGCTCCCTCCGGGTAGCAGTCCTCGAGGACCTCGATCTGCGGTTCGCCCTCGATCCCGCGCGTGGGCAGATCGCGGGCCACGATCCGCAGCGCGTCGCGCAACGTCTCCAAACGCTCGGGGGCGAGGTCGAAGCCCGGCTCGAAACCCATGTCGTCCAGGATGCGCCGGGCCAGGGTCGCCATCTCCACCTGCGGCACTTCGGCCGGATTCCGTTCGACGACCTCCAGGACCGCGTCGGTGCAGTGGAACCAGTCGAGCAGTTCGCAGGCGAGGGCGACCACGACCTGTGGGTCGACATTGTCCTCCCGCAGGCCGAGGTAGACCTTTCGCGTCAACCGTTCGGTATCCGCTTCGTACTCAGCCATGGGGTTGCTCACCGGCCCAGTATCTCGACATGGTCCGGTCCCGTTCGCATGATTTATCGGCATGACGCCCGACGTGCTCACGAGTGGAACGGTGGCCAGTGCGGTGGGTCAGGAACGGAGGCGTCCATCGTGGCTGCCTTGAGGCGCGCTTTAATGCCCAGGTGGTGAACTGGGCTCAGATGTACGACTGCTACGGGGATATCGATCGCGTCCCCGCGCTTCTGGACATGGTGGAACTCGAGGACAGCGCCGAAGCATGGGAGAGGCTGGCATATCGACTGGTCCTTGAACACGACCTCGTCTTCCCCGCCAGCTTTGCCGCCCTGCCGCGCCTGATACGTCTCGCCTCGAGGAGCGCACGGGCGCGCGGTCTGACCGGAGCGATCCTGCGACGCGCGGCAGGACACCACGGCTGCGACGATCTGCTGGCGAACTGCGCCGATGCGATCGCGGAGTTCCGCGAGCTGTTGGACCGGCATCTGCAATCGCGGCCGGTCGACTACCTGGCGACCTTTCTCGATTTGCTCGCGGTCAAGGAGCAATACCACTGGAGTGCCGTGCTCGGGGACTTCACGGACGACTTCTACCACCTGTCCTGCCCCAACTGCGCCGTGGAAGTGACGATCGCCATCGGGGACCACGGGCGCTATTCAGCGATCCGGGACTGGCACCTGGGCGACGTGGACCGTCGCGTCCTACGTCCGGCGTCCTCCGAAGAACTTTCCGGCACCGCCCGGTGGATGCACGAGACTGCCGTCCGCGACGGGCAAGAAGCCCTCGCCGACGGAATCGCCCACCTCTTCGGCAAGGCCGAGTGCCCGCACTGTGCCAGCGTGTTCAGCATCGCGGACGAGTACACATCCGCCAACTGCCCCGTCCTGCGGTAGGCCCGCTCGGGGCGGGGTGCTTGATCTGCCGACGTTGCAGATGGCGGCGCGAGGCGTCACGTGCGCCAGGCTGGAACCTCCGTACCCGAGTCGTCTGTTGCCGCCGTGCGCCGTGCCACCTCGGCCCTTGCCCGGGTGGAGGACCGCAGCGCCGAGGCAAGGGTTCGCCATCAGGAGTTCTTGTCGCAGTTCGACGAGGCCGGCACCCTCCCGACAGCTCGGTACCAGCAGCTCTGGCACCTGTGCACGTCCACCGCTTTTGCCCGAGCGGCAAGCTGCGAAGCCGAGCTGTGGCTGCAGATCGGCGCGGCATCGGCGGCGCACCGTGTGGCGGCCAGGCACGCCGACAGACTCGGCGTCTGCGGGGAGGAGTGTGTGCTGGCGGTCCTGGACCTCCTCACCAGGCCCGTGACCCGTCGTCCGGCAGCGGCAGCGGCATCCGGGCCTGCGGCCGTGCCGCCGCTCCCGGCACAGGCGCTTCCTGCTGGTGCGCCGAAGGTTTCCGTATCGCTGTCCCAGCCGCTGGAAGTGATCTCGCCCGAGGCGGAGGAGCGGCTGGTCGTGGTCGCCGGCCATTATCGACCGGACTGCGGTGTCGCAGGTGTGGCCTGGGTGGGTGACGGCCGCTCGATCAGCACTCGTGTCGAGGCCAGAGCACACGTCGACGCCATGGTCCTGTCGATCGTCGAGGCGGCTGAGGCGTCGGCCGGTGAGGAGCCTGTGTTCCTCGCGAGCGCGGAGCCGGTCTCGCCGAGGGATGGGTACCGCTGCCCGGACACGACGGCGGCGTCCTGCGTGAGCTGACGGCGGTCCCGGGCGCGATTCACCTGAGAGTCCGTCACGACGGCCTCGGGGGACGAAGCATCCCCGCCCGGCAGCAGGTCCGCCAGGAGACCCCGGCGGGTGAGAGCCGTATCACCGGTATCTCCTGGCCGGCTCAACTCACGCCCGGGACGATCCTGTTCTGCACCTGGCGGCGAGGCGGCCGGGAACTGGAGTTCGCCACAAGGGCCCTGAAGCGTCGGATCAGCGCGGACGGCCGGCTGCTCACCCACGAGTACGACCTGCGGGTGCTCACCCGTGACGGCCTCGGCGCCGTGGGCGTGGACGCGTTGCCGCAGAAGCACCTGGTGATCCGCACCCTGAGAGGGCTCGGCTACCTCGACGAATACGGCCGGGCGCTCCTCGCCGAAGAGGACCTGATCTGGAACGTCCTCGAAGAGGCCAAGGTGCGGCGGCACCCCGTGACTCGGCAGGAGGTGGGCCAGGCGATCCAGGAACTCCTCGACAGCGGCCGGCTGACCACGGTCCAGGGCAGCCGCAACCGCATCGGGCACCTGATGTACCCGCCGCGCTCGGGCGACGCGAAGGTGTACTTGCTGTGCTGGACGCCGGGCGCGCCCGTGCCGCAGGGAGACGAAAGCCCACCGACGCGAGGGAAGCAGCCGGTTCACCTGACGACCAAGCACGATGTCAGGGGGCATCTGAGGAGGATCGACGGTGTCCCCTCCGACGAGGCCGCCGACGCCTTCCGCAGCGACCGTGAACTCACCCGACTCGTCGGCAGCAAGAACCTGCCCCGGGGCATGACCTACGTCCGTCGCCATGACCGGGGATGACCAGAGTCCGGCTCGGCGATGAGGCAGGCTGCCCCGGGGTGCGGATCCATCGGACGATGAGAGTCGGCCGACATGGACCCGGGGCAGAACCTGTCATGACGCGGCGGCGGGGGCGGGTGAGAGATGCAGGCGGAGACGTTGGCGGGACTCATGGGTCTCGAGGCGGTCGGGGCCACAGCGCGGCCGGTCAAGGACAGCCCGGGGTATCGGCGGAGCGAGTGACTCCCTTTCCCGGTCGCTGAGTTCAAGGCGGGGTATCCCCCGTGATCCCGGCATTCGGTGATCTCTGCTGTCCCAGGTTTCTGCCGTGAGCTTGATCGTCTGTACGTCGGTTATGTGCTGCCTGTACGCGGGCTGAGCAGCGAAGTTCCTCTCATCACCGGCCGACTTTCGCCCACTTGAGCAGAAGTTCTGGCTTGTTGGGCGAAACTTTCGCGCAACAGACTCTATCTTTGGTGCGATTCGCGGCTATACGATCCCGCCGAGAACTTGGACCGAGCCAGTCGCTCACCAGCGATTCCGGTGGGCACTGACGCGCAGCTCGGCGTAGTGCACGCACCTGCCGTCACGTCGTCCCCGTCCCGCCCGCCCGCTGCTGTCGATCACCTGTCCGCCTTGTTCTGAATAATCCGGCGCATATCCGCACCCTTCCCGGCCGGGCCGTCTCCGCACGACGGTCCGTAGGTCTCGCGTACCCCTGAGGAGGTTTCATGCGCATGGCCCTTCGCCGCCGCCTCACCGTGTTCGGCGCGTTGCTTGCACTCCTGGGCAGCATGCTCATCGGTCTGGCGTCAGCGTCCGTCCCGGCGGCCGCGGCGTCCCCACCGGACACCGCCGTGCCGGAGAATTCCGGCAATCAGTACAGAGTCCTGGTCTTCACGAAGTCCGCGGACGCCAACCCGGCGGTCACCGACGCCGGTGTGAGCGCCATAAGACAGCTGGGCAACCAGCTGCGCTTCGCGGTCCAAGTCACCGACGACGCCCGCAAGTTCGACCAGGCGCACCTCAAGCAGTACCGCGCCGTCGTCTTCCTCAACACCAGCGGCGACGTGCTCACCACCGCTCAGCAGGACGCCTTCGAGGCGTACTACCGCGCGGGCGGCGGCTTCGTCGGCATCGGCTCGGCGATCGAGGCCCAGCCCGACTGGACCTTCCTGTCCGACGCCCTCGGTACCCGCTCCACCGGCCGGACCGGTGTGCAGGCCGGCACCATCAAGGTCGCCGACCGCGTCCATGACGCGTCGAAGAACCTGCCGGAGTACTGGACCCACACCGACGACTGGTACAACTTCAAGTCCAACGTGCGAGGCAAGAGCCACGTCCTCGCCACCGTCGTCGAGGACGCCTTCAAGAAGCAGTCGTGGGGCGGAGACCTCAGCGGCATCAACGGCGGCAAGATGGGCTACGACCACCCGGTCACCTGGTGCAAGGACTGGGAGGGCGGCCGCTCGTTCTACACCGCGCTCGGCAACACCGCCGACAGCTTCGGTGAGAAGGACATGCGCTCCCACCTCGGTGGCGCGATCAAGTGGGCGGCCGGCCAGTCCGACCCGGTGTACTCCGACTGCGGCGCGACCGTGCTGTCCAACTACCAGCAGACGGCCGTGGCGGCACCGCCGAATCTGAACGAGCCGATCGGCTTCGACATCCTTCCCGACGGCCGGACCCTCCAGACCGACCGCCGCGGCAGCATCCGGCTGCACGACTCCAAGTCGAACAAGACCACCGTGCTGGCCCAGATCCCCGTCTACACGAACAGCGAAGACGGCATGTACGGGCCGGGGATCGACAACGACTTCAAGAACAACCACTGGGTCTACCTCTACTACGCGCCCCCCACCGTGAAGGACGTGAAGCTGTCGACCGGTGAGGTCGTCACGCAGACCACTCCGACGGCGGACGCGCCGACCACCGGGGCCTCGCCGTCCGTCTGGGATCCCTGGGTCGGGTACTTCCAGCTGTCCCGGTTCAAGTTCGTCGACGCCGAAGGGGACACGCCGGCGCACCTCGATGTCGCCTCCGAGCAGGAGATCATGCGGGTTCCGGTCAACCGCGGTGCCTGCTGCCACGTCGCGGGTGACATCGACTTCGACAAGCACAACAACCTGTGGCTGACCACCGGCGACGACACCCCGTCGGGCGGCGGCAACTCCGGTGGCTTCTCTCCCTTCAACGACATGCTGACCACGACCGGGCAGTACAACGCCCCGTTCGTCGACGCTCGCCGCTCGGCGCAGAACACCAATGACCTGCGCGGCAAGGTCCTGCGCATCTCGGTCAAGGACGGCGCCATCGCCACCGGCGACGAGAACAAGTTCGGCGGCGCCTACACGGTGCCCTCGGGCAACCTCTTCCCGGTCGGCAAGGACAAGACCCGTCCTGAGATCTACGCGATGGGCTTCCGCAACCCGTTCCGGATCCAGGTCGACGAGAACGACGTGGCCTACGTCACCGACTACTCGCCCGACTCGCAGACCCCGCAGAACTTCCGCGGGCCTGCCGGCACCGGCCGGATGGAGATCGTGCGCAAGCCGGCGAACTACGGCTGGCCGATGTGCGTGAGCCAGGACCTGCCTTACTACCGCTGGAACTTCAACACCTCGACGCCGCTGGACAGCCCGGCGAAGGCGTTCGAGTGTGACAACCCCAACCGTGGACCGCAGAACGACTCCAGGTGGAACCTCACCGGCGGGCCCAGCGTCGAGCCGGGTCTGGAATACGCTCCGCCGGTCACCAACCCGGACATCTGGTACTCGTTCACGCCCGAGAACCGGGCCGACAACCCGATCGGTACGCCGTGCGCCGCGTACTACAACGGCTCCGGCGCCACCACGTGCCCGCGGCTGTTCCCCGAGCTCGGCACCGGTGGTGTCGGCCCGCACGGCGCGGCCAAGTACCACTACGACCCGGACAACCCGGACAAGACCAAGCTGCCGCCGTACTACGACAACGCGGTCTTCGCGGGCGAGTTCACCCGGGACACCGTCAAGGAGGTCCGCCTGGACTCCAAGAACCGGGTATTCAAGATCAACGACGTGCTCGACTGCGCCGGGATCAACGCCCAGCGGGTCCCGGACACGAGCAAGCCGTTCGAGTGCGACAACCCGATGGACCTCCAGTTCGACGGGCAGGGGCACTTCTACCTGCTCGCCTACGGCGACGGCTTCTTCAACAGCAACCCCGACGCCGGTCTGTACCGTTGGGACTACGTCAAGGGCCAGCGCGCACCGATCCCGAAGCTCACGGCCACGCCGACGAACGGTACGGCACCGCTGAACGTGAACTTCTCCAGCGCCGGTTCACGCGACCCCGACGCGGCCGACTCGATCCGGTTCGAGTGGGACTTCAACGGTGACGGCACCGTCGACTCCGTCGACCCCGAGCCGCAGTACACGTACACGACACCGGGGCAGTACACGGCGAAGCTGACGGTGATCGACTCCAGCGGCAAGTCGGCCTCGGCGAACACGACCATCACGGTCGGCAACACCGCGCCCGTCGTGAAGGTCAACTCGCCGGTCGACGGCGGCCTGTTCTCCTTCGGCGACGACATCCCGTTCTCGGTGACGGTCACCGACCCGGAGGACGGCACGATCGACTGCAGCCGCGTCGAGGTGACGTTCGTCCTCGGCCACGACACCCACGGCCACGCGGAGCAGTCCGTGCACGGCTGCTCGGGCGTGCTGTCGACCGATCCCGACGACGTGTCGCACGGCGGCAACGTGTTCGGTGTCGTCAGCGCCTCCTACACCGATCGCGGCGGTCCCGGCGGCGTTCCGGCGCTGACGACGGTCACGCAGAACCAGGTCCGGCAGAAGCGCCAGGAGGTCGAGTTCGCACTGGACCAGTCCGGCACCAGCGTCGCCACGACGAACGACCCGGCCGGCGGCAGCCAGCACCGCGGTGGCCTCGGTGACGGTGACTACCTCGCCCTGAACGGGCCGTTCGACTTGCACAGCATCGACTCGCTGACGTTCCGGGTGGCGAGCACGTCGACGCAGGTGCCCGCGGGCAGCCCGATGGCCGCCGTCGAGGTCCGCCTCGACTCGGTCGGCGGGCCGCTTCTCACCACGGCGAACCTCACCTCGACCGGCGCCACAGGGAACTGGGAGAGCCAGAAGTTCCCGATCACCGATCCGGGCGGCAAGCACAAGGTCTACCTCGTGTTCCGGTCGGTCACCGGCGGCCAGACCGGCGCCAACCTCTTCAACCTCAACTGGGCCGAGTTCGGCGGCCAAGGAGTGAGCGCTTCCTAGCACCATCCCGCGGCCGGGGCGCCGCACACCCACTGCGGCGCCCCTGCCCCGATCCGCTACAGCCACTTCGAAAAGAGAGACCACCATGGCTTTCAAGAACAACCCCAGCCGACGCCGCTTCATGGTCGGCACGGGCGCGGCGGTGGCCGCGGCGTTCAGCCCGATCGGCCCCGCCTCCGTGTTCACGCCGGCCCAGGCGAGCGCGGCCAACGGCCGGCTCATCCCCGCCGGCAAGCTGGGCACGATCACCTACAGCCAGCGCGACGTGCCCACCCGGGTCGGCATCGCGGCGAGCAGGTCGCTCGGTGTCGCCCCCACCATGGGCTACCTGGGCGGCCCCAACTTCCCGAAGGACCCCACCGACCTGGGCCCGCTCGTGCCGCTGCCCGGCGGCTGGGTGGAACTGTTCGAGTTCCTCGCGAAGAGCGGCTTCAAGCAGATCGAGTTCGCCGGCTACGGCCAGAACGCCGCGAACCCCGGCGGCGACGTGCCCAACCCGGCCCCCGGCGGCGTCACCACAGCGCAGTCGCGCGCGGCGTACCTGGCGTACGCGCGCACCCTGCGCGGCTTCCTCGACGCCTACGGCCTGGAAGCGATCGGCAACCACGGGTTCATCCCCAACACGTGGTACGGCCCGAACAGCTCCGGCGGCACCATGGCCGCGCAGGACTACGAGCGGCTTCAGACCGAGCTGGAGTTCGCGGCGATCCTGGGCACGCCCTTCATGGGCACCGGCAACGACCCGACGAACTCGGGCAACCGCAACATCGAGCCGTGGACCGTCGCCGGCGAGAAGTGGGAAGCGCTGAACACGATCAGCCGGCAGTGGGGCATCCGCCTCTACACCCACAACCACTCACCGGCGTACAACTTCCTCCAGGACGGTCCGATGGTCACCGTGACCCAGGACCGTGTGACCGGCAAGCCGATCGCGCCCACGCAGGTACGAGGCGAGTCGGGCAAGCGCCTCATGCAGCACTACCTCGACGTCACCGACCCGGCCCTGTGCGTCATCGAGATGGACGTGTACTGGGCGCACGTCGCCCAGCACCAGTGGCGGTGGCGCTACGACTGGGAGGGCAACCGCGTCGAGGACATCTTCGACCCGGCCGCCCAGGTCGCCAAGCAGCCCCAGCGCTACCAGCTCTTCCACGCCAAGGACGGCGACGCCACCGGCGAGGCGCCCGGCGTCGGCAACGGCTACAACTTCATCCCGTTCGGGGACCCCCGCAGCGACATCGCCTACACCAGCTTCTACCAGGGCGTCGGCGCCAAGGGGCACTACAACTCGAACTACGAGCAGGACAACGCCCCGGGCGGCACCGCGGACCCGGGCCAGTCCCTGCGCTTCTCCAGGATCAGCGCGGCCGGCATGACAGCACTGCGCGGCTGACACCCGCCGGTACTCCGTCCCGCTCACGTCGCGGCGGCCACGCAATCCGTGGCCGCCGCGGCGGGAGCGGGACACCCGTCGGCGAGGCATTTCGTATCGGAAGTTCCAGTGCTGTATTCCTCGAACGGCGCATATATCGGCGTCGTAACCGCCAGACCGGTGCGCAGGCCAGTGATCCTTGTCCTTTCCGGGACCACTCCTGCTCGGTGATCCGCCGCTTGCGGCCCTGTCCGCCCGGATCATCGACTCCCTGAAGGCCCGCGCGGTTGAAGCGGTGCGGCCGTCATGCTCCGGCCGTGCCCGTGGAACCATCGCCCGGCACCCGCCCCCGAGTAGCCTCGACCACTCGCCACCAGGACATATACCCAGCCAAAAGGGAATCTGGAATTAGTCGCGCGACCGAAAAGTATAGAGCGCTCCAGATGAAAGTCACTATCGTGAAAGGTATGGCGCAGCATGCGCTGATAAGGACGCGTCAGAGGAGACCTCCGTGCGAAGCCCACAACCGCTGCATGCCGAGCTGCTGCGGCTGCTGCGCGACGAAGGCGCGTTGTCACGTGCCGAGCTGGGCGACCGACTCGAGGTATCGCGACGGCGTCTGCTCGCCGAACTGGAGCGTCTGATCGCGACGGGCTACGCCGCCGAAGCCGGAGTGGCCACGTCCCGAGGCGGCCGCCGCTCGACACTCGTCGAACTGAACCCTGATCTGCGCTTCGCCGCCATCGACCTGGGCGTCACCTCGATCGACGTCGCGGTGACCAACGGCCGCCTGGAGCAGGTCGCGGCGTACCAGGAATCCGCCGACCTCCGCTCCGGGCCGCAGGCGATCCTGCGCCGGGTCGACGAGCTGCTCGCCAAGGCCCGCGCCGAGGGGGCCTACGAGCAGCTCACCGCGGTCGGCATCGGGGTGCCCGGTCCCGTGAGCTTCCGTGACGGTGTACCGGTGTCGCCGCCGATCATGCCGGGCTGGGACCGCTTCCCTGTGCGCGAGTACCTCAGCCGTGAGCACGGCTGCCCGGCTGTCGTCGACAACGATGCGAACATCATGGCGGTGGGGGAGCGGCAGGCAGGCGCAGCGCACTCGGTCGACGACTTCCTGTTCGTCAAGATCGGAACCGGGATCGGGTGCGGCATCTATCAGGAGGGGAACGTCTACCGCGGGAAAGACGGCTGCGCCGGCGACATCGGGCACATCCAGGTCGACGCGCAGGGGCCGGTCTGTTCCTGCGGCAACGTCGGCTGCCTCGAGGCGTTGTTCAGCGGCGCCGCACTCGCCCGCGAGGCGACCGCGGCCGCCGGCTCGCGCCGGTCCCCGGTACTGGCCGAGCGGCTGACCGCCTCCGGCACGGTCACCGCCAAGGATGTGGCCGAGGGCGCTTCGGAGGGGGACGCTACGTGCATCCAGCTCATCCGCGAAGGCGGGCGCCACGTCGGCGGCGTCCTCGCAGGCCAGGTCAGCTTCGCCAACCCCTCGATGATCGTGATCGGCGGCGGGCTCGCCCAGCTCGGCCACATCCTGCTCGCCGAGATCCGCAGCGTCGTCTACCAGCGGTCGCTGCCGCTTGCGACCAGGAACCTGCCCGTTGTGCTGTCCGAGCTGGGACCGCGCGCCGGTGTGACCGGTGCCGCGGTGCTGGCCAGCGACCTCGCCTTCGAACAGGCGTCATGACGAACCACCGGTAGATACGGCTCGGCTCGTGCGGCGGTGGGCTGCTTCAGTTCGACCGGGCCGACCACCGCGAGTGTCACATGGCCGAGTGCGAGTGGCTGTGACCCTCGGCGGTCACGCGGTGGGATCCACGTTCCAGTCCGCCGGCAGGTCGCTGCCGCAGAAGACGCAGACGAAATCGTCCTCACGCACGATGTTGTGTTCCTGGCAGTCGGGACAGCGCCGGAAGACCACCTCGTGGGTGAAGCCGGAGGGCCGCGCGAGCGCTATGTCGTCCAGAGCACGGGCGACTTCCGACCAGGAGCTGAGGTCCGGGCAGTACCCGGTGGACTGGTTGCTGACCTCGCTCACAATCCACCGGTCTGCCTCGCGCACAAAGCTGATCTCACCGGCACTCAGCACCATGTCACCGCCCGCACAGGCCACGTGCTCGCTTCGTCGCGGCGCCAGTCGAAGCACACCGTCGATACCGACCACGAAGGTGAACGGTTCGGCCGGCTCCGTCGTCGATCGCCCGGCGATCCACCTTCCGAAGTCGGCCGCCGAGCTGATCCGGTACCCGCTGCCACCAGGCCGGACCGCAGCCTTCAGCTCGACCGGTCCGACATATCTGTAACGCCGCCCCCGCGCATCCACGGCAGTCAACCTAAAGCACGAGGCCCTCAGAGGGTGAGGCTGATGGGCCCGTAGGTGCCGCAGATCTCGCAATCACAGCTGGTCAGGGAGTTCGCCCGGCAGTGTGCGGCCGGCCAGTAGCGGGATGCGCAGGGGGCTGGGTCGAGCAGCGTCTCGTCGCGGGGCACTGTCCTGTCGCACCAGGTGCAGCGGACGGCTGTCGGCACACCGGTCTCCCGCAGTCGCCGGGCCGCGACGACGGCCGCGTCGAGCGGGACTTCCTCCAGAACCACCGCAGGGACGCTGCCCAGAACAAGCTTGCTCCGCCACAGACTCAGCCCGGTTACCACTCTGACCGCCCGCAGGGCTTGCTGCCCTCCGCTTCCTGATTCGGTCACCAGCACGGTGAACGCCGGCTCCTCCACGGACTCGACTCCTTCGGCGACGGGGCAGCCGCCTTGAGTATGTCGACGCGGAGACCTTCAGCCCATCAGTTTTCAGTGTGCGGCCGGGATCCGGGCTGCCGTCCAGAGCCGCATGCCTGGCTGTCCCCGCGCGAGGTGCGGCACACGGTCGTCCGTCTGGTCTGTCGCGTTTCGCGGATGTGCTCACGGCTGCTCCGAGGTCTTCTGCCGGACTGTCGGACCAGCAGGTTTCGGTACAGCGAGCCTGCGCCTACCACGACTCGCCTCGCAGCCTTCGTAGCGACACGCCGGTGTCGAATGGCCGTGAGTGCCCAAAGATCCACCAAAGGGCCTAATCGTAGGTCAATCTGCTGCTTATAGCGGTGATCTGACCGCGTGTCGGCTTCTGAGAGAGCCCGAAATACCCCGTTCGGAGCTCTCTCGCCGATCTTTCGATATGACCGATATGTCGACTATCTGTAAGTTCATTCACGAGCCGACTGACGGGTCGGCATCCCTGAAACAGGAGACAGTGACATGAAGCTTCGTCCCAAGGCGGTCACCGCCGCTGTTACCGCCGCCGCGGCTCTGGCCGCGACCGGCATCACCTACGCCTCGGCCGCCTCCGCCCCGGCCTCCGAGGCAGCCGCGGCTTCCCAAGTGGCTGCGGTGGCTCCGGCCTCCCAGGCGGCCAAGGCTCCCCAGGCGGCCCCGGCGGCCCCGGCTCCCCAGGCGGCCCCCGCCGTCGCCGACCTGACCGAAGGCGGCAACGGAGGGAACGGCAACAACGGCGGAGGCGACGAGGGCGGCGACGACGGCGGCAGGGGAGGCAACGGAGGCGACAGGGGTGGCAACGGAGGCCGTGGAGGCAACGGAGGCCACGGCGGCGGGTACCGAGGGGAGGGCCGCATCTTCATCAACGAGCGGTCGTACTCCGCCTACCCCGGCGACTGCATCACCGTGGTCAGTGGCCTGGGTGCCTGGAGCCTGAACGTCCGCAACGAGTCCCGTAGGACGGTCGAGGTCTTCCGCGGTGCGGTCTGCGACAACGGCGCCCCCATCGCCACCGTCGGACCCTACAGCTCCAGCGACGGTGTGCACCCGGGCTGGTCGCGCGGCATCGAGGTCCACCACGGCGTCGTGGGCAGCTTCCGGGTGGTCAGGGGCTTCCGTGATGGAGGTCGCGGGGACTACTAGTCGACGACTGCTGACCGCATGATGTGGACCTCCGGCCCTCTGGAATGGGGCCGGGGTCCCAGCACCCACGATTGCGCGACAGCCACGGCCCGCTCGCACGCCGCGAGCGGGCCGTCGGCATGCGGCATCCAATGTCCCGCAAGGCCGGCACGCAGGCGCCGCCTGCCGGGTTCAGCCGTAGGCGACCACGGCGGACTCGCCGCCGGTCACCGGGCCGGGGCTCGCCACTCGGGAGCAAGGACCGCCCACACCTGCTTGTCGTGGCGCACGCCCTGGTACGGCCATGCCTCGCGGCGCACCCCCTCCAGCGTCATGCCCAGTCGCCTGGCCACCGCCGAACTGCGGTCGTTGTCGGTCCGGCAGTGCCATTCGCCGCGGTGCAGCCCCCGGGTCGTGAACGCCCAGTCCAGCAGCACGCCGCACGCTTGCGTGATCAGACCCTGGCCCTCGGCGGACGGCTCCAGCCAGCAACCGACCTCACACGAGCCCGCGGCGGCATCGAAAACGGTGAACATCACCCCGCCGACCAGCAGCCCGTCCTGCCAGATGCCGTACAGGCGGGCACCGTCATCGGCCTGGCGTTCGGCGTACCGCTTCAGCGTGGCCCGCGCCCCGTCCACGTCGTCGGTGACGAACGCGGCCCCGACCCAGGGACGAATGTGCTCGCGGGCCCGGTCCATGTGGTCGGCGAACTCCTCGGCATGCCAGACCTCCAGCGGGCCGAGGCGAGCACCGTCGCCCAGCGACAGCGAGAACATAGGACTCTCTCCATTTCCATAACAAGCGTTACGGCAATGTACCGTGGCAGCATGCCACGCACCAAGGGAGATCACGAGGCGCGCCGACGCGACGTCTCCGCGGCGGTCTGGCAGGTCATGGCCACCCGCGGCTTCGCCGGTTTGACCCTGCGCGCGGTCGCCGCCGAACTCGGCGCCACCACGGGCCTGCTCACGCACTATTTCCCCACCAAGCAAGCCCTGGTGGAGTACGCCCTCGACCTGCTCGAACAGCGCACCGTCTCCCGCCCCCGCCGCCACACGGGCGAAGGTCTGGCCGCCTTCAGGGACGCGTTGCTGGACATCCTGCCGCTGACCCCCGAGGCCACCGACAGCAATCGCATCTGGGTCTCGTCCTGGGACACCGCACTCTCCGACCCGGCCCTGAGCACGGACCACGCCCGCAAGTACGCGAAAGGCCGGGATCGGCTGATCGAGCGGGTGGCCGCAGCCCAGGAGCTCGGCGAACTGTCCCCCGGCAACCCCGCCCGGATCGCGGCCGGTGCTCAGGCCTTCGTCCTCGGCCTGGTGGTCCAGGCACTGTTCGACCCGGCGGTGTTCCCGCCCGCGCGGCAAGTCGAGCTCCTGGACGACTACCTGGCCGCCCTGACCGCCTCGCACTGATCAACGACGATCACCCGGCGCGGGCACGGAGGCCGGCCAGGGCTCGAGCCACTCCGCGAGGCTGCGGTGGAGAGCCGGGATGCTGCCCTCGACGGGCAGCATCCCGGTCGACACGGCCTACCGTCTGCCGGTGGCCCGACTGTCCGGCCTTACTTCAGGTGCCGGGCGAAGAACCCGGCCGCGTCCTCCCCCGCGAACTGCGGGACGCCGGTGTGCCCGCCCATATTGGCGTGCAGCGTCTTCTCCTTGGAGCCGAAGGCGTCGAACAGGTCCAGGGACGCCTGCCGGTCGTTGCCCTCGTCGTCCCATTGCAGCAGGACGTGCAGCGGAACGGTGACCTGGCGGGCCTCCTCGAACATGGTGCGAGGCACGAGACTCCCGGCGAAGAGGCCGGCGGCCACGACGCGGGGCTCGACGGCCGCAAGGCGGACGCCGATGGAGATCACTCCGCCCGAGTAGCCGACCGGGCCGCCGACCTCGGGCAGCGACAGGACGGCGTCCAGGGTGGCCTGCCATTCCGGGACTGCCTTGTCGACGAGCGGGAGGACGAGGGCGTCGATGATCTCTTCGCCGACCGGCGTGCCGGCTTCCATCGCCCGGCGCAGGTCGGCGCGGGCCTGGTCGACGGCGGCCAGACGGGGCCGTTCACCACTGCCGGGGAGCTCGATGGTGGCCGCGGCGAAGCCGTCCGCCGCGGCGCGCTGGGCCCGGGCCACCAGCCGGGCATACATCCTGTTCAGTCCGAGCGGGGGGTGGCCGAGCAGGATCAGCGGCACCGGTGCGGACGTAGACGCGGATTCGGGCGTCCACAGGATGCCGGGGATCTCATCAAGGGTGAACTTGCGCTCGAGAACGCCGTCTTCGAGACGCTGTTCGGAAGTGAATTGCATGGTCGTGCCTTTCGGGAGTGCACTGGAACGGCGCTCCCGGACGACGACCTATCGCCCGACCGTGACCCCGGAGGAGAGCACCCATGTCGATACTGTGTTCACGGGTACCACCTCCTCGTTCTCTCGCACGGCCTCCGCGAAAATAGCAGAGGCCGCCGTGGTTCATCAAACGGGTTCCTGCGTGGGTCCTGGCAGCTCACAGCAGGTCGGCCCAGGTGCTCCAGCCGCTGGTGGCCTTGGCGACGCGGGCCTTGAAGCCTCCGGTGCCGGTACCGGCGTAGAAGTACAGGGCGCCGGAGGAGTTCGTGGCCATGAGGTCGGCCTTGCCGTCGCCATTGGCATCCCCGGGTGAGAACACCTTCTTGTACTGCTGCCAGCCGGTGCCCACCTTCACCCGGGCCGAGAAGGGAGCGGACGCGACGCCGGTGCCCGCGTAGCGCCACAGGACGCCGGAGGTGTCCCGGGCCATCAGATCGGGACGGCCGTCGCCGGTGAAGTCGCCCGCGCCGACGACACTGTTGTAGCGCTGCCAGCCGGTGCTGATCGTGACGCGGGAGCCCACGTTGGTGCCGGAGTTGTCGCCCGCATAGAGGTAGAGCGTGCCGGAGGTGCTCAAGGCCAGCAGGTCGCCCTTGCCGTCGCCGGTCACATCACCGGGGCCGAGAACCCGGTTGTACGAGGTGGAGCCGGTGGCGAGCTGGGGGTCCGAGAGGGCGTAGAACGCCGGGTTGGTCAGCCGGCCGCTGCTGACGGACTGGACGACCAGGTCGGCGAGGCCGTTCTGACGGAGCGAGGAGGCGTACGCGAGGCGGGTGGTGGCCGACGGCCAGGCGTCACCGACCAGAAGCTTGCCGGTCAGCGAGCCGGTGCCGGTGACCTCATAGCTGTAGAGGCTGCCGGCCGTCGTACGGGCCATGGTCCCGAACTTGCCGAAGTGCGGGTTGTTGCCGGCTCCCGCGAACTGCGTGACCTTGCCCCAGCCCTTGCTGCGGGCGGACCGGGTGCCGAAGGTGCCCTTGCCGTCGCCCGGGTAGCACCACAGGGCGCCGGAGAAGTCCCTGGCCAGCAGGTCGGTCTTGCCGTCGCCGTCCCAGTCGCCACCGCCGATGATCTGGTTGTACGACGCCCAGTCGGTCTTCGGGTCCTGGACCCGGGTGCCGAAGGTGCCACCCTTCTTGCCGGGGTAGCGGTAGAGGACGCCTGCCGGAGTGCGGGCCAGCAAATCGCCGACGCCGTCGCCGGTCAGGTCACCGGCGCCGATCAGCTCGTCGTACTGCTGCCAGCCGGTGCCGACCAGCACGCGGCTGCCGAAGGCTCCGGTGCCCTTGCCGGGATAGAAGTAGAGCGAGCCGGCCGGGGTACGGGCCAGCAAGTCCGCCTTGCCGTCGCCGTTCAGGTCCCCCGGGGCGGCGACCTTGTTGTAGATCTGCCAGCCGGACGCGACCGTACTGTACGAACCCAGGCCGCCGGGGCTGCGCGCGTAGAGGCCGGAATGGAAGTACAGCACGCCGCTCGCGCTGAGGGTCAGCACGTCCTGGACGCCGTCCGAGTCGAGGTCGCCCGGGGTCAGCACGTCCTTGACCTTGGCAACGTCCGAGTCGAGGACCATGACCTCGGCCGAGCCCGTGTCGAGGTACAGCTGGCCCGCGACGTTGCGATAGATCAGGTCGGACGTGCCGTCCCCGTCGAAGTCACCGCGCACCGGGGCGCTGGCGCCCGCGTGGGTGGGCAGCATCACGAAGACACCTGTCGTGAGCACCGCCGCCGTAGCGGCCAGTACCGATGCCTTCATGCCGGGGAAGCGCCGACGTCCGGAGCTCCGGTCGCGCCGCCGGGGGCGGGTGGTGAACACGTTCTCTCCGGAAGGTCAGGGGGTCGTGGAGACGTCAGTGGCGGAGACGTCGGCGGCCGCGTCGCTCGGGGACTGCGTGAGCGAGGGCGATGCGGGCGCGGTCGCCGGGTCCGTGGCCGACTCCGTCGGCTCGGCCGACTGCGCCGGGGTGGCCGAGTCCGCCGGGGTGGCCGTGTCCGCAGGTCCTGCGGACTCCTGCGCACTCGCGCTCGTACTCGCCGAAGGCTCGGTCGGGACGTCGACCCGGTACACGCCCGGCACACCGCTGTCCACCCGGAAGGTCGCCGCTGTGGTGGTCGTGCCGTCCTTGGTCAGCACGGTGGAGATCGCCCGCAGCCGTGCGTCGATACGGTCCTCGGTGATGTCGAGGAGCAGATAGCCGCGCCGGGCATCGATGATCTTCCAGTGCGGGTTGTCCGCCAGCTTGGGCGCCCACTCGGCGGCAAAGGCCACCAGGTCCTCGTCCCCGCTGCTGGAGATGGAGGTCCCGACGAACTCCGCGCCGACCACGGCCGACTTCGCGTCGGCGTAGTCCAGCTTGAGGTCGCTGACGATGGTGCGATGCCTGTCGCCGGAGAGCACCACGGGGTTGCGGACGCCCTGGAACTCGGCGAGCAGGGTGGCACGTTCCTTCTGGTAACCGTCCCAGGCGTCGTACGACCACTGCTTGCCCACACCCGCGAGGAAGTCGGTCTCGGCCATCATCACCTGGGAGGCCACCAGGTTCCACCGCGCGCCGGAGGTGCGCATGCTGTTCACCAGCCACTTGCGCTGAGTGTCGCCCATGATGACCCGGCCGGCCTCCATGGCCCCGGCAGCGGTGGTCGCCTGGTCGTCGCGGTACTGCCGGGTGTCCAGAACATGCAGCCGGGCCAGTGGGCCGAAGTCGAGCGAGCGGTACATCAGAACGTCCGGGCCGCTGGGCTTCTGCGCGGCACGGATCGGCATGTGCTCGTAGAAGGCCTGGAAGGCGGCCGCCCGGCGGGCCCGGAATTTCGCGGCGGGCCAGGCGACGGGGTCGTTCGCCACGTCACCGGCCCAGTCCTGCTCCACCTCGTGGTCGTCGAAGACGACGACGAAGGGCGCCGCGGCGCGCATCGCCTGAAGGTCCGGGTCGGTGTTGTACTGCTCGTGGCGGGCACGGTACTGGGCGAGCGTGACGGGCTGGCCCACGCCTTCGTGCCGACGTACGCGATAGGAGTAGGCCGAGCTCTCGTAGATGTAGTCGCCGACGAACAGCACGAGGTCCGGCTGCTGGTCGAGCATGTCCCGGTAGGCGGTGAAGTAGCCGTGCTGCCAGTTCTGGCAGGAGGCCAGCGCGATCCGCAGGTTCTTCGGGGTGTCACCGGCGGCGGGGGCGGTGCGGGTCCGACCGGTGAGGGAGGTGCGGCCCAGGGCCTTGAACCGGTACCAGTAGTCGGTGGCCGGGGTCAGGCCCGTGACGTCCACGTGGACGCTGTAGCCGAGACTGCTGGTCGCCGTCGCCGTACCGCTCTTGACGACCGTGGTGAAGCCGCTGTCCGAGGCGAGTTCCCAGCTCACCGCGACGGTGGGAGCCAGAATGCCGGAGCTGCCCAGCTGGGGCGGCACCACCCTGGTCCACAGCACGATCGCGGTGGGCAGCGGATCGCCGGAGGCGATGCCCAGCTTGAAGACCGTGCCGCTGACCGACGTACCGGCGCCGGCCGCGGCGGTCGCCCCGCGCACGGACGCCGAGGCGCTGCCCGCCAGCACCTGCCCGGCGGCCGCCGCACCCGCGGTTCCCAGCGTGACGGCCCCCGCGCCCAGGAAACGCCTGCGACGCATCCCGTTGGCGCCTGTGTTGTTGTCGCTCGGCTGCACCGGCATGCCTTTACCCCTGAGGCGGTGCCCTGCGCAGCGCCGGTGAACATGATCGCCACGGATTCTATGCAATACCCTGACATGTGCAGTACCGGGGGGTCGTAAATCCGTTCGAAACAACCAGCAGGAGCCATGCACCGACCATTGATCGCCGCAGTCACGGCCCTGCTCCTCGCCGGCGCGGCAGGGTGCTCGTCGACCGACGCCGAACAGGAGACGGGAAGCGGCTCCGCCGCAGGCTCGGACTCGGGCTCGTCGTCGAGCACCGTGGCCAGGGGCGGGTCGGAGAGCGGCGGCTCGCCGAGTGCCGGCGGTGTCGGGACCCCGAGGGAGAGCGATGGCAGCCGGGGGAGTGGCGGGGCGCCCTTCCCGCCCGCCGGGGTGCTCCTCGGAGCTGACTCCCTCCCCACTCCCGCCGCCGACCACTGCCGTACGCAGAACCTGACGGCCGTGGCACGCAGTACCGGTCGGGGCCTGGCCACGCTTGTGATCACCAACGAAGGTACCGGCTCCTGCACGGTACGCGGCTTCCCCTCCCTTCTCTTCAAGACGGAGATCGGCCCGACCGAGCTGCCGGTGGACTGGGCCGGGTCGGCCACCGAGGCCGCGAAGTTCACCCTCAGTCCGGGCGAATCCGCTTCGGCCGCGCTGAGCTTCACCAGCCTCGACGAGTGCGAGCCGGTCACCGGCCTCGACCTCGTCCCGCCCGGCGAATCCCGGGCCCTCACCCCTGCTTTCACGACCACGAACGGGAAGAAGGCGCCGGTGCGCATCTGCGACACCGGTGTGCGGGTGCAGGCGTTCTCGCCCATGCGGTGATGCGTTGAGTTCGTCGGTCAAGGCGACAAAGCGCAGGCCGTGATGGTGGTGTTCGCCGACACGTTGTTGCCGTCGGCCATGTCGGCCATGTCGGCCATGTCGGCCAGGCGCTGATCGTGCCGCAGCACGGCCGGGACGGTCACCGCGATCCGGCCGGGCGGCAGGATCCGCCACCTGGACCGCATCGCCTTCAGATGGCGGCGCGGCAGACCGGCGAGGTGGTTGACGGTGTGCGTGGACAGCGGCAGACGGCACTGGTGGACAAGCGTGCTCGTGCCCTCGACGCGTCCTTTGGTTTTCGTCGCACATTTTCAACGGCCGCCGGGGGCCTCGCGGTCAGGCTCGCGCCGGATCTCCGGGCGACAGCGCCTCCGGCCACCGGCGTGTGGCGAACCGGCCGTCGGGCAGTTTACGCAGCTGACCGCGATCAACACGGCGCGCTCGTCGGCGAGTTGTTGGCTCACCCGCTCCAGGACCCGTTCGGCGACGGCAAGTTCGTTCCGCTCGGCTCGCAACTCCGCCAACTGCTTGGTCAGCTGTTCTTCGAGTTCGTCCAGTTCCGCACGCATCCGGCCGCCGGGAAAGCGACCTGGATCGGCCAGCGGGTTCCGTCGGCCTCGACGTCGGAGCGACGCTGAAGGCGCCCCACACCGGATCGTCCACCCAGCGCCCTTGACGGGCGAGTGCCGTACGCCGGGCCGCATCCACGCTGGAGAACGTCATGCTTCGTGATCGGGGTCGAGCACCACCATGAACCTGTTGCCTTCCGGATCTGTCATCAGGGCGTGCAAGCAATCGTGAGGTTCCACGAGAGAGGCGCCCTTGGCGATCAGCGTCTGCACGTGTTCGGCGATTGTTCCGACAAGGACGGTGACGACCGGTAGCACAGCCGGAGATTCCGCTTTGCCGACGCTGTACCCACCCCAACCCGGGATGCCGCCCCAGAACCTGATCATTTTCTCTGGGTCTACTGCGTCAAAATGGACGTGCATGCTGCTGTCTCACTTTCATCCGTGCGACCGAAGCTGAGAACAGCCTGCCCAATTAATCCGGAAGGCCGTTACGGGGGAACGGACTTGAGCAGTCGATCGCCAGCGGGCCGTCATGGGTGACCTGGAACGCGGTCTCTCACCCTGGAACGTGCACCACACGGGAAAGTCAGCAGTCTTTGCGACGGCCCTTCCCGTGCTGCCGCTCGGAGCAGCCGACGCCGCGGCAGCCGGCACCAGCAGGGCGCCGCCGCGAGAAGTGGGACGCCCACGACCAGCGCGAGCACGCTGAGTACCGGTCACACCGTCCCTCTGACCCGCGACTTCAAGTTGGCGGAGGCCCTATGAACTGCTGTCGGCTCGACGGCGATCGAAAGCGCGCCATGATCTGGTGTGCGTACTGATCGTCCGGGCCGATGTCCTGGACCACACGATGGGCCTCTTGGGCCCGACTCGCCTCGCAGAGCAGTCGGACAAGGACGTACAGGGCATCACGATCACCTGCTCTGGCGCGGTCGCGCAGCGCCGCCTCCATCCCCCGCTCGCGAAGCGCTCTGTTGAGTCTCCGACGTGCGTGGACATCCGTGAGAGCGCGTTCGGTGAGTTCCGAGAGCCGTTCCGCACGGACGAGCAAATCCATGTGCCACAGGTGGTTGTTGTGTCTGTAGGGATCGATGGAGAAGCACTCGGCGTAGGTGCTCACCAACGCGATGGCCGCGTCCCAATCCTGGCGCCGTTCCGCTGCCTGGGCTTGCTCGAACCACTCCACCGGACGAGTATCGCGCAGCACTGCCTCGTACAGCATCGTGGGCGTGGTGGCCGAAGAACGTCTCCTGGCGCCGGAATATGGCTGCGGCTGTGGAGGCCGAGCGGCGGATCACCGCTGGGGTGATGGCAGTTGACCTGGACGAGGGCTGGGTCCGACTGGTGATGACCGCCACCGAAAATCCCGGGACTTCAGGCGTTCCTGACATCACTATCGAGCAGGGGATCACCGGTCTGGGCGTCGTGCCACGACCGGCGGACCAGCATCGGTCGACGGTGAGCAGGTGGCCGCGGTGCTCACGGACCCGGGAGAGCACGTTGAAACATGCCATTCGCTGGATGAAGAGGGCGCTCACCAAACAGATGGACACGTACTTCGTCAACAAGATCCACGACCTTGTCGGCCTGTACCTCGATCCGCCCGAGCGGGTACTCGTCTTCGGCGTGGTCGAAGCGAGCGAGGCCCGGTCCCCGGACCCCTCGCGGTCGACGCCGACGGGGGCACCCCACCGCATCGGGCACGACGATGTGCGGGTCGACGCCTCAACACCGTTCGCCGCCCTGGACGGCGCCACGAGAAGGGTCATCGGTTTCCGGGATCGCCGGCGTCGAGCCGAGGGCCTGAAGGAGTTCCTGAGAAAAGTCGACCGCGAAGCGCCACTCGGACTGGACATCCATGTGGTGCTGGACAATTACGCCCCCCACGAGGTTCGACGCATCAAGACGTGGCCGCTGTACCACCGCCGGTTCCATCTGCACGTCGCACCCACCAGGTCGTCGTGGCTCAGCCTGGCGGAGCGCTGGTTCGCCGCGCGCACCACCAGGCACATGGGGCAAGGCGTACACACGACCGAGAACACCCTCGAGAGGGATGTCGAAGCCTGGATCGCCGCACGGAACACCAACCCCAGGCCCTACGTCTGGACCAAGACCACAGACCAGATCCTCGAATACCTCGCCGACCGTATGGGCGATACTCCTGACTCCACACACCAATCCGGCGGGACGGACCTCTTCTGGGGTCGTCTGCGCGCCATCGATTGGGCGGGCGTGTGCGCGGGCCCCCACCACACTGCCGGCGCAGGGGTACTGATCCCGCGGCTGCTGCACGGCCTGTCGTGTGCGGCCGACCCGGTGTCAGCACGCTGGTGGGCGGAGGAACTCTACGAGATGGCCTTTCACGACCACTCCGGTGGCTATCTGCGGTCGGCCGAATCGATGACGCCCTTCCTCGTCGTGATCTGCGACTCGAACCGGGCAGCACCCCAAGCAGCCGCCCTGACGCTCCTGGCGCAGTTCGCCGGTGGCTTCCCGACCGCGGGGCGTGAATGCTGTCAAGCGGTGGACCTGCACGAACGCACGATGGAGGCCGTACGCGCAGGCCTGCCCAGCTACTACACGCAGTTGAGGTCACCGATTGCCCAGGTGAGAGCAGCGGCATTCGTACTCCTGAGTGTGCTGGAACACGCGCCGATCAAAAACCTGAGCCAAGCCGAGCGCATCGCACTTTCCGCGGAGGTTTCGGAGACCTCGCCGCGGTTCCGTCAGGCGATGGAGCGACTGACAGCGACAGAAAGGGATCCGCTCGTCCTCAAGCGGATCCAGGAAGCCGAGATCGACCCCCTGTTCGGCATCGACGAGGGATTCGGCCTCGAGCCGTTCCTGTGAGTCATCTCCGGGCAGGACAGCCCCGTGATCGATGTGGTCGTGGCGGAGATCCCGGCGACACGTCCTGATACCCGACCTGTGGTGTGGAGGTCCGGACCTGCGGGCCCGGTTGGTCCGACCGGTCGGATCTGCCGGTGGGTCGCGCCGGGACGCTCCGAGCGGTGGCAGTGCCGAGGTTATGAATATGCCGCACCTGACCGTCCACGAACACAACCTCTGGAGCCATACGATGCGCCCCATCAGGGCAGCTTGTTTCGGCACGGCCACTGCGCTGGCCATTCTTCTCGCCTGCGCCCCCGTCGCGGCCGCCGCGACGGACACCGATGTTGTCCCCGCCATGGGCAAGGACCGGGTCATCACGCTCATCGGCCATCTCGCGCAGCAGACGCGCTTCCCCGTGAACCCTGGCGGCAGCCCCGCCCAGGGTGACCGGACCGTCTTCCGCTCGGACCTCTTCGACCTGAACGGCAACCAGGTCGGCGACACCGCCGGTACCTGCACCACCACCCGGGTCGACAACGGTGGAGCGGAGGTGTGCAACGTGAACTACAACTTCCCCGGCGGCCAGCTCACCGTGCAGGGGATGGTCTTCGGCATTCTCGTCCCGGGACCGCCGCCCTCGTTCGACAACGCGATCACCGGCGGCACCGGGGTGTTCGACCGGGCGCGGGGCCAGGTCCACGCCGACACGATCGGCATGGGTATCAGGCGCTTCACGATCGACCTCGACCGCTGACCGATCCTGACCCTGCCAGGTGAGAAGGGTGGGCCGTGCATGGCACGGCCCACCGGCTCGAACGGTCCCATCGGCGACGCCGCGACCAGGCCCGGTCCCAGACCGTTCGCCCTCAGCGGCCGGCCGCCCAGGCATGAGGACCGCGATCCACAGCCGGAGTGCGAGAGTCGACTGGCTCCGGTTCGCATTGCAGGCAGGAGCGGCCGCTCGGGCAGCCCCTGCCGGCGTTGGGTCAGAATGCCTGCGTGACTCGGTTGAAGAGCCGACCGGCGAGGTCGACCCCTGTGACCGCGCCGTCGGCGTCGCGGGAGAAGTAGCCGCGCTGCCCTTCGAGGCCGCCTTCGGTGACGATGTACTCGTCGTTGTCGCCGGGAAGGAAGCCGATCTCCGCGGCTGGGTAGTCCGGGGGCATCTCCTCGTCCGATGCCTCGCGGATCTCCGGCTTGATGCCGACCGCCAGGGTCAGACGGGTGCCGTCGGAGGCGATGTCGAGGTTCATGGCGTCGATGTCGTAGCGGCCGGCGACCTCTTGGGCCCGTTCCTTGTCGTACGGGACCGGCTGCGCCGTCTGCTCGACGACGCCGAGGTAGTTCTCCAGGGCCCACCGTACGACGGACTGGTTGAAGGGGTAGCCGTCCGGGCCGGCGTTGGCCAGGGAGACCACCGCGAAGTTGCGCTCGGGCACGATGAGCAGCTCGGCGAACTGGCCGTTGCCCGAGCCGCCGTGGCCGATCCCGTGGAGGCCGTCCAGGTCGCGCAGGAACCAGCAGATGCCAAAGCCGTCGCCGAGCGTGCTGGCGCGCAGCTCGACCGTCTGCTCCCGCATCCGGTGCAGCTCTGCCTCCGGCAGCACGCTTTCGCCGTCGCCGAGTTGGAAGCGTGCCCAGAGCAGCAGATCGCTCACCGAGGAGGCGAGGCCGCCGCCGGGGTTGTCGCCGCGCGCGCCCTCCTTGAACGCTCCCCATGGCCGGGCGGGCCGCAGCGTGCCGTCGTCGTCGCGGTTGTAGCCCACGGCGAACTTGCGGACCATCACCTCGGACTGACCGTACACGGTGTCCGCAAGGCCCACCGGCTCCAGGACGAGCGCGGCCATGGCCTGCTCGAAGGGCAGGCCCGTGACCTTCTCGATGATCCGCCCGGCCAAGTTGTAGCCGGCCTGGCTGTAGGAGGCGCGGGCCCCGGGTGGTGCGATCAGCGGCAGTTGGGGCAGCTTCGCCACGAGCCCGGCCAGGGAGCGGTCGCCCTCGCCGTCGTCGATGAGGTTCCAGTCGAGGCCCGAGGTGTGGTTGAGCAGGTTCAGGACCGTGATTGCAGCCGCGGCCCGTTCGTCGGCGAGGTTCAGCTCGGGCACGTAGTGCCGTACCGGTGCGTCGAGGTCCACCTTCCCCTCGGCGACCAGGCGCATCAGCGCGGTCGCCGTGAAGGTCTTGGACACCGACGCCAGATGGAACAGCGTCTTCTCGTCGACCGGCGCGGGGTTGCTGAGGCTTGTCACCCCGTGCGAGGCGTAGATCTCCTGGCCGTCCAGGAGGACCCCGACGGCGACACCGGGAACGCCGAGTTCCGTGGCCTGCGCCTTGATGAACTCCTGGAGCTTGTCCTGCAACATTGCTTCCCCCTCGGATACTTGAACTAAGTACGAGAAGCAGCGTAGAAGCGACTTGAACAAAGTGCAAGAGTGTCGTGAACTAAGTTCAAGTAGGATGGTGGCCATGCCGCGAGACACCCTGACCGCAGACCGGATCGTCCACGCGGCCATCGAGCTGCTCGACGACGAGGGACTGGACGGCCTCAACATGCGGAGCCTGGCGAAACGGCTCGGCTCGGCTGCCACGGCCGTTTACTGGCACATCAAGACCAAGGACGACCTGGTCCGACTCGTCGGCGACGCGATCTGGCACGAGGTCGAGCTGCCCGACCTCGGTACCACCGACTGGCGCACGGCCGCCGCGGCCCATGCCGGCAGCATGCACGCGATGCTCACCCGACACCCCTGGCTCGTCCAGGCGTTCGGCAGCCACCTCCTGCACGGCCCCGGCCAGGCCCGCAACAACGATCTCAGCCTGGCCATCTACGAGAAGGCGGGCTTCGCCTCCGACGACGCGGACAGGGCGGCCGCCACTGTGTTCACCTTCGTGCTCGGCAGCGCACTCGGCCCTGCCGCACAGGTCTCGCTGAACCGCCGACTGAGCAAGAACGGCGCAGACGCGGAGCAACTGATGGCCGATGCCATGACAAGCGCCACTGAGACCGCCATGCAATTCCCGCGTCTGCGTGAACGCCTCGATACTGCGGCCGCCATGGAGTACACCGCAGCGCCCGACAGCACCTTCGAGTTCGGCCTTCGGTCCCTCCTCGACGGCTTCGAGGCCCGCCTCGGCGACGACGGCGCCAGTCGGCGAAAGTGACCCGCCGGCCACAACCGGGACACTGGGCCGCCCAGATCCGCTGTGCGCTCACCATGGCGTTTACCGTCGGCAGCCCGGTTGCCGGGTTCGTGCTGCACATCCACGAGAGCTGTCGGCATCGGCGTCAGTGGACCCGGTCGAGCGGGTCGGTGCCCGTCTGCCCGGCGTCCAGGTGAGCGGAGAGGAGGCGGGCGGCGCGGTCGAGTGCGGCGTCCCCAGGACCGCCGCTCGTCCGCCCTGCGCCTCACGGCCGAGGGCGAGAAACCGCTGGCTGCTTCCCGCCCCATCGTCGAGGGCGAACTCACCTCGCTGACCGCAGTGGTGCCCTCTGACGACCTGGCCCGCATCGCTTCAACCCTGGCCGTCCTGCGCGCCGATCTCGAGGCGGGCGCCCACGGACAACCCGGCTGACGGAGCGTTGCAAGGGCGCGAGCCGGGGAGCGGTGACGGGCCTCGCACGCCGGACATCCGGTGCTCGGCTTCGACGTCGAGGCCGATCGAGTCGTCCTCCTCGCAGACCCGCAGGTCAGGTCGGGGAATTCCCTGGTGAAGGGGGACAACCCTGCCGCCGCCTCGTGAGTCACACGGGTGTTCACCTGTTTCGTTTTCAATGGTCCGAAGGGGCCCCGCTCTCTGTGATGACTCGTACCCGGCTGACCGTGCTGGCCTCGACGGCCGCCCTCGCCGCCACCGGCAGCCTGATCACCGCCTCCCCGGCCTCTGCGGCCGTCACCTGCGCTTCTCCGCTGTGGAAGGCACAGTACTTCGGCAACTCCACCTTCAGCGGCACACCGAAACGGACCGCCTGCGACTCCGCCATCGCCGAGAACTACGGGTACGGCGACCCGGCCGGTGTCACGCTGCCCAAGGACAACTTCTCCGTGCGCTGGTCCCTCACCCGGGACTTCGGCTCCGGCGGCCCCTTCCGGCTGACCGCCGCCACCCAGGACGGCATGCGCGTCTACGTCGACGGTGTGCGCAAGATCGACCTCTGGAAGAACGTCTCCGCCACCGCCCGCAAGAGCGTCGACCTGACCGTCCCGGCCGGCACGCACACGCTGCGCGTGGACTACGTCGCCTGGACCGGTCTCGCCCTGGCCCAGTTCACGTACGCCCCGCGCACCGAGGCCGCCGTCGACACGGTCAAGCCGCTCGCCCCGGCCGGCCTGTCCGCCGCGTACGACCGGTACACCGCGAGGACCACCCTGCGTTGGGCCGCGAACAAGGAGATGGACCTCGCCGGTTACCGCGTGTACCGCCGGCTGGGCACCACCGCGTGGGCGAGGGTCAGCGGTTCGTCGCTGCTCACCTCGCGCTCCTTCGTGGACGCGACGCCCGCCACGGGCCAGACCTTCCTGTACGAGGTCCGCGCCGTCGACAAGGCGGGCCGCGAGTCCGCGGGCAGCGCCGACGTCACCGCCGCGACCGTGGACCGTACGGGTCCGGCGGCACCGGCCGGGCTCACGGTCACCAGCGACGCATGGTGGGCCACCCTGGCCTGGCAGCCGGTCTCCGACGCCACGGCGTACGAGGTGTACGCCGCCTCCGCGGCCACCGGCCCGTTCACCCTGCTGGGCACCACGGCCGCGACGTCGTACCGTACCGACGGGCCCTTGAACACCGCCTGGTACTACCGGGTCCGCGCCCTGGACGCGTCCGGCAACCCGTCGGCGTACGCTGCCGTCACCGGCGACGGCGTCGACCGGACGCCGCCGAAGTCCCCGGTCTCCCTTGAGGCCATCGCCCAATACAGCTACACCGACGTGTACTGGAAGCAGCCCGACGGCTTCTACGAGGACTTCGACAACGGCGGGACCTACCACGTCTACCGTTCGCCCGGAAAGACCCTCGACCCGGCCGCCCTCACCCGCGTGAACTGCGAGCCCTCCGAGAGCGACGAGACCAGTACCGACGGCGTCTGCCACGACCTGGACATGCCCGCGGGCACCCATGTGACGTACGCGGTCGCGGCGGTGGACCCGGCCGGCAACGAGTCGGCGCTGTCCGCCCCGCTCGTCGTGCGCACCGGCGACCGCGTCGCGCCCGGCCCGGTGACCGGTGTGAAGGCCACCCCGCGCGCCGACGGCATGCTGCTGAGCTGGGAGGCCTCGCCCGAGGACGACGTCGAGCGCTACGACGGCTGGATCGGCACCCGGAAGGCCGACGGCACGATCAAATGGCTCGGCACCATCTCCTGCGCGGAGGGCACCAGCGACCCGCTCGCGGTCGTCTGCGGCGACCTGCCTGACGGCGAGACGTATGTGTACGCGGTCGTCGCCAGGGACCGTTGGGGCAACGTACTGTCCCCGAGCGCCCCGGGGGTCACGGTCGTCGAGGCCACCGAGCTGGACATGAGGCCGTCCGTGACGGTCACCCGGGACTGGAACCTCGGCAGCATGGGCTACGGCACCGTCATCGGCGGCCCCGGCGTGACCGGGCCGTCCATCAACTGGCGGTGCGACAACACGGCCGAGTGCGACACCGTCGCGGGCTACCGCGTCAGCCGGTGGAACACGGCCACCGAGGCGTACGAGCCGCTGCACACCGGGCTGCTGGCGGCCACGACCCGCACCTACACGGACGCCACGGCCGCCCGGGGGACCACGCACTTCTACACACTGGAGGCGGTGCGCGCCGACGGCAGCGTCGCGGGCACGCATGTGTGGAACTGCGTCTTCCAGGACCGCGTCTAGGCAGGTCCGTCCCGGTCATCCGGATCGTCCGGGCGCCGGTCCGCGGGTGCTCCCGCACCGGCGCCGGGCGCCCGGCGTCCGGTGGCCGCGGGGTCGGGCCGCCGCTCCCGGGCCGGACGCCGGGACAGGGCCCAGGAGGCCACCCTGATCAGGAAGCTTGTGTCGGGTTGTCGGGGCCGGTGGTCCCGGTCCGTGCGGCGGCTGCCGCCTCCAGCAGGGACCAGCCGTCGAGCTCCACCGCCTGCCGCATCGCCGGCTGCTACCCGCGGGCCAACGCCACGTCGAGCAGGGCTCGGACGGCGCCGGGTTCGTGAAGGTTGAGGGAGGCGCCCCGGACGTACCCCACGTCTCCGGAGCCCAGGGGAGCCCCGCCCGGGACGTACCGGTCAGGGCCCTCGGTGAAGACGATGCGCAGTGGGCCGCCGGTGCCGGCCGGCTGCGGATGGAGCGTCAGGGTCTCGTGGCAGCAACGGCTGCCGTCCGCCACGCTGTGGCTGTGGCGGAGCGTCCACAGATACGTTCGCGCGTCGACAACCAGCCGACGGGGACTTTTCGAATGGCGGGGCATGGAGCCGAGGGTACGCGGCCCGATCCACGCCTCCCTGGCGGTGACCAGACGTCGATGAGCCGAGCAGGGCAGTCGTCAGAGTCGGGTGAGGCCGTAACCGCGGCCGAGGATCTCGGCATTGGGTACGAAGCGGGTCCTGTGATCAGGGTCGACGATGTCGTCGAGATCGGTGAAGTAGAACGATGTCGTCGTACCGGCTACCACGTCGAGAAGAAACCGGCTGCATGAGACGGGGGTCGTCTCCCACAGCGGGCCGCGGCCCTCGTTGAGGATGACGGTCCATTCCTCCGGCTCGACATCGGACTGGACCAGCCAGTACAGGAAGTGTCCAGAGCCTTCGTCGAATCCCCAGGGGATCAGTCGGACGTCGCGGTCCAGGAGTTCCGGCGGCCGATCCTCACCGGCTTCCCAGAGCTCTTGGAGGATCTCCTCGCGCTCCGCGGCCTGGGCGATGAGGTCGTAGGACGCATTCGGGCATCCGGGCTCCAGCATCCAGAGCGTGCCCGCGAAGAGCCCGCCGCCATATGCCTGGACGAGCCGCTTGTAATCGGCCGGCAGGGCCGTGCCCAGTGCTGTTTCCACCGCGGCCCACTCCAGGTCCTTGGCAACAGCAGGCGGTGGTGGGCACAACTGCTCCAGCGGTTCGGTGTAGCGCAGGGCGCGGGCCATCCGAATGTCGTCGGGTAGAGCGCTGAGTCGTGTGGGCGTCCTGCTGGCGTCCAGCACGGCCACGTGCATCCGGTCGCCGACCGCAGGGCGCGGCGCGTCAGACCACCACGAGGGGTGTTTGGCCTGGTCCACAAAACCCTCGTGCCCGTCCACATCGACAATGGTCCCTACCGAGGCCACGGCCGTGACTATGGCGTCGCATTCTTGGTGATCAGCAAGCATGACACCCACTCTCCACGACGAGGCCGGCCGTCGACGAGCCGGATATCGCTGCGCATCCGGCAACGTTCGCCCCGTCTTGATTCGGACTGTGAACCTTGTGGTTCGGGCGGACGGGGTGGGAGGCTCCGGGCTATGTCGATCTCGGTCAGAGCTGCCGAGCGGGGCGACGTGCCCGCACTTGTTCGCCTGCGTCTCGCGAATGCCGAAAGGCATGTCGAACTCGATCCGACCGTCTATCGAGTGCCCGACGTCGAGGCCGTGCGCAGGCACTTCGAAGGAGTGCTGTCGGGCGAGTCCAAGGTGGTGATCCTGGTCGCCGAGGTGGTGGGTGAGGTGGTGGGCATGGCGGAGGTGGTTCTGCTGGCCGATCCACCGGATCATCAGATCCTGGCTCCCTGTCGCGCCGCCGACATCCACACGGTCGTCCTGGACGGGCACCGCGGTGAGGGGGTCGGGTCGGCCTTGCTGGCAGCAGCGGAGCAAGCCGCCGCGGAGCGTGGGGTCTCGATCATCCATGCCGGCATCTTCGCGGCGAACAAGGGAGCCGTCCGCTTCTACTCCTCGGCCGGCTTCGGACCGCGCGGAACGCTGCTGAGCAAGGAGCAAGACGCGTCCGTAGACGGCTGACACGCCTGGAGCACGAGGGCGGGTGCTCAGCAGGTGTGTGACGTTCGCCCCTTCCACGACCACGTGTGGACGTTCGTCAGCGGCGTGCTCGTCTCGCCAGATGACGCAGCGGCGGATCATGCTTCCCCGGGATTTGTGGCCGGGGGTTGTCGGGAGGTGTTCTACCGGCGGACCGCCGAGACCAGTCCGCCGGGGCGCTCCTCGCGCTGCGGCGGGGTGCTGATCGGGCGGCCGTAGGCGGCAGCGCGCTCGCGCAGGGTGTGGCAGTCGGCCTCCCAGCCGTGCCCGGCCAGCCAGCCCACCGGATCGTCGGGCATCTCCGAGACCCACATGGACGCCGCCGATCCCGGTGCCGCGTCCGCGCCGAAGCGCTCGATCACGCCGGGCGAGCCCAACGTCAGCCCCATCCGGCTCCCTGGCGCCGACTGCGCGCTGATCCGGGCCAGCAGCAGCTCCACCGCGTCCTGGGGCAGATAGATCAGCAGCCCTTCTGCGATCCATATGGTCGGGGCCGCCAGGTCATGCCCTGCGGCGGCCAGCGCGTCCGGCCAGTCCTCACGCAGATCCACCGCGACGGTGATCCGCTCGCAGCGCGCGACGGCCCGCTCCTGGCGCAGCACCGACGCCTTGAAGTCCAGCGGCGCGGCGGTGTCGACCTCGAACAGCCGGGTGCCCTCGGGCCAGTCCATCCGGAAGGCCCTGCTGTCCATTCCCGCGCCGAGCAGCACGACCTGCCGGACCCCGGACGCGCAGGCCTGCTGCAACAGGTCGTCGAGGAACTTCGTCCTGATGACGATGGAGAACGACACGGCCAGTCGGCGGCGTCGCGCCTCCTCGTCACCATCGGGCAGCGGCGACGACGAGGGCCACAGGCCGCCTGCGGCGGCGAAAGCCTGTGCCAGTGGGTCGCGGAACAGCGGGTTCGCCCGCTCGGTCTCCAGCGCCCGCACCCTGGCCACCCCAACTGCCGTGGCCCACACTCCCGACGGCTGCACCCGCTCCTGTCCATCAGTCACCACGCCAGCCTAGACGACCGATTCCGAGGGACCTGATGAGGGGAGCCGGCCTCAGGTTCGCCCCTGCTGCCTGTACGGCTTCGCCGGCCGAACGGCCCGCTCGCCGTGGAGGAGACCGGGCCGCGCGGGCGACCGGTCGTCCAGCGCGTCGCTCTCACCGCCATCGGCCGCGAGGAGGTCACCTCGTGATGCGCGGACGGCATCGGATGAAGGGGGAGTGCCCCGCAACTCGGCGCCGAAGAATCCGTACACCCTCGGCCGACGTGCAAGCGCGTTCAGGTGAATGCGTCTTCGAGGGCGAGGCGCCGTACCGTGCGCAGCGTCGATCGGAGGCTGTCCAACTGGGCCGAGCCCAGGGCGAGGCGGATCGCCTGCGGTGTGTGGGCCGAGGTGGTGAACGGCTCCGCGGTGGTGACCGAGATGCGATGACGCGCGAGGGTGGCGGTCAGACGGTCGGCGCGTGCGCTGTCGGGCAGCGGCACCCAGGTGAAGTACGACGAGGGATGACCGACCAGCGGTAGCCCTGCCAGTTCTCGCACAGCGAGGGCTTGGCGGGCCTTGGCGTCGTCCCGCTTCTGCGCCTCCAACTTGTCCACGGTGCCGTCGTCGAGCCAGCGGCAAGCGATCGCCGTGGTCAGGGCCGGGGTGTTCCAGGTGGTCGCTCGGATCGCGCGTTCGAGCAGCGGCACGGCGGTCGGCGGGGCGAGGACGAAGCCGACCCGCAGGCCCGTGGCGACGCTCTTGGACAGCCCGGAGACGTGGACGGTGATGTCCGGTGCGGCCACCACCAGCGGCGGTGGTGGGTTCTCGACCAGGAAGGCGTACGAGGCGTCCTCGATGATGAGCACGCCGTGCTGCCGGGCGATCCCGATCAGGCGGACTCGGTCGGCTTCCGTCATGACCCAGCCCAGGGGGTTGTGCAGGGTCGGCATGGTGTACACCGCGCGCACCGGCCGGGTGGCACACACCTTCTCCAGGACGTCGAGGTCCGGCCCGTCGACGGTGGTGGGGATGGGCTCCAGGTCGAGGTGCAAGGTGTGCGCGAGCACCTTGAAGCCGGGATAGGTGAGTGCGTCGACCGCGACGACGTCGCCTGCGTTGAGCATGGCCATGGCCGTGACGGCCAGGCCGTGCTGCGCACCGTTGACGACAAGGATGCGGTCGGCGTCAGCGGGGATCCCGCGGCGACCCAGGTGCCGTCCGATGGAAGCCCTGTCCTGGGGTCGGCCCGGGTGCGGCTGATACCGCAGCAGCGAGTCGAGGTCACCGGAGACGGCCACGTCTCGTAGGGCCTGGCGCAGGAGGCCGGTCTGGCCGGGCAGCGACGGATAGTTGAAGTTGAGGTCGACTGCGTCCGTGGCGAGGACCTGCTGGTCGATGCCCTGGCTGGGGGTGACCGCGAGGTCGCGCACGAACGTGCCGCGGCCCTGCTCCCGGCTGACCAGGCCCATGGCCTCCAGTTCGGCGTACACCCGTGTCGCGGTCACGACCGCGACGCCCTCGCGGGCGGCCAGCGCGCGGTGGGTCGGCAACTTGGCGCCCGCCGCGAGTCGCCCCGTCCGGATGTCGGAGGCGAGTGCGTCGACCAGGGCTTTGTAGCGCGGGGCTGCCATGGGTCGAAATTGTATCCATGACAATTCTTTGACTGTCCTGCTTGCAGGTCCGTACGGTCGCAGTCATTCCGCGCTCACCTGGAAGGACAGCCGACATGCACGTCGCGATCCTCACTTTCGAGGGGTACAACGAGCTCGACTCCCTGATCGCGCTCGGAGTGCTCAACCGCATCAAGGCTGACGACTGGCGCGTCACCATCGCCACGCCCAGCCCCAAGGTGACGTCCATGAACGGGGTGGTCATCGAGCAGATGTCCACACTGGAGGAGGCGTGCACCGCCGACGCCGTCATCATCGGCAGCGGCGTCGCCACCCGTGAGGTCGTCGAAGATCCGGCGATCATGAGTGTCCTGCGGGGCCTGGACCCCTCGCGCCAGCTCATCGCGGCACAGTGCTCCGGCGCCCTCGTACTGGCCAGGCTCGGGCTCCTCAACGACATCCCCGCCTGCACCGACCTGACCACCAAGCCCTGGGTCATCGCGGCCGGCGTCGAGGTACTCAACCAGCCTTTCTACGCAAAGGACAACGTCGCCACCGCCGGCGGCTGCCTGGCTTCCCACTACCTCGCCGCGTGGATCATCACCCGACTGCGAGGCAAGGACGCCGCCGAGAGCGCACTGCACTATGTCGCCCCGGTCGGCGAGAAGGACGAGTACATCGAGCGTGCCTGGCGGAACATCACCCCCTATCTGCCCGCCCCTACGCCGACGCTCGTCTGACGCTTCACACCGGGTCTCCAGCGCCTCCGGCAGGTCGACGGCGCACGGATCGCCGCACCTGGCGGCGCGTCCGGCCCTACCGCCGGCGTCCCCCGCCCGGGTCCCGCGGTCCGGTCGGTCCTCGGCGGCCTCGGCTGGTCCGCGGAGGGGCCGAGGCATCCCGCCGACCGGGGTGGAGCCGCGGAAGCCGCAGCGGCCCAGCACGTTCGGATCGGCGTGCTCGAGATGTTCCGGTCCCGGCGGCCTCGGCCCCCTCTGACGAGGCTTGGGCAGCCGCCTGCGGGCGATGCCGTTCGACTTCCCGACCTCTCCTTGGAATCAAGGTTGTCGAGCCCGGCCGGAGACGGATCCAGATTCCACTGACAAGGCGTTGGGTGATGAACGGCTCCAGGCCGTTCCAGGTGTGGGGGTAGCCGTCTATGCCCGGTCTCAACCGGATGGCGGGGTGCGGGCGTCCTGGCCCCAGAAGATTCTCGGCCTGGGCCAAGGGCATGCCGCAGTGAAGCGGACCGATACGGCCGGTCCGGGCGAACTCCACGAGCACGTTCATCAAGGTCACGACGGTGACTCTGGCATCCTCTCGTGCCGAGCCACACCTGGATAGTGTTCGAAGAGGCCTCAGCACGACTCACCGGGTCGGCACGATCGAGTGCGGGTGGTGAGGTCGACGACCGGCAGCAGTGTCCCAGTCGAAAGCCCAACAGCAGGCCAGCCGATGGAGGCGGCCCAGCGCATCCGACCGCCGGCCGTGTGGTTGGATCACGCGGAACGAATCTTCGTAGGGGCAGGGGGACATGATGGCGGCTCGCGCGGTGCTCTTCGCTCTGGAGGCCCAGGACGCCGAACGCTTTTTGGCCTGTCAGGAGGACGACGAGGTCATCGAACTCGTCGCAGAGGTCGAGGACCGGTGGGACATGGACCACCTCTGCGAACTCGACAAGTCCTGGGATGCCCTGCACCGTTGCTTCACCGACGGCGACCTCGCCTTCGAGAACGGCGACTATCCGTTGTCGCACGTCATACTTGGCGGAGTGCCGTTGCACCAAGGCGACGATTACATCGTCTGCTACGTCGCTGCGGACCAGGTCCGCGAGGTCGCGAAGGCACTGGAGCCACTGGACGGGCAGTGGCTGGGCGAGCGCTTCGCCACGCTCACGTTCGACGCCTACCAGGGCACCGGCGACGCCGCCGACATCGCCTACACCCAGGCGTTCCTGCCCGGACTGAAGACCTTCTACCTCACCGCTGCGCAGAACGACCGAGCGGTCATCTTCACCGTCGATCAGTAGACCGGGGCCAACCGTCGGCGCATGTCGCGGGCGTACGGGCGGGCAGTCCGGGGGTTACCGGTGAATGGGCGGCCGCCTTGCGCCGGCGTCTGCTCGACCGCATCCAGGTTGGCGGGGCTGCCGGGGTCACCTGGCGGCCGAGTCTGCGGGTGGCGCCGTCGGGCAGGGGGCAGGTGCACACTCGACGCGCTGGGGCGCCAGGTGCTGGTATGTCCCAGCGGGGACCGTTCCCTCGGGGTGGTCCCGGCGACGCCGTGCCCAGGCAAGTGCTCGTCTCAGACCAAGGCCACGCCGCAGTCGTCGGCGGTCGGCACTCCGCCAGGCCAGGATCGTCGTTCAGAGGCCGCCTACCTTGAGAGGAACTTCTCGATGACGGCGATCACCTTGGTCGGGCCCTCCGGGGCGACCAGTTCGACGGGCTTGTCGATCCGGTAGAGGTCGCCCCGCGGCGGGTGCGAGGGTCATGTGTCATGGAGTTCGGCCTGGACGCGGCGGGAGGGACGGAAGGCGTAGAGGTCGAGGATGCCGGGCGGGTCGGCGAGGCCGGGGCCGCCGTCCTTGACCCAGGTGGTGATGTCGATGGTGGCGTCGGGGTCGTTGACCAGGCCGAGCCAGACGGGGCGGCCGCCGTTCTTGCGGCCTTCGGCGGAAGGCTGGACGACGATGACGTTGGCGCGCTCGCAGGCGTCGAGGCAGTCGGTGACGCGTACGGTCGCCGTGCCGTCGAGGGCTTGGCGCAGGTCTCGGAGTTGGGCGGTGTGGTCGAGGCCGGGGATCTTGGGGGTACCGCAGCAGCAGCCGCGGCAGACGGTGACGGTGGGCCGTGCTGCCCCCGGGGCAGGGGAGGCGCGACGGGTGCGTCGGCTCACGCGGTGTCCTTGGTGAGTCGGGGCCAGGCGGTCTCGCGCAGCAGGCGCAGGCCGTTGAGGCCGACGATGACGGTGGAGCCCTCGTGGCCGGCGACGCCGAGGGGCAGGGGGAGGGTGCCGATCAGGTCCCAGGCGACCAGGACGGCGATGAAGGACCCGGCGATGGCCAGGTTCTGGACGACGAAGCGGCGTGCGGTGCGGGAGAGCTGCACGATCGCGGGGATGGTGGCCAGTTCGTCGCGCACGACGACGGCGTCGGCGGTCTCCAGGGCGAGATCGGAGCCGGCCTTGCCCATCGCGATCCCGCAGTGCGCGGCGGCCAGGGCGGGGGCGTCGTTGACTCCGTCGCCCACGACCAGCACCTTGTGACCCTGGGCTTCCCACTTCTTGACGGCGTCGACCTTGTCCCGGGGGAGCAGCCCGGCGCGGACCTCGGTGATGCCGACCTCGGCGGCCAGGTGCCGGGCGGCGCGTTCGTTGTCGCCGGTCAGCAGGATCGGGGTGCGGCCGGTCAGGCGGGTGAGGGCGGCTACGGTGGCCGCCGCGTCCGGCCGCAGCCGGTCCGCGATCCCCAGCATGCCCACCGGTACCCCGTCGCGCACAACGACGACCGAGGTACGCCCGTCCTCCTCCAGCTCGGCCACCACTGCCCGGTGCGGCTGGTGGCCGGCACCGTCCAGCAGCCGGGCGGGGGAGCCGACCGTGACGGTGTGGCCGGCGACGGTGGCGGTGACGCCCTGTCCGGGGGTGGAGGTGAAGTCTTCGGCTTCGGTCAGGGGCAGGCCGCGTTCGCGGGCGGCGGCGACCACGGCCCGGGCCAGCGGGTGCTCGCTGGGATGCTCGGCGGAGGCTGCCAGAGCGAGGAGCGCATCGTCCTTCAGGCCGCTGCCGGGCAGGGGGCGCAGGTCGGTGACATGGGGGGTGCCTTCGGTGAGGGTGCCGGTCTTGTCCAGGGCGACGGTGCTGATCTGGCCGAGGCGCTCCATGACGACGGCGGACTTGGCGAGCACGCCACGGCGGCCGGCGTTGGCGATGGCTGACAGCAGCGGCGGCATGGTGGAGAGCACCACCGCGCACGGCGAGGCCACGATCATGAACGTCATCGCCCGCAGCAGTGCCGAAGAGAGGGCGTTTCCGAAGGCGAGCGGGATCGCGAAGACGGCGAGGGTCGCGAGGACCATGCCGATCGAGTAGCGCTGCTCGATCTTCTCGATGAACAGCTGGGTGGGCGCCTTGGTCTCGGAGGCTTCCTCGACCATCTTCACGATCCGGGCGATCACCGAGTCGGACGGGTCGCGCTCGACCCGTACGCGCAGGACCCCGGTGCCGTTGACGGTGCCGGCGAACACCTCGTCCCCGGCCTGCCTGGCCACCGGAAGCGGCTCGCCGGTGATGGTGGCCTGGTCGACGTCACTGGCTCCGTCGAGTACCTGTCCGTCCGCGCCGACCCGCTCGCCGGGACGGACCAGAATCGTGTCCCCGACCATCAGGCGCTCGGTGTCCACCGTCTCCTCGGTGCCGTCCGGCAGGAGCCGGGTGGCGGTGGTGGGGGCGAGGTCGAGCAGTCCGCGCACGGAGTCCGCGGTGCGGGCGGTGGCTACGGCTTCCAGGGCGCCGGAGGTGGCGAAGATGACGATCAGCAGCGCGCCGTCGAGGACCTGCCCGATCGCGGCGGCCCCCAGGGCGGCGACGACCATCAGCAGGTCCACGTCCAGCGTCTTGTCCTTCAGGGCTTTCAACCCCTCCCAGGCCGGCTCCCAGCCGCCGGTGACGTAGGTCGCGGCGAACAGGGCGCCCCACAGCCACACCGGACCGTCCATCAGGTGGATCGGCAGCGCGAGAAGGAACAGCACCAGCGCCGCGAGCGCCCAGCGGGCCTCGGTCGTCGCGAGCAGACGGGTTTGGCGCCGGGGCGGTAGCGGACGCATGGCGCCGGTGGGCGGCGCGGACCGCTGCTCCAGGACAGTAGACATGACAAAACAACCCTTCACGGGCGGGAGGTGGCTACGCTTCCACCGTACATGAACGTCTGAACAGCTCTTCATGTGTCATCGGTATGATGGGCGCATGGGCCATGGACGCGACACCATCACCAGCAGCGCCAGTACCCGCGAACGGCTCGATGCGGTCGGTACCGCCGACGTCGCCGCCACCCTCCAGGCCCTCGCCACACCCTCCCGGCTCTACATCCTGGCCCGCCTCCAGGAAGGCCCCTGCGCGGTCGGAGAGCTCGCCGAAGCCGTCGGCATGGAAGCCTCCGCCTGCTCGCACCAGCTCCGGCTGCTGCGAAACCTCGGCCTGGTCACCGGCGAGCGGCAGGGCCGCTCCATCGTCTACTCGCTCTACGACAACCACGTCGCGGAGCTTCTCGATCAGGCCCTCTACCACGTCGAGCACCTGCGCCTGGGATTGCACGACACCCCGGCCCACGCGGCTGCCCCGGCCGCCCCCGGGCGCTGAGCACAAGCCTGATGCCGCCCGGCGCTTCAGCTCTGCCGGCAGTGATCCTTGTGTCGCGACTCCTCCCTGCCCGCCGAGCTGTACGAGCGCGACATCGGCTGCACCTGACTGCACAGCACGACTCCCGGCGGCCGGCTCGTCTTCCATGCGTTCGCCGTCCTGGCGGAGCTCCCGCGAATTCATGGTGATAGGGGCCGACGCGGGCCTGGCCGTCGTCTGCGACCCCCTGCTCGGCCTGGTCCTTTGCCAAGCCGCTGGGCGTCTTGCCACCCCATTCCCGACCCGAAAGAGCTGCGCGCAGGCGTCGTGTCGGACCGGCTCAACGCCCCAGTACCTCTCTGGCGCCGCCCGACCCTTGTAATCGGTACCTGGGTACAGGTTCACCGTCGGAGGAGTCCCCCGTTGAGGGACCCTCCCGATCGCCTCCGCCGCGCCGGTCCTCGCGATCACGCGGGTCGCTACCGCCTCCACCGGCCGAGTCGTCGACGCCGCCCTCCTGGCCTTCCCAGGGGACCGCATCGACGCGGTCTTCACCACCCACCACGCGCGCGACGAGAGGCAGGCACAAGGATGACGGCACGGAACGAACTGCGCCTCTTCCCGTGGTCGGACCCGGAGAGCCAGCCCTGCTACCTGAGCACCGACGGCCCAGACGGCTACGTGGCCCGCCCGGCGGACGACATCGAGTCGGTCCAACTCGGCTCGGCGAACGAGCTGCTGACACACGCCCACGAAACGCTCGAGACCAGAACGCGAACGCGGAAGACATGCAACGGCTGGCCCACGAACTGGCCGGCTCTCTGCGGGACCTCCTGCGCGTTGCGACCAGCCGCGGTGACCTCCTGGCGTAAGCGACCCGCACAACATCTGAACGACGGGGCGTTAGAGCCTGTCCGGGCGATCATGAACGGAGCCAGATGACCAGGGCTGCGACGGTGACGGTTCCGAGGAAGATGTATGCGCGTTTTTCATAGCGCGTCGCGACGGCTCTGTGCGCCTTGAGCTTATTGATGGCGCGTTCGACCGTGTTGCGTTTTTTGTAACGTTCTTTGTCCAAGCCTGGTGGCCTGCCACCGTGTGAGCCCCGGCGCAGGCGGGCGGCTTGCTGGTCCTTTTTCTCCGGGATGACGTGGCGGATGCCGCGCCTTCGCAGATAAGCGCGAAAGGTGCGGTTGCTGTACGCCTTATCCGCGCTGAGGCTGTCCGGACGCCGGCGCGGGCGGCCCGGCCCGGCCCGGCCCGTGGCACACGGATCTTGTCCATGACCGGCTCGAACTGGGTGCAGTCCGCCCGCTGCCCGGGGGTGACAGTGAGAGACAGCGGGCGGCAGCGACCATCGGCGCTCAGGTGGACTTTCGCGGTGAACCCGCCGCGGGAGCGCCCCAGTCCCTCGCCTGCAGCACCACCGCCACCACATGGCCGAGCAACCTCAACCAGGGCCTCTCGGTCAGGTGTTCCACTGCGGCGCCCCCCTTTGAACAACTCGGTGCCGGCGGTGGGGTTCTGCGGGCCCCGGCGGCGTGCTGGTGAGCCTGCATCACGGTGGAGTCCACCGAGATGTCTCAGTCGATCGCGCCGTCCGCGTCGGCGGCGCCCTGGACCTGCTGGAACAGCCGCTCCCAGGTGCCGTCGGCCGACCAGAGCCGATGGCGTTCATACACGGTCTTCCACGGGCCGAACCGTTCCGGCAGATCCCGCCACGGCAACCCGGTCCGTACCCGGTGCAGTATCCCGTTGACCACCTGACGGTGGTCCGGCCACTGCCCGCACCGGTTGTTACTCACCGGCAGCAGCGGCTCCAACTGCGCCCACTGCCCGTCCGAAAGATCTCCCCGCCCCATCATGCTCCGGACAACGCTCCAGGCCGGTGGCCGGACACGGCCTGGAGTCAGGACGCGGCAGCAGCCCGCAAGTCTTCGGCCGACAGCAGTGACAACAGACTGATGCCCTCCGCCTTGAGAGCCTCCGCACCGCCTTGCTCCCGGTCGATCACGCATAGCGCCTCATCCACCTGCGCGCCCAGGTTCCGCAGGTCCGCGGTCGACAGCACGATCTGCCCACCGCTGGTGACGACGTCCTCGATGACCAGCACCTTCTGGCCCGCAACCTCCGCACCCTCGGCCAGACGGCACGTGCCATACGGCTTGGCCTGCTTGCGCACGAACGCGCAAGGAAGGCCCGTGTGTCGGCCGAGCGCGGTCACTACCGGGATGCCGCCCATCTCCAGGCCGGCCAGCACCTGCGTGCCGGACGGCACCAGAGGGGCCATCCGTCGGGCGATGTCGTCCAGCAGGACGGGATCCGCCTCGAATCGGTACTTGTCGAAGTACTCCGTGGCAGTACGTCCCGACCGGAGCGTGAACTGGCCGGTCAGGTGAGAGGCAGCATGGATACGGCGAGCAAGATCAGACTTCGTCACAGGCAATCACTCTCCCAGCCACCCCACCCGACCAGCACACCGGCTCCCCTTACGACTCCACTACAAGATCGCCCGGACACTGCCTAGCCCCGAACCACGGCCACACCCTCACCTTGATCCACTTTCGATACACGGCCTAGTACTCAAGCCGTAGATCGTGATCTCGCCCGCTGGCGTCCTAGATGCTTCAGTTGGCGGTCCCGCACTCTGTCGTGGTCAGGTGCCGAGTGAGCTCGTCGAGAAGGTCAGCCAAGATGTCCCCCGTAGGATCCGGGCATGAACAGCAAGGGGTGGGGAGCCCTCTACGGGCTGTGCTTCGCTGTCGCGCTCGGCTGGGGGGCGACCGGGCTTGTCGAGGGCGGGTGCGACTGGCATTACGACGGCCAACGAAGCGCGTGTGGGGTGCCGGACGGCTATGGCTGGTATGCCGCCGTCTTCATCATCGCGGCCCTTTCGTTCCTTCCGCTGTGCTGGACGGTGATCCGTACCGACGACTGGCGACCGTCGTTGGGGATCTCTGTCGGTGCTGCCATCGCCTTGGCGATCACCCTGTCCACGGGCATCACCCGAGGATTCTTGATTCTGGCGGCAGTCGAGGCAGCTATCGCTATGGGAGTGCCGTTGATTCTCAGGAGGGTCGGCGCACGAAGGCGCGGGCGAAGAAGATGAGCAGGACCTCCACGCCAACTTGAACTCGGAGTCGCCAGCCAAGGCGCCCAGAGTCGGGCGGGACGCAGATTGGTGCGGCCACCGATGATCATCGGTGTGTGAAGACTGAAGATCATGCGGTGGCCGCGGGGCACAGCGTAGACCCTGCCCGCTGGCAGGAGGCGTTCGAGATCCTGATGGGCCGGATAGCGGGCCGCTTCGCCCGGGTCGAACCCCGGCGTCGGGTGAGGGACTTGGTGCTGGGGCTGCTCTCGGACCTGCCGCGCAAGAACTGCTGGTCGATCGCCGAGTGGGCCGGGGAGGCCACCCCGGACGGCATGCAGTACCTGCTCGGCCGGGCCAAGTGGGATGCCGATCGGGTGCGTGATGACGTGCGTGAGTACGTGCTGGAGCACCTGCGTGACGAGGATGCGGTGTTGGTGGTCGACGAGACCGGGGATGTGAAGAAGGGCACGCACACTGTCGGGCTCCAACGCCAGTACACCGGCACCGCCGGGAGGATCGAGAACGCGCAGGTCGCTGTCTACCTCGTCTACGCAAGTGCCCGCGGGCACGCGGCGGTGGACCGTGAGTTATACATCCCGCGCTCGTGGACGTGCGATGCGGACCGCTGCCGGGCCGCGGGACTGGGCGAGAGCACCGTCTTCGCGACCAAACCGGACCTAGGGCTTCTCTTGTGGATCACGGCGCGCAAGTCATGGACCGTAAGATCGAGGGCCATTGCTGCATGAGGGGGCGGGATGGCTGGGACTTCGTCGGCTTCAGGAGACGTGCTGAAGCCGGTCAGAC
>NZ_VJZD01000270.1 GCF_009377175.1 Streptomyces adustus
CCGCCCCAGCGCCCGCGCCACCCCGGCCTCCCGGCCCAGCCGCGCCCCCTGCCGTACGCACTCCTCGTACCGCTCGTCGCCCAGCCGGTCCCGGGCCTTCGTCTCGCACAGTTCGTGCGGGGCGTTGTAGTACGCCGAGCCGAACAGCGGCAGCCCCACCGAGGGCCACATGCCGGCGGCCGCGCCCTGTAGCACCGCGGCCTCCGCCGCGTCGCCCTCCGCGACCGTGACCAGCGCCAACAGCTCCACCGCCAGCACCGAACCGAGCAGGTCACGGAAGGCGTGGGCGCCGGCCAGGCACTCCGTGAGCAGCCTCCGGGCCCCGGCGAGATCACCGTCCCGCGAGGCCGCGTACGCCAGGACGTACAGCGCGTAGGAGCGTGTCCACCGCTCCCCGTGGTCCTCGCACACCTGCCGGACGTCCTCGCAGAGCCGCACCGCGCCCGGCAGATCGCCCTGGAACGCCCGCGCCATGGCCAGCTCGACCTGTCCCATCAGGACGTTGCTGTTGAGCTCGCCGATCTCCTGGTACCGCTCCAGTGCCGAGCGCAGCAGCGTCTCCGCGCGGGCCATGTCGTCCGTGACCAGGGCCAGACAGCCCGCGCGGTGCTCCGCGTAGGCCAGCGCCGTGGGGCTGGCGACCCGCTCCGCCCCCTCCCGGCACTCCTGGAGCGCCGCCAGCGCGGGCACCGCGTCGCCCTGGAGGATCGCGACATAGCCGAGCACCCACAGGGCCTTCAGCCGCGACTGCTCGTTGGCCGTCTGCTCGGTGTCCAGCTGCACGCTGCGCTCCAGCCAGCGCCGTCCCTCCGAGAGGCGGCCGCAGCCGGCCCAGTAGAACCACAGCGAGCCCGCCAGGTACTGGCCCAGATGAGCCTCGTCCGGCTCGGTTAGGCAGTGCTCCAGGGCGCGGCGCAGATTCGGCAGCTCCGCCTCGATACGGGCGGCCACCTCCCGCTGCCGGGGCGAGAACCAGTCCAGCTCGCACCAGGTCGCCAGCCCCATGTACCAGTCGCGGTGGCGCCGTCGCAGCCGGGTCGCGTCGCCCATGGCCTCCAGCCAGTCGGCGCCGTACGCCCGCAGGGTGCCCAGCATCCGGTAGCGCACGCCCGTCGCGGTGTCCTCGCGGGCCACCACGGACTGGGCCAGCAGCTCGGACAGGACGTCGAGGACGTCGTCGGCGTCCAGGCCGTCGCCGCTGCACACGTACTCGACGGCCTCCAGGTCGAACGGGCCGGCGAACACCGAGAGCCGCGCCCACAGCAGGCGTTCCCCCGGCGTGCACAGCTCGTGGCTCCAGCCGATCGCCGTGCGCAGCGTCTGGTGGCGCGCCGGGGCGTCCCGGGCGCCGCCCGTCAGCAGCCGGAACCGGTCCGCGAACCGGTCGAGCAACTGCCCGGGGGACAGGGCCCGCAGCCGCCCCGCCGCCAGCTCGATCGCCAGCGGGATCCCGTCCAGGCGCCGGCACAGCTCCCGTACGTCCTCGTCGCCGTCGACCGCCAGCCCCAGCTGCGCGGCGCGGTCGGCGAACAGGTCGACCGCCGCGTCCTCGTCCAGCGGGGCCAGCGGGAGCAGGCGCTCGCCCGCCACCCCGAGCGGCCGGCGGCCGGTGGCGAGCACGTCGAGCCCCGGCGCGTGCCGCAGCAGATCGCTCACCAGTGCCGCACAGGGCTCCACCAGGTGCTCGAACCCGTCGAGGAGCAACAGGAGTTGACGCCCGTCGAGATGCGCGAGGAGGGTCTCGCGGGGCAGTCGCGTGGTGTGGTCGGTCAGCCCCATGGCCTCCACGACCGCGTACGCGACGAACTCGGGGTCGCGCAGCGGGGTCAGGTCCACCCGCCACACTCCGTCGCGCCACCCCTGCGCGCCCGCCGCGCGCCGGGCCGCGGCGCAGGCCGCGAGCCGGGACTTGCCGACCCCGCCGGGCCCGGTCACCGTCACCAGCCGTGCCGCGTCGAGCGCTCCGGCCAGCGCGGCGAGTTCGTCCGTCCGCCCCACGAACCGGTCGGTCTCCAGAGGAAGGTTGCCGTCCGGCGGCCCGTCTTCGCGCTGTGGATCTCGCATGGTGTACGGAGCGTACTGACTCGTGCTCATTCCGTACAATCTCCGGACCCTGTCCCGGCAGACCCCGGGCGGCGCGGGCGTTAATGCGGTACGGAGCCGCACGCCCGGCGCGATAGGCTCGGTGCACGACTTTTTCGATGTAGAGGCACGTTTCAGGGAGCGGGTGCGCAGTGTCCGGTGGAGAGGTGGCCGGGATCCTGGTGGCCGTCTTCTGGGCGATCCTGGTCTCCTTCCTCGCGGTGGCACTGGCGAGGCTGGCCCAGACGCTCAGGGCGACCACCAAGCTCGTGGCGGACGTGACCGAGCAGGCCGTCCCGCTACTGGCCGACGCCTCCGCGGCGGTGCGCTCGGCGCAGACCCAGATCGACCGGGTCGACTCGATCGCGTCGGACGTCCAGGAGGTCACGTCGAACGCCTCGGCGCTGTCGACGACCGTCGCGTCCACCTTCGGCGGTCCCCTGGTGAAGGTCGCCGCCTTCGGCTACGGCGTACGCCGGGCCCTGGGCGCCCGCCGAGGCGACGACGTGCCCGCCAAGGCCCCCCGGCGTACCGTGATCGTGGGCCGTACCGTCCCGGCCTCGCGGCGCGAGAAGCGCAATGCCCGCGGAGAGAAGGACTGACCGAGCGATGTTCCGCCGTACCTTCTGGTTCACCACGGGCGTCGCCGCCGGTGTGTGGGCCACCACCAAGGTCAACCGCAAGCTGAAGCAGCTGACCCCCGAGAGCCTCGCCGCGACCGCGGCGAACAAGGCACTGGAGACCGGTCACCGCCTCAAGGACAAAGCGGTGGGCTTCGCGCTCGACGTCCGCGACAACATGGCCCGGCGGGAGGCCGAACTGGGCGAGGCCCTCGGGATCCACGCGGACCCCGAACTCCCCGCTCCCCGGCGCGTCGTCGCCATCGAGAACCGCAACAACCCGACGTACGTCGAGAGGTCGACGTACTCGTACAACCGGAATGAGGACCACTGATGGAGTCGGCTGAGATCCGCCGCCGCTGGCTGAGCTTCTTCGAGGAGCGCGGGCACACCGTCGTCCCTTCGGCGTCGCTCATCGCGGACGACCCGACTCTGCTCCTGGTCCCGGCCGGAATGGTGCCCTTCAAGCCCTACTTCCTGGGCGAGGTCAAGCCGCCGTTCGCGCGCGCCACCAGCGTGCAGAAGTGTGTGCGCACACCCGACATCGAAGAGGTCGGCAAGACCACCCGGCACGGCACGTTCTTCCAGATGTGCGGCAACTTCTCCTTCGGCGACTACTTCAAGGAAGGCGCCATCAAGCACGCCTGGGAGCTGCTCACCAGCCCCCAGGACAAGGGTGGTTACGGCCTGGAGCCGGAGAAGCTCTGGATCACCGTCTACAAGGACGACGACGAGGCCGAGCGCATCTGGCACGAGGTGGTCGGCGTGCCCAAGGAGCGCATCCAGCGCCTGGGCATGAAGGACAACTACTGGTCCATGGGCGTCCCCGGCCCCTGCGGCCCCTGTTCCGAGATCAACTACGACCGCGGCCCCGAGTTCGGCGTCGAGGGCGGCCCGGCCGTCAACGACGAGCGGTACGTGGAGATCTGGAACCTCGTCTTCATGCAGTTCGAGCGGGGCGAGGGCATCGGCAAGGACAACTTCGAGATCCTCGGGGACCTGCCGAGCAAGAACATCGACACGGGCCTCGGCCTGGAGCGCCTCGCCATGATTCTGCAGGGCGTGCAGAACATGTACGAGATCGACACCTCGATGGCCGTCATCGACAAGGCCACCGAGCTGACCGGTGTCGCCTACGGCGCCGCCCACGAGTCCGACGTGTCCCTGCGCGTGGTCACCGACCACATGCGCACGTCCGTGATGCTCATCGGCGACGGCGTGACCCCCGGCAACGAGGGCCGCGGTTACGTCCTGCGCCGCATCATGCGCCGCGCCATCCGCAACATGCGTCTGCTCGGCGCCACGGGCCCGGTGGTCAAGGACCTCATCGACACCGTGATCGCGATGATGGGCCAGCAGTACCCGGAGCTGGTCACCGACCGCGAGCGCATCGAGACGGTCGCCCTCGCCGAGGAGACCCGCTTCCTCAAGACGCTGAACGCCGGCACCAACGTCCTGGACACCGCCGTCACCGAGACCAAGGCCTCCGGCGGCAAGGTCCTGGCCGGCGACAAGGCGTTCCTGCTCCACGACACCTGGGGCTTCCCGATCGACCTCACCCTGGAGATGGCCGCCGAGCAGGGCCTGTCCGTGGACGAGGACGGCTTCCGCAGGCTGATGAAGGAGCAGCGGGAGCGCGCCAAGGCCGACGCCCAGGCCAAGAAGACCGGCCACGCCGGGGTCGGCGCCTACCGCGAGATCGCCGACCAGGCCGGCGAGACCGACTTCGTCGGCTACAGCGACACCGACGCCGAGTCGACGATCGTCGGCATCCTCGTCGACGGCGCCTCCTCCCCGGCCGCCAGCGAGGGCGACGAGGTCGAGATCGTCCTCGACCGCACCCCGTTCTACGCCGAGGGCGGCGGCCAGATCGGCGACACCGGCCGGATCAAGGTCGACTCCGGTGCCGTCATCGAGATCCGCGACACCCAGAAGCCGGTCCCGGGCGTGTACGTGCACAAGGGCGTCGTCCAGGTCGGCGAGGTGACCCTCGGTGCCAAGGCCCACGCCTCGATCGACGGCCGCCGCCGCAAGGCGATCGCCCGCGCCCACTCGGCCACGCACCTCACCCACCAGGCCCTGCGCGACGCCCTCGGCCCGACGGCCGCCCAGGCCGGTTCCGAGAACCAGCCCGGCCGCTTCCGCTTCGACTTCGGTTCCCCGGCCGCCGTCCCGACGGCCGTGATGACCGACGTCGAGCAGAAGATCAACGAGGTGCTCGCCCGGGACCTGGACGTGCACGCCGAGATCCTCAGCCTCGACGAGGCCAAGAAGCAGGGCGCCATCGCCGAGTTCGGCGAGAAGTACGGCGAGCGGGTCCGCGTCGTGACCATCGGCGACTTCTCCAAGGAGCTCTGCGGCGGCACGCACGTGCACAACACCGCCCAGCTCGGTCTGGTGAAGCTGCTCGGCGAGTCGTCGATCGGTTCCGGCGTCCGCCGGATCGAGGCCCTCGTCGGTGTCGACGCCTACAACTTCCTGGCCCGTGAGCACACGGTCGTCGCCCAGCTCCAGGAGCTGATCAAGGGCCGTCCGGAGGAGCTCCCGGAGAAGGTCTCCGCCATGCTCGGCAAGCTGAAGGACGCCGAGAAGGAGATCGAGAAGTTCCGCGCGGAGAAGGTCCTCCAGGCCGCCGCCGGTCTGGCCGAGTCGGCCAGGGACGTGCGCGGTGTGGCCCTGGTCACCGGCCAGGTCCCGGACGGCACCACGGCCGACGACCTGCGCAAGCTGGTCCTCGACGTGCGCGGCCGCATCCAGGGCGGACGGGCCGCGGTGGTCGCCCTGTTCACCACGGTGGGCGGCAAGCCGCTGACGGTCATCGCCACCAACGAGGCCGCTCGCGAGCGTGGCCTCAAGGCCGGCGACCTGGTCCGCACGGCCGCCAAGACGCTCGGCGGCGGCGGTGGCGGCAAGCCGGACGTCGCCCAGGGCGGCGGCCAGAACGCGGCCGCCGTCGGCGAGGCCGTCGAGGCCGTCGAACGACTGGTCGCCGAGACCGCGAAGTAAAAAGACGGTCGAGAAGAAGTAAGAGACGGTCGAGAAGATGAGAAGAGGACGTCGACTCGCGATCGACGTCGGGGACGCCCGGATCGGGGTCGCCTCCTGCGACCCCGACGGGATCCTCGCCACCCCGGTGGAGACCGTCCCCGGACGGGACATCCCGGCGGCGCACCGTAGGCTGAGGCAACTCGTCGAGGAGTACGAACCCATCGAGGTCGTGGTCGGTCTGCCCCGCTCCCTCAAGGGGGGCGAGGGCCCGGCCGCAGCCAAGGTCCGCGGCTTCGCCGAGGAGTTGGCCCGGGGCGTCGCCCCGGTCGGGGTCCGCCTCGTCGACGAGCGGATGACGACGGTGACGGCCAGTCAGGGACTGCGGGCCTCGGGAGTGAAATCCAAGAAGGGCCGGTCGGTCATCGACCAGGCGGCTGCTGTCATCATTCTCCAGCAGGCACTGGAATCCGAACGGGTGTCAGGCAATCCACCCGGTGAGGGCGTCGAAGTGGTCATCTGATCGCGATACGGTAACGTTCCGCGCGATGCAGTGGTGTTCGAACAGCCGCCGCACAGAAATGAGGCGGAACGTCCACCGGCCCTCGAGCCGTGTGATTGCCGCCTCGCGGCTCTAGGGGATCGATGACTGAGTATGGCCGGGGCCAAGGCTCCGAACCGTGGCATCCGCAGGACCCGATGTACGGGGACGGCGGATGGGAAGGGCAGCAGGCCCAAGCGGCCCATCAGTCTGCCTACGGCGGCCAGCCGCAGCACTATCCGCAGTCGCAGCAGTCGCAGCAGTCGCAGCAGTCGCAGCAGTCGCAGCAGTCGCAGCAGTCGCAGCAGTCGCAGCAGTCGCAGCAGTCGCAGCAGTCGCAGCAGTCGCAGCAGGCGCAGCAGTCGGGGTACGGCGACTGGGACCAGGCCGGTCAGCAGGGCGCCTACGACGGGTCGCAGCAGTACGACCAGCACACCGGCGGCCAGTACCAGCAGCAGTACGACCAGCAGCAGTACCCCGACCAGTCGCAGCAGCAGTACCCCCAGCAGCCGCAGCAGCAATACCCCCAGCAGTCGCAGCAGCAGTACCCCGACCAGTCGCAGCAGTACCAGCAGGGCGGCTGGGACGGCACCGGCACGCACGCCCACGTCCCCTACGCGGCCGACCCGGGCGACCCCTACGGCCAGCAGGCCGCCGCCTACGGCGCCGAGCAGCCCGACCTCTACGGCACCCCCGAGGCGTACCCGCCGCCGGAGCCGCCGAGCCGGCGCCGCGCCGAACCGGAACCCAAGGTCGACTGGGACCCGGGTCCCGACGAGGGCGAACACGCCTTCTTCGCGGGCGGCGACGACGATGACGACGACGAGAGCACCGACGAGCCGGACGGCCGGAGCGGCCGGGGCGACAAGCGGGGCAAGGGCGGCGCCACGGGCAAGAAGCGCCGCAACGGCTGTGCGTGCCTGGTGGTGGCCCTGGTGTTCGGCGGTGGCCTCGCCGGTGTCAGCTATTTCGGCTACCAGTACTACCAAAATCGTTTCGGCGCGGCGCCCGACTACGCGGGCGACGGCACCGACGAGACGGTGACCGTCGAGATCCCCAAGGGAGCCGGCGGCTACGACATCGGCATCAAGCTGAAGGACGCCGGTGTCGTCAAGAGCGTCGACGCGTTCGTCTCGGCGCAGCAGCAGAATCCCCAGGGCACTTCGATCCAGGCTGGCGCGTACATCCTGCGGAAGGAGATGTCCGCGGCCAGCGCCGTCAAGATGATGCTCGACCCGAAGAGCCAGGCGAATCTCATCGTCAAGCCAGGTGAGCGGAACGCGGCCGTCTACAAGGACATCGACGCCAAGCTGGGCCTTTCCGCAGGCGCCACCAAGAAGGTGGCGGAGGCGCAGTACAAGAACCTCGGAATGCCGAAGTGGGCGACCGGCGGTACCGATGTCAAGGACCCGCTGGAGGGCTTCCTCTTCCCCGGCACCTATCCCGCGGCCAAGGGCATGAAGCCCGAGGCGGTCCTGAAGCAGATGGTCGAGCAGGCGAACGAGGTCTACACGAGGTACGACCTCGTGAACAAGGCCAAGACCTTCGACCTGGAGAACCCGTTGCAGCTCGTCACGGTCTCCAGCCTCGTGCAGGCGGAGGGCAAGACGCACGACGACTTCCGCAAGATGGCGGAGGTCATCTACAACCGCCTCAAGCCGACGAACACCGAGACCAACCAGAAGCTCCAGTTCGACTCGACCTTCAATTACCTGAAGGGCGAGAGCAAAATCCATATCAGCGAGTCCGAGATCAACAGCAACAAGGACCCGTACAACACCTATACGAACCGGGGTCTGCCGCCCGGTCCCATCGGAAACCCCGGCGAGGACGCGCTGAAGGCCGCGTTGAGTCCGACCGGCGACGGCTGGCTGTATTTCGTGGCGACCGACGGTCAGAACAACACCGAATTCGCGAAGACCTACGAGGAATTCCAGAAACTCAAGGAAAGGTTCAATGCCAGCTCCGGCAACTGAGGCGCGTCGGGCCGCCGTACTCGGTTCACCGATCGCCCACTCGCTCTCCCCGGTGCTGCACCGCGCCGCGTACGACCGGCTGGGGCTCGATGGCTGGACGTACGACCGGTTCGACGTCGACGAGGCGGCCCTGCCCGGGTTCTTCGCCGAGCTCGGACCCGAGTGGGCCGGGCTGTCGTTGACCATGCCGCTCAAGCGGGCCGTCATCCCGCTGCTCGACGGGATCAGCGAGACGGCGGCCGCGATCGAGACCGTCAACACGGTGGTGTTCACCGAGGACGGCCGCCGGGTCGGCGACAACACCGACGTCCCCGGCATGGTCGCCGCGCTGCGCGAGCGCGGGATCGAGCAGGTCGACACCGCGGCCGTGCTCGGCGCGGGCGCCACCGCGTCCTCCGCGCTGGCCGCGCTGGCCCGGATCTGCACCGGTGAGGTCGTCGCCTACGTCCGCAGCGAGGCACGGGCCGCCGAGATGCGGCAGTGGGGCGAGCGGCTGGAGGTGGAGGTCCGCACCGCCGACTGGGCGGACGCGGCCGAGGCGCTGCACTTCCCGCTCGTGGTGGCCACCACCCCGGCCGGTACGACGGACGCGCTGGCCGCCGCCGTCCCCGAGCGGCCCGCCACCCTCTTCGACGTCCTCTACGAGCCCTGGCCCACCACCCTCGCGGCCCGCTGGTCGATGTACGGCGGCGCCGTCGTCGGCGGACTCGACCTGCTGGTCCACCAGGCGGTGCTCCAGGTCGAGCAGATGACCGGCCGCGCCCCGGCACCGGTGGAAGCCATGCGCAAGGCCGGCGAACAGGCCCTGGCGGCCCGGCACTAGGGCCTTTACGGGCTTTCGCCACGCCTCTCCGTACGCCTGTCACGTCCCCGACGGTCCCCCGCCACGCGTCCGCTGGTTGGACCGGCGGCCGGGTCCGCGCCGGGAACGTGGGAGGATCGGAGGTGGCGGGCCGGGGCCGCGCACCCGGTAGCGCCGTCGCCGTACGCGAGGACGCGCGTACGCAGGGCAGTACCAGGGCGCGAGCACTGAGGAGCACCGTTGAGCAGGCTGCGTTGGCTGACCGCGGGGGAATCCCACGGTCCCGCACTCGTCGCGACGCTGGAGGGCCTTCCCGCCGGCGTGCCGATCACCACGGAGATGGTGGCGGATCATCTGGCGAGGCGGCGGCTGGGCTATGGGCGCGGTGCGCGGATGAAGTTCGAGCGGGACGAGGTCACGTTCCTCGGCGGCGTCCGGCACGGACTGACCATGGGCTCCCCGGTCGCGGTCATGGTGGGCAACACCGAGTGGCCCAAGTGGGAGAAGGTCATGTCGGCCGACCCCGTGGACCCGGAGGAGCTCGCCGCACTCGCGCGCAACGCGCCGCTGACCCGGCCGCGACCGGGCCACGCCGACCTGGCCGGCATGCAGAAGTACGGCTTCGACGAGGCCCGCCCGATCCTGGAGCGCGCCTCCGCCCGGGAGACCGCGGCCCGCGTCGCGCTCGGCGCCGTCGCCCGCTCCTACCTCAAGGAGACGGCCGGGATCGAGATCGTCTCGCACGTGGTGGAACTCGCCGCGGCCAAGGCGCCCTACGGCGTCCTGCCGACCCCCGCCGACGTCGAGCGGCTGGACGCCGACCCGGTGCGCTGCCTGGACGCGGACGCGTCGAAGGCGATGGTCGCGGAGATCGACCAGGCCCACAAGGACGGCGACACCCTCGGCGGTGTGGTCGAGGTCCTCGCCTACGGCGTCCCCGTCGGCCTGGGCTCGCACGTGCACTGGGACCGCCGTCTGGACGCGCGCCTGGCCGCCGCCCTCATGGGCATCCAGGCGATCAAGGGCGTCGAGGTCGGCGACGGCTTCGACCTGGCCCGGGTGCCCGGCTCCAAGGCGCACGACGAGATCCTCACCACCGCCGACGGCATCCGGCGGGCCACCGGCCGCTCCGGCGGCACCGAGGGCGGCCTGACCACCGGCGAGCTGCTGCGGGTGCGGGCCGCGATGAAGCCCATCGCGACCGTGCCGCGGGCCCTCCAGACGGTGGACGTCGCCACCGGCGAGGCCGCCCAGGCGCATCACCAGCGCTCCGACGTGTGCGCGGTCCCCGCGGCCGGCATCGTCGCCGAGGCGATGGTCGCGCTGGTGCTGGCGGACGCGGTGGCGGAGAAGTTCGGCGGCGACAGCGTCGCCGAGACCCGCCGCAACGTGCGGTCGTACCTCGACCACCTGCACATCCGATGAGCGGGCCACTGGTCGTCCTGGTCGGCCCGATGGGCGTGGGCAAGTCCACCGTCGGGCAGCTGCTGGCCGAGCGGCTCGGCGTCGCCTACCGGGACACGGACGACGACATCGTCGCCGAGCAGGGGCGCAGCATCGCGGAGATCTTCGTCGACGAGGGCGAGAACGCCTTCCGCGCGATCGAGAAGACGTCCGTGCGGCACGCGCTGGCCGGCCACGACGGCGTGCTGGCGCTGGGCGGCGGCGCGGTGCTCGACGCCGACACGCGCGGCCTGCTGGCCGGGCTGCGGGTGGTGTACCTCTCGATGGACGTCGAGGAGGCCGTCAAGCGCACCGGCCTCAACACGGCCCGCCCGCTGCTCGCCGTCAACCCGCGCAAGCAGTGGCGCGAGCTGATGGACGCCCGTCGGCACCTGTACGAGGAGATCGCCACGGCCGTCGTGGCGACGGACGGCCGTACCCCCGAAGAGGTCACCCAGGCCGCCCTGGACGCACTGGAGTTGAAGGAAGCATGAGCGAGTCTGTGACGCGGATCCAGGTCGGCGGCACCGCGGGGTCCGCGCCGTACGAGGTCCTGGTCGGGCGTCAGCTGCTGGGCGAGCTCGGTGCGCTGATCGGCGACAAGGCCCAGCGGGTCGCGGTCATCCACCCCGAGGCGCTGGCCGAGACCGGCGACGCGCTCCGCGCCGACCTGGCCGAGCAGGGCTTCGAGGCCGTCGCCATCCAGGTGCCCAACGCGGAGGAGGCCAAGACCGTCGAGGTCGCCGCCTACTGCTGGAAGGCGCTCGGCCAGTGCGGGTTCACCCGTACCGACGTCGTCGTCGGCGTCGGCGGCGGCGCGACCACGGACATCGCCGGGTTCGTGGCCGCGACCTGGCTGCGCGGGGTGCGCTGGATCGCGGTGCCGACCACCGTCCTCGCCATGGTGGACGCGGCCGTCGGCGGCAAGACCGGCATCAACACGGCCGAGGGCAAGAACCTCGTCGGCGCCTTCCACCCGCCGGCCGGGGTGCTGTGCGACCTCGCCGCGCTGGACTCCCTCCCGGTCAACGACTACGTCTCCGGTCTTGCCGAGATCATCAAGGCCGGTTTCATCGCCGACCCGGTGATCCTGGACCTCATCGAGTCCGACCCCGTCGCCGCCCGCACCCCGGCGGGCCCGCACACCGCCGAGCTCATCGAACGCTCCATCAAGGTCAAGGCCGACGTGGTGTCGTCCGACCTGAAGGAGTCGGGGCTGCGGGAGATCCTCAACTACGGTCACACGCTCGCGCACGCCATCGAGAAGAACGAGCGCTACAAGTGGCGCCACGGCGCCGCGGTGTCGGTGGGCATGCACTTCGCCGCCGAACTGGGCCGGCTGGCCGGCCGCCTCGACGACGCCACGGCGGACCGCCACCGCACGGTCCTGGAGTCGGTCGGTCTTCCGCTGCACTACCGCTACGACCAGTGGCCCAAGCTGCTGGAGGCCATGAAGGTCGACAAGAAGTCCCGCGGCAGCCTGCTGCGCTTCATCGTGCTCGACGGACTGGCCAAGCCGACCGTCCTGGAGGGACCGGACCCGGCCGTCCTGCTCGCCGCGTACGGCGAGGTGGGAGAGTAAGTCCCGCAACACCCGATCCGTCCGGTTCTCTTCGCACGCCAGGGCACTACGGACCGCCCCCGGCCGTTCACCAAAGGACAGCCTGGGGCGGTACCGTTCAGTAGCGAACGGGGTATGCACCCCGTGCCCTCGCCCATTGCCTGTACGAGACGGAGTGGCACCGGATGCAGCACGCAGTGGGTTCTCCGCTGCCGCAGCCCCACCAGCCGGGGCACGGTCCGGCCGCCGGCTGGTCGCCGGCCGCACAACACCAGGAACCGCACCACCAGGGTGCGCACCACCCGGGTGTGCATCAGGGGCCCGCCCCGGTGCCGCCCCCCGCGGCGCCCGGATACATCGGCACACCCGGACCGGGGCCGATCCCGCCCGTGCCGCCCGCGCCCCCCGTGGCCGTGCCGCACGCGGTCCCGCAGCACCATCAGACGCAGGTGCCGGCCCCCGACACCACCGGGC
>NZ_VJZD01000271.1 GCF_009377175.1 Streptomyces adustus
CCCCCGCCCCGGTCCGTACGTCGCCCCGCACTCCGGCCCGGGGCGCTCCGCCGTCGTGGGAGACTTGCCGGCGTGAGTGCGAACGGAAGCCCCGCGGGCCAGCAGCCGACAGCGACGTACGACAGCCCCTTCCTGAAGGCGTGCAGGCGTGAGCCCGTGCCGCACACGCCCGTGTGGTTCATGCGGCAGGCCGGCCGCTCCCTGCCGGAGTACCGCAAGGTGCGCCAGGGCATCCCGATGCTGGAGTCCTGCATGCGCCCCGAGCTGGTCACCGAGATCACGCTCCAGCCGGTGCGCCGGCACGGCGTGGACGCGGCGATCTTCTTCAGCGACATCGTCGTCCCGCTCAAGGCCATCGGCGTCGACCTCGACATCAAGCCCGGCGTCGGCCCGGTCGTCGAGCGGCCGATCCGCACCCGCGCCGACCTGGCGCAGCTGCGCGACCTGACCCCGGACGACGTGCCCTACGTCGTCGAGGCGATCGGCCTGCTCACCCGCGAACTCGGCGGCACCCCGCTCATCGGTTTCGCGGGCGCCCCGTTCACCCTCGCGAGCTACCTCGTCGAGGGCGGCCCGTCGCGCACGTACGAGAACGCCAAGGCGATGATGTACGGCGACCCCGAGCTCTGGGCCGACCTGCTCGACCGTCTCGCCGACATCACCGCGGCTTTCCTGAAGGTCCAGATCGAGGCGGGCGTGAGCGCTGTCCAGCTGTTCGACTCCTGGGCCGGCGCGCTGGCGCCGGCGGACTACCGGCGCTCGGTGATGGCCGCCTCCGCGAAGGTGTTCCGTGCGGTCGAGGGGTACGGCGTGCCCCGCATCCACTTCGGCGTCGGCACCGGCGAGCTGCTCGGCCTGATGGGCGAGGCGGGCGCGGACGTCGTCGGCGTCGACTGGCGGGTGCCGTTGGACGAGGCCGTCCGCCGGGTCGGACCGGGCAAGGCGCTCCAGGGCAACCTGGACCCGACCGTGCTGTTCGCCGGCCGTGACGCCGTCGAGGCCAAGACGCGCGAGATCCTCGACGCGGCCGCGGGCCTGGAGGGCCACATCTTCAACCTCGGTCACGGCGTGATGCCGTCCACCGACCCGGACGCGCTCACCCGGCTCGTGGAGTACGTCCACGCCAACACCGCCCGCTAGGGCTTGTTTCGCCCTAGGCCCTGTCCACCTCACCAGGAGTGCCGGGGTCGCGCCCGCCTGCCGAACAGCAGGCCGCGCGGCTCCGGAGGCGGTGGGGTGCCGGGCCGCAGCGGCCAGGCGAGCAGCATCCCGGTGAGGAAACCGACGATGTGCGCCGCGTACGCCACCGTGCCCACCTCGGAGACGCCCTCGCCGGACGAGTACACCGCCTGGAGCACGAACCAGAAGCCGAGCACCAGCCAGGCCGGCAGCCGCAGCGGCAGGAAGACCAGGAACGGGACGAGCACCCACACCCGTGCCCTCGGATACAGCACCAGATAGGCGCCCAGCACGCCGGCGATCGCCCCCGAGGCGCCGATCAGCGGGTCGGACGACGTGTCGTTGAGCAGTGCGAAGCCGTACGAGGCCGCATAGCCGCAGGCGACGTAGAACAGCGTGAAGCGGACGTGCCCCATGCGGTCCTCGATGTTGTTCCCGAAGATCAGCAGGAACAGCATGTTGCCCAGCAGATGCAGCCAGCTGCCGTGCAGGAACATCGCGGTGAACACGGACAGCGGCGGGGACTTGGCGTAGCCCGGCGGGCCGACCAGACAGCCCGGACCCTGCGCGCCGATCCCGACGGCGCCGGTGGGGACGGTCCCCGGCAGCTGATGGTGGATCAACTCCCTCGGCACCGCCGCGTAGTGGTCCAGGAACGCGTGCAGCTGGCAGAGCCGCGCCAGGTGGTCGCCGGCCGCCGCGGAGCCGGCGAGGCCCGGCGTGAACAGGAACACCACGACGTTCGCGGCGATCAGCGTGTACGTCACCCACGGGGTGCGGCGCACCGGGTTGACGTCGTGCACGGGGATGACCACAAGGGACTACTGCCCGCGAAGCGCCGGACGAACCGGTGGACGAAGGAGCGGTGAACACCGGCGTCCGTACATGCGTATGAGTCGTCAACCGCCCGCGGTCCGGGGAAGACGTGACGCGGGGACGACGTGAGGATCAGGCGATGAACGACGGAGTGACCGCTCAGGCTCTGCCCGCGATCCACGCACTGCCGGACGGTGAGGCCGAGATCTCGCTGGTGGTGCGGCTGCCGTGGGAGGACGTGGCCCGGCTGGGCCAGGAGGCGGGGCGGCTCGCCGCGCAGCTGAAGCGGCCGGTGACCCTGGACGAGGCGGTCGGCAACCGGCTGCGGACCGTCAGGCCGTCGGCGGCGCACGCGCGGCCGGCCGGTGAGCAGCCGGCCGCCGCCGCCACGACCGCGAGCGCGTCCGTGGCCTCGCTGCCCCGGATCACCGGCACGGCCTGAGCGCTCCGCCCAGGCCACGAGGGCGCACCCGGGCCTCCTGGCCTCCTGACCTCCCGGGCCTCCGGGTCTCCTGGCCTCCGGGTCTCCGGGTCTCCGGGCCTCCCGGACACCCGGGCTCTCAGGCGGGGCGCACCTTGGCCGCCGCCTTGCGGGCGGCCACCAGCACCGGGTCCCACACCGGGGAGAAGGGCGGCGCGTACCCCAGGTCCAGCGCGGTCATCTGCTCCACCGTCAGGCCGGCCGTGAGGGCGACCGCGGCGATGTCGACCCGCTTCGCCGCGCCCTCCCGGCCGACGATCTGCACGCCGAGCAGCCGTCCCGTACGGCGCTCGGCGAGCATCTTCACCGTCATGGGCGAGGCGCCCGGGTAGTAGCCCGCCCGGCTGGTCGACTCGATGGTGACCGCCTCGAAGCGCAGCCCGACCCGGTGCGCGTCCTTCTCGCGCAGCCCCGTGCGCGCGATCTCCAGGTCGCAGACCTTGCTCACCGCCGTGCCGACGACGCCGGGGAAGGTGGCGTAGCCGCCGCCCGCGTTCGTGCCGATGACCTGGCCGTGCTTGTTGGCGTGGGTGCCGAGCGCGATGTGCCGCTCCTGTCCCGAGACGAGGTCCAGCACCTCCACGCAGTCGCCGCCCGCCCAGATGTTCTCGTGGCCGCGCACCCGCATCGCCAGGTCGGTGAGCAGACCGTGGTGGTGGCCCAGCGGCAGCCCGGCGGCGCGCGCGAGGGACGTCTCCGGGCGTACGCCGATCCCGAGCACGACCACGTCGGCCGGGTACTCCGCGTCCTCGGTGACCACCGCCCGTACCCGCCCGTCGTCGCCGGTGAGCACCTTGGTGACCTCGGCGTCGTTGACCATGGTGATGCCGAGGCCCTCCATCGCCCGGTGCACCAGACGGCCCATGTCGGGATCCAGCGTCGACATGGGCTCCTTGCCGCGGTTGAGGACGGTCACCCCGTAGCCCCGGTTGATGAGCGCCTCGGCCATCTCCACACCGATGTAGCCCGCGCCGACGACCACCGCGCGCCGGCCACGCGTGCGTGCCAGGCTGTCGAGCAGGGCCTGGCCGTCGTCGAGGGTCTGCACCCCGTGGACCCCCGGGGCGTCCATGCCCGGCATCTCCGGACGCACCGGCCGGGCCCCGGTCGCGATCACCAGCTTGTCGTACGACGTCCAGGACTCGGCGCCGCGGTCCAGGTCACGCGCGCGTACCCGCTGCCCGGCGATGTCGATCTCCGTGACCTCGGTGCGCATCCGCAGATCGATCGCCCGCTCGCGGTGCTCCCCGGGCGTGCGGGCGATCAGTTGGTCCCGTTCGGTGACGTCGCCGCCCACCCAGTAAGGGATGCCGCACGCCGAGTAGGACGTGAAGTGGCCGCGTTCGAAGGCCACGATCTCCAGTTCGTCCGGACCCCTGAGTCGGCGGGCCTGGGACGCCGCGGACATTCCCGCGGCGTCGCCGCCGATCACGACCAGTCGCTCTGCCCTAGGGCTCACACGGCTCATGCTCATACGAACACGCTACGGGGGACGGGCATTTCGGTGCTGCCGGTTCAGCGCTGATCGGGTCCGTTCAGGGCCGGGCCGTTCCGGTCGGCGCCGGGCAGGCCCGGTCCGCCCGGTGCGGGCCGGTTCCGGCGCCGGGGCCGGATCAGGCGCAGCCACGCCAGCACCAGCAGCGCCGCCACGGCCGCGAACGGCAGGGCCGCACCGAACGCCACCGCGAGCCAGCGCAGCATCGTCACGAACGCTCCCCAACCGCCCGCGAGCGCGTCCACGAACCCGGGGTCCTCGTCCTTCTTCTCGGGCTTCGGTACCGGCTTCTCGAAGAGGGAGAGCGTGATGGTGGCCATGCTCGTCCGGTCCTTGAGGGACGCCTGCTGGGCCAGCAGCGACTCCAGGTCGGCCTCGCGGGAGCTCAGTTCGCCCTCCAGGGTGACCACGTCGGAGAGTTTGGCGGCCCGGTCCATCAGCTCGCGGATGCGGGCCACGCTGGCGCGCTGCGACTTGACCCGACTGTCGACGTCGACGACCTGGTCGGTGACGTCCTGGGCCTTCGCGGTGCGCTCCAGGAGCTTGCCCGTGCCCTCCAGACCGGTGAGGACCTCGTCGTACCGCTCGACCGGCACGCGCAGCACGACCCGGGTGGTCTCGCCGCTGTCCGCGTCCCGGGTGGTGGTCTCGTCGCCGACGTAGCCGCCCGCGTTCTCGGTGGTGGTGCGGGCCGATTCGAGGGCCTTCGCCGCGTCCTTGACCTGCACGGTCAGCGTGGCGGTGCGGATGATGTGGCTGGTGGACAGGACCGGCGGCGTGCCCGTCTTCGCACTGCCGCTGCCGCTGCCGCTGCCGCTGCTGTCCGCGGCGCCCGCCCGGGCCTGCGAACCGGTGTCCGTCTGCGCCTCGGGCCCGGCCGCGGCCTTGGCGTCGGAAGCGCCGGCGGACCTCTCGTCCGCGCCCGCGCCGCATCCCGCGAGGGCCAGGGCGGAGACGAGCAGCACCCCGGCCAGGGCCCGGGCGGAACGCCGTACGGAAGGCGGCGCGGAACGCCGTGCGGAACGTGGGACGGGGTGTGGTGCGCGCATGTGGGTCTCCCCCCGGGGTGGTGACGACTGACGCTCCTTCGACGCCGCAGCGGCCCGGGACGTTTGCGGCGGCCGGTCGCGATGCGGTCACGGTCGGGACTCGTCCAGGACACCGGGGGCCCGCGGGAGTGTCGGAGGGCCCCGAGGGGGTGCCGGTGGGCCCCGAGGGAGTGCCGAAAGGCTCTGAGGGAGTGTCGGAGGGCTCTGAGAGAGTGGGGTCATGAGCGCAACGGATACGGATACGGGCACGGGCACGCAGCATGTCGTCGTCGTGGGGGCCGGGATCGCGGGGCTGGCCGCTGCCCACCGGCTGCTGGAGCGCGGGGCGCGCGTGACCGTGCTGGAGGCGTCCGGCCGGGTCGGCGGCAAGCTGCTGCCGGGCGAGATCGCGGGCGTGCGCGTCGACCTCGGCGCCGAGTCGATGCTGGCCCGCAGACCGGAGGCGGTGGAGCTGGCCCGTGAGGTGGGTCTTGCCGACGACCTCCAGCCGCCGGCCACCGCGACCGCCTCGATCTGGACCCGGGGCGCCCTGCGCCCGATGCCCAAGGGCCATGTGATGGGTGTCCCCGGTACCGCCGCCGCGCTGGCCGGGGTGCTGTCCGACGAGGGCCTGGCCCGTATCGACGACGACGCCCGCCTGCCGCGCACCGAGGTCGGCGACGACGTGGCGGTGGGGGAGTACGTGGCGGCCCGGCTCGGCCGCGAGGTCGTCGACCGGCTGGTGGAACCCCTGCTGGGCGGGGTCTACGCGGGCGACGCCTACCGCATCTCGCTGCGCTCCGCCGTCCCCCAGCTCTACCAGGCCGCGCGCACGCACGACTCGCTGACGGAGGCGGTCCGCGAGATCCAGGCGAAGACGGCGGCGAACCAGCCGGCCGGACCCGTCTTCATGGGCATCGCCGGCGGAGTGGGCCGGCTCCCGCTCGCCGTCGCCGACTCGGTACGGGCGCGCGGCGGGGAGATCCGGCTGGACACTCCGGTGCGCGGCCTGCGCCGCACCGGCGACGGCTGGCGGATCCTGACCGACGGCCGGGTCGAGGAGGCCGACGCCGTGGTCCTCGCGGCCCCCGCCCGCGACACCGCCCGCCTGCTGCGCGAGGACTGCCCCGCGGCCGCCGCCGAACTGGACACGGTGGAGTACGCCTCGATGGCGCTGATCAGCCTCGCCTACCGGCGCGACGACGCGGCCGCCCTGCCCGAGGGCAGCGGCTTCCTCGTCCCGCCGGTGGACGGGCGCACCATCAAGGCGTCGACGTTCGCCTCCCGCAAGTGGGGCTGGATCGCCGACGAGGACCCGGACGTGGTCGTGGTGCGCACCTCGGTCGGACGGCACCGCGAGACCGAGATCCTCCAGCGCGACGACGCCGCTCTCGTGACGGTCTCCCGGCACGATCTGAAGGAGGCCACCGGCCTCGACGCCGTCCCCCTGGAGACCCGGGTCACCCGATGGACCGACGGCCTGCCCCAGTACCCCGTCGGCCACCACGCGCGCGTGGCCCGCGTCCGCGAGCACGTCGCCGCGGTCCCGGGCCTGGCGGTGTGCGGCGCGGCGTACGACGGGGTCGGCATCCCGGCCTGCATCGCGAGCGCGTACGCGGCGGTCGACCAGCTGGGCGGCGACCTGCGCGGTGTGCAGGAACTCACCGCCCACCCGGTGCAGAGCCTGCACGGCGGAGCGGGAGAATAGCCCCATGAGTGAAGATGCCCCCACCACCGAGTCCGGCAGGATCCCGAACAAGGGCAAGCTGGCCAAGGACCTCAACGAGGTCATCCGCTACACCCTGTGGTCCGTCTTCCGGCTGAAGGACGTGCTGCCCGAGGACCGCGCGGGCTACGCCGACGAGGTCCAGGAGCTGTTCGACCAGCTCGCCGCCAAGGACGTGACCATCCGCGGCACCTACGACGTGTCCGGCCTGCGCGCCGACGCCGACCTCATGATCTGGTGGCACGCCGAGACCTCCGACCAGCTCCAGGAGGCGTACAACCTCTTCCGCCGGACGAAGCTGGGGCGCGCCCTGGAGCCGGTGTGGTCGAACATGGCGCTGCACCGCCCCGCCGAGTTCAACCGCTCGCACATCCCGGCGTTCCTCGCCGACGAGACGCCCCGCAACTACGTGAGCGTCTACCCCTTCGTGCGCTCCTACGACTGGTACCTGCTGCCCGACGAGGACCGTCGCCGGATGCTCGCGGACCACGGCAAGATGGCCCGCGGCTACCCCGACGTGCGCGCCAACACGGTCGCCTCGTTCTCCCTCGGCGACTACGAGTGGATGCTGGCCTTCGAGGCCGACGAGCTGTACCGCATCGTCGACCTCATGCGTCACCTGCGTGCCTCCGAGGCGCGGATGCACGTCCGCGAGGAGGTCCCCTTCTACACGGGCCGCCGCAAGGACATCGCCGAGCTGGTCGCGGGCCTGGCCTGAGCCCGGCCCGAGGGCTCCCCGCCGGGTGAGCCCTCGGACGCCGGCCGCCGGTCCCCGGCTGCCGGTCTTCGGCTGTCGGTCCCTGGCTGCCGGTCCCCGGCGGCCGGCCGTCAGCCCCGCACCGGCTGCGACCTCGTGGCCGGCTTCGGCTTCGCGCCCGGCTTCGCGCCCGACTTCGCGCCCGGGTGCGTGCCGGCCGTCGGCACCGGCTCCGGGCGCGGTGCGCAGGACGCGCGCCGGTCCGGCAGCCGGTCCTCCAGCAGATACGCCTCCAGATGGCCGTTGACGCAGCGGTTGGGACCGCCGGCGACACCGTGCGTGCCGGCGTCCCGCTCGGTCACCAGCACCGAGCCCGCCAGCCGCCGGTGCAGCTCCAGAGCGCCGTCGTAGGGCGCGGCCGCGTCCCGCTCGGCGGCCAGGATCAGCGTCTGCGGCAGCTCACCCGGACCGGTGCGCACATCCAGCGGCTGCTGCCGCGGCACCGGCCAGTAGGCGCACGGCAGGTTCGCCCAGGCGTTGTCCCAGGTCTCGAACGGCGCCACTCGCGCGAGCCGCGTGTTGTCGCGGTCCCACACCTTCCAGTCCGTCGGCCAGGGCGCGTCGTTGCACTCCACGGCCGTGTAGACGGCGCTCCCGTTCTCCGCCTCGGCGGCCGCCCGGGTGACCGGCGCCGCCAGGGCGACCAGCGGCCGCGGGTCGCCCTTCAGATACGCCGACAGCGCCGCGGCACGCGAGGGCCAGTACGTGTCGTAGTACCCGGCCTGGAGGAACGCGTTCTGCAACTGGGCGGGGCCGACCTTCCCACCGGCCGGCCGGGCGGCCAGCCGGGTCCGCGCCTTCTCGTAGCTGCTCGCCACCGCCGCGGCCGTCGTGCCCAGCCCGTACACGTCGTGGTGGCGGGCGACCCACTCCCGGAAGTCCGTCCAGCGCTCCTCGAACGCCGCCGACTGGGCGAGGTTGTTGCGGTACCAGATCTGCGCGGGATCGGGGTTCACCGCCGCGTCGAACACCATCCGGCCCACGTGCGAGGGGAACAGGGTCGCGTACAGCGCCCCGAAGTAGGAGCCGTACGAGGCGCCCATGAACGTCAGCCTCGGCTCGCCGAGCGCGGCCCGCAGGACGTCCAGGTCACGGGCGTTGTTCAGGGAGGTGTAGTGGCGCAGCGCGCTGCCCGACCGCTTCGCGCAGCCCTGCGCGTACGCCTTGGCCCGTGCGATGCGCTCCCGCTTGTACGACTCCGAGGGGTGCACCGGCGCCAGGGCGGGGCCCTTGAAGTAGTGCTCGGGGTCCTGGCAGGACAGCGGTGCCGAGCGGCCGACGCCGCGCGGGGCGTAGCCGACCAGGTCGTAGGCCGCCGCGATGCGCTTCCACTGCGGGATCGCGCCGGCCAGCGGGAAGTACATGCCGGAGCTGCCCGGGCCGCCCGGATTGAAGACCAGGGCGCCCTTGCGCGGCACCCGGCGCTTGCTGTTGTGCGGGTCGCGGTGGGTGGCCGGCACCCGGCTGACGGTCAGCTTGATCTGCTTGCCGTCCGGGTGCGCGTAGTCGAGCGGGACGCTCACCGTGCCGCACCGAAGGCTGTCCGGCGCGTCCGGCAGCTCGGTGCACGCGCCGAAGCGGATACCGGTCTCGGCGGCGCGGGCGGCGGCCACCGTGGTGCCCTCGCGCTCGCTCATCGCGCCGGGCGCGCCGGTGCTGCCGCCGGCCGGACCGGCGGCGAGGGCGGTCAGCAGCAACGACCCGGCGGCCGAGTGGACGACGGCTGCTCTCATCGCGGATCCCTTCGAAGCACGGCGGCGACAAAGGGGATGTTTCGTCGGGGTGTGCGGGAAGGCAAGCACCGCCTGCCGGTGTCGGCGCCAATGCCTCCATGCGCCCCCGCCGGGCGCGGGCGCGGTCAGTCGTGCCAGTACGGCGTGCGCTGCTCGAAGGCCGCCCGCAGTTCGGGCTCGCCGACGGCGCGGACCCCGCGCACCGCGACCGTCGTGAGGTAGGTGCGGTCGTCGCCGGGGCCGCCGCCCTGCCGCACCAGGGCGCCCAGCAGCCGCTGTCCGGCCGGGGAGGCCCAGCGCGAGTACGGGTGGACCTCGACCCGCGCGATCACGAGGCAGCTCAGGGTGAGTGCGAGGGGCAGCCCGAACCAGAGGGCGACCAGAGTGCGCGGCATGTCCGGCTGGCCGGGCATCGACAGTGCGACGGCGCCCAGCACCAGGACGGTCAGCGCGGCGGCCCGCACCTGGCGGACGCCCGCCGCCACCGTCGTACGGGCCCCGTCGGGTACGGCCAGGCCCGCGCTCACCAGCCGGTCGGCGAGGGTGCGCACCGCGTCGGCGGCGGCCGCGCCGGCCCGCACGGGCGCTATGCGCGACTGGCCCTCGGGGCCGATCGCCCCGATGACGGACCGCTCCATGTCGTCCCGCCCGCGCGGGTCGACGACGGTCGCCCAGCCGGTGTGCGCGAGCAGCAGCCGACGCTGACGGGCCATCGACACCAGGGTCAGTTCGGCGACCCGGGCGGGCCCGCCGGACAGGAACGCGGCTTCGTAGAGCGTCAGATCGTGGGTCGCGTCCGGGTCCGTGTCGACGGCGGCCGCGCGTGCGGCGGCCAGGCACAGGCGGGTGCACGAGACGGCGGCCACGGACCAGGCAGACAGCAGGAAAAGGACCCAGAACATGCCGTGTTTCTATGCCAAGGGCACCGGGAGACGCCATGCCCTGTTCACGATCCGGACGGAGTGTTGTGGGGATGTGACGTCACGGAGGCGGGCCGGAGGTGGCCGGCGGCAGGGGGTAGGACGGGGAGGCGCCCGGTTCCGGCGCGGTCGGCACCGTGCCCGCGGGGTCCGTCGTCGGGTCGAGCGGCACGGGGAAGTGGGTGACCGTCGGTGGGGTGCTCGTGCCGTCCAACTCCCTGGCCAGGGCGTCGAAGTCGACGTATCCGGTGGCCTCCAGAACCCTGATGTGGTCCAGCTCGGTCGTGATCGCGTCGTCGGCGAGGTCGCGCACCAGGGAGTTGCGGGTGCCGGCCCGCACCTGGGCGACGACCGTCAACACCCGGCCGTGCGCGAGCCGCAGGACGTCGGCGAACCTGCGGTCGTACTCCGTGCCCCGCGCCGCGTCCAACTCCTTTAGCCAGGAACGCTGTTGCGCGTCGGGCCCGTCGGGCAGCACGAGCCCCAGCCGCGCGGCGACGTTCCGCACCCGCGCGTCCAGGTAGGTGTGCCCCTCGACCAGGTGCTCCCCGGCCGCCCGTACGGCCTGCGTGGTGCCCTTGCGCCGGGCCTGCTGTCCCGCGGGCAGCTCCCACAGGCCCGCCAGCCGGACCTGCGTGACGAAGTCGCGGTCGAGACCGGACAGCGGCCCGTACCGCGTCGGCACGGTCTGCGCGCCGAGCACGTCCACGCCGGTCGGGGGCCGGTCGGTGTACGACCAGATCGGGTAGAGCAGCGCGCCCATGGTGGCGACGAGACAGACGATGATGAGGCCGGTGCCGCTGAACGGGCCTCTGCCGGGCACGGGGGGTCGGGGTCGTCGCATGGTGCCTCCTGTTGCGGCACCGCACGCTAACCGGCTTCGGCACGGGACAGCCGTGTTATCCCGGCTTCTACGACAACTGCCGTACCGGAGAATGGGGTTGCAGCTCGCTCGGCGGCCGCTCGGCGGCCGCTCGGCGGCTGCTCAGTGGCTGCTCAGTGGCGGCTCGACGTTCGGCGCAGTGCCTGACGCGTCGCGCGGGCGAGCCGCACCCCCGGCCGGGCGGAGCGCGGCGCCGGACCCGACCGCTCCAGCCACCACTCCCGCAGCGCCCGCCGGGTCCGCCCGTCCGCCGGCCGTCCGGCGAGCAGCAGGTCCGCCGCGAAGTCCAGCGCGTCGCGCCGGTAGCCACCCGTCATCGGACGCCGCTGGGCGTGGCCGAGGAACAGCGGCCGGTACTCGTCGCCGAGGATCTCCGGCAGTTCCGGGGCGACCTTCGCCACGACGTCGGCCCGCTTCCTGGCCAGCGCCCGCGCCTGCACCCCCAGACGCACCCGGTCGAACCCCTCGGGCGCGGGCGTCCCCGCCACCAGCGCGGACAGCAGCGCGGCCTCGGCGAGGGCGAGGCGCTGCCGGGCCGGGTCCAGGTGCTCGGCGACGGGGGCCGCCGCGGCCGGCGGCGTGGGCGCGGGCCGGTCGGCCGCGGCGGCCCGACCCGTCTCCAGGACGTCCCGGATCGCCCCCAGTTCCCGTGCCAGCTCCCCCGGCTCGGGAAAGTTCTCGTCCCGTTCCAGCAGGACGCCCGGCGGTGCCACCCGGGCGGCGAGGTCGGCCAGGATGTCGAGGACCGGCCGGGGCACCGGGTGGGCATGACTGTCGTGCCAGACGCCGTCCCGTTCGAAGCCGCCCGCGACATGCACGTACGCGATGGCCTCCAGGGGGAGCGCGGCGAGCGCCGCGGCCGGGTCCTCACCGCGGTTGACGTGGTTGGTGTGCAGGTTGGCCACGTCGACGAGCAGCCGCACACCGGTGCGGTCGGCCAGCTCGTACAGGAACTGCCCCTCCGTCATCTCCTCGTCCGGCCAGGAGAACAGCGCGGCGATGTTCTCCACGGCGAGCGGCACGGGCAGCGCGTCCTGCGCGATACGGATGTTCTCGCACAGCACGTCGAGGGCGTCCCGGGTGCGGGGCACGGGCAGCAGGTGGCCGGCCTCCAGCCGCGGGGAGGCGGTCAGCGGCCCGCCGGCCCGTACGAACGCGATGTGCTCGGTGACCAGCGGCGCGCCCAGCGTCTCGACCCGCTCGGCGAGGGCGGCCAGCCGGCCCTCGTCGGGGCGGTCGGCGCCGCCGAGTCCCAGCGAGACACCGTGCGGGATCACGGTCACCCCGCGCTCGCGCAGCCGGCGCAGGGAGGCGGGGAGGTGGCCGGGGCACAGGTTCTCCGCCACGACCTCGACCCAGTCGACGTCCGGCATGCGCTCCACCGCGTCGGCGATCTCCGGCCGCCAGCCGATGCCCGTCCCGAGTCGCTCCATGGTCCCCTCCTCCGGGCCCCCAC
>NZ_VJZD01000272.1 GCF_009377175.1 Streptomyces adustus
GTCCAGCACCCCGCGGTGGCCGCCGCGCCCGCCCCGGCGCCGACCACCCCGCTGCCGACCGTTCCCGCGCAGGCCATTCCCGCGCAGGCCATTCCCGCGCAGGCCATTCCCGCGCAGGCCATCCCCGCGCAGAGCGCGCCGCTCGGTCCTGTGCAGCCCGCTCCCGTACAGGGCGGCCCCGCGCAGGCCGGGAGCGGGCCGAGCGTTCCCGCGCAGGCCGGGAGTGGGACCGGTCGCGCCCTGCCGGGGCAACCCGCACCGCAGGGGCCGTACGTGGCGTCGGAGTCGGGCGTCCCGCAGCAGCCGGGTGCTTCCGTGCCGTCGGGTCCGTCCACGGGGCAGGACCCGCACCCCGCGGCCGGGGTGGTGCCGCAGGGCGTGTCCGGCGAGGTGCTCCCGGAGGCCGGTTTCCCCGATGCGCGACCCCCGGCCGACCCCTGGCAGCGTTACGACCCCTGGGCGCCCGCCCAGCCGCCTCCCGCGGCACCTCTCCAGCTGAGCGGCGCCGCCGGGCCCGGACCGCGGCAGGGGCGCCGACGCGTGCGGCGCGGCGCGGTCGTCGGCGCGGCGCTGCTCGCCCTGGTCGCGGGCGGTGTCGGCGGCGTCGTAGGCGCGTATCTGGAGGGCAACGGCGCCCTCGGGGACGTGGAGCTGCCGCAGTCCGGCGCGGAGCCGTCCGGGCGGGCTCCGGACAGCGTCGCGGGCATCGCCGCGCGGGCCCTGCCCGGCGTCGTCACCCTGCATGTGAGCGGCACCGACGAACAGGCCACCGGTACCGGCTTCGTGCTCGACACCCGGGGCCACATCCTCACCAACAACCACGTCGTGGCGCCCGCGGGCAAGGACGGCCGGATAACCGTGGTCTTCAACGGCGGCGAGACCGCCCGCGCCGAGGTGGTCGGGCACGACAGCGGCTACGACCTCGCCGTGGTCGAGGTGACCGGCGTCAGCGGTCTCAAGCCCATCCCGCTCGGCAACTCCGACGGCGTCCGGGTCGGCGATCCCGTCGTCGCCATCGGCGCCCCCTTCGACCTGGAGGGCACGGTCACCTCCGGGATCATCAGCGCCAAGGAGCGGCCCATCACCGCGGGCGGCGAGGCGGACGGCAGCGACGTCTCCTACGTCGACGCCCTCCAGACCGACGCACCCATCAACCCCGGCAACTCCGGCGGCCCCCTCCTCGACTCCCGGGCCCGGGTCATCGGGATCAACTCCGCCATCCAGTCCGCCGACGGCGGCTCGGACTCCGGCACCGGCCAGGCCGGTTCGATCGGCCTCGGCTTCGCCATACCCATCAACCAGGGCAAGCGCGTCGCCGAGGAGCTGATCAACACCGGCAAGGTGACCCACCCGGTGATCGGCGTCACCCTCGACATGGACTACAGCGGAGACGGCGCCCGCATCAACACCGCGAGCGGCGGTGGCAGTTCCCCGGTCACCGCGGGCGGCCCCGGCGCCCGGGCCGGCCTGCGGGCGGGCGACGTCATCACCGAGGTCGACGGCCGGCGCATCCACTCCGGCGAGGAGCTGATCGTCAGGACCCGCGCCCACCGGCCGGGCGACCGGCTGGAGCTGACCGTCGAACGCAACGGCAAGGAACGGAAGGTCACCCTCGTACTCGGATCCGCGGGCGGCGACTGATCCGCCCGTGGACGGGGCCGGGGTCGGCCGAGATCGACAGAAACCTCACAGGTCGGGCCCGAGCCCTGGTCCGGCCGGGCGACCCCGCCGAAAACCGGGCGTTTACCCACACTCGAACACCCCGGGACGGTACCGGTCGGACAGGTGGGACGGGTACCGTGGACCCGGCTCGGACCACGGACGACCACAAATGACCACAGAGGGTCGAGGACTGAGGACATCGCAAGGAGCTTCAGGTGTTCAATGACATAGGACCGCTCGAGCTACTCACGCTCGTTGTCCTCGCCGTGCTCGTCTTCGGTCCGGACAAGCTTCCGAAGGTCATCCAGGACGTGATGCGCACGGTCCGGAAGATCCGCGACTTCTCGGAGAGCGCGAAGCAGGACATCCGGCAGGAACTGGGCCCCGAGTTCAAGGACTTCGAGTTCGAGGATCTCAACCCCAAGACCTTCATCCGCAAGCATCTCGACAACGACGAGCTGGGGATCAAGGAGATCCGCAACGGCTTCGACCTGAAGAAGGAGATGGCCGAGGTCACGGACGCGGTGCACAGCACCGACAGCTCCTCCTCGGCCTCCTCGTCGTCCCCGTCCGCCGGTTCCACGGGCGGCCGGATCGACATGACGAAGAAGCCCGAGGGCCCCGGCGCCGACGAGGAGCGCCCGCCCTTCGACGCGGACGCCACCTGAGCGCCGTATCTGCGCCGTCGAACCTTTGACGCGTCACGTACGCCACCCGGCGTACGTGACGCGTTTCATATGCCGTCAGGGCCCCGCACGGCCCGAACGGGACCCCGGAGCGCCCCGCGCGCCGGGCGGTTTCCCGGCTGCCCGCGGCGGGATGGATATGCTGCCGAGTTGTTGCGCGGACCGGACGAGTACGCCCGTAGGGGGGCGGGCCGCCCGGATCCGACGAGAGCGAGGAGGCGTCCGGGCACATGGAGACGACAAGTGGGGCGGTCGCGCAGGCGCCGGCCACGGAGGGTGGACAGCAGGCCCCCGCCGCCTGGCGTACGGTCGACGGCTACCTGCCGGCGACCTTTCCCTGGTACGGCCTCGACGAGGCCTTCACGGGGCCGCGCTGGCTGATGCAGGTCGGCGCGGCGGCCGACGGCACGGTCGAGCACGGGTCGATCGGACACGGTGAGGAGCCGTCCGTCCGCCACGAGTCGACCGAGGACCGGGAGCGCTTCGCGGTCGTGGTCACCGTCGCCGCCAACCCGGTGCGGCACAGCCCGGACGGCACCGGCGTGCTGGAGGCCACCTCGGTGTCCTCCGCGGCCTGGCTCGCGGGCGTGGGGCTGCTGTCCTTCACCTGGCCCGGCCAGATGGACCACAGCCTGCGCGACTCCTGGCTGGACCAGCAGACCGAGACGGCGTGGGTGCTGGCCGACGACCTCTCCGGGCCGGACTGGTCGACGCTGTCCCTGCCGGTCGACGGTGTGCCGACGTCGTTCCACTACCGGGAGTCCGAGTTCGGCTGGGTCCTGGCCGGCTCGACCGAGACGGGCGTCCACGTGGGGGCGTACGGCCGGGGCATGAGCGCGTACGGTCTGGGCTTCGCCGTGATCAAGGACATCACGACGTACGCCTAGCCGAGGCACGGCAGCACGTCAGCACGGCGAAGGGGGCCGTCCCGGGCGGGACAGCCCCCTTCGCCGTACCGGTGCTAGAACTTGTTCCTCGGCGTGATGCCCAGGGACAGCCCCGAAAGACCGCGCTGGCGGCCGCCCAGCTTGCCCGCGATCGCCCGCAGGGCCGAACCGGCCGGGGAGTCGGGGTCGGTGAGGACCACCGGCTTGCCCTCGTCGCCGCCCTCGCGCAGCCGGACGTCGATCGGGATGTTGCCGAGGACCGGGACGGTCGCGCCGGTCGTGCGGGTGAGGCCGTCGGCGACCGTCTGGCCGCCGCCGGTGCCGAAGACGTCGACCATCTCGCCGCAGTGCGGACACGGCAGGCCGGACATGTTCTCGACCACGCCGACGATCTTCTGGTGGGTCTGCACGGCGATGGAGCCCGCGCGCTCGGCGACCTCCGCGGCCGCCTGCTGGGGCGTGGTGACGACCAGGATCTCCGCGTTCGGGACCAGCTGTGCCACCGAGATGGCGATGTCGCCCGTGCCCGGCGGCAGGTCGAGCAGCAGCACGTCCAGGTCGCCCCAGTAGACGTCCGCCAGGAACTGCTGGAGCGCGCGGTGCAGCATCGGGCCACGCCAGACGACCGGGGCGTTGCCCGGGGTGAACATGCCGATCGAGATGACCTTCACGCCGTTCGCGGACGGCGGCATGATCATGTTCTCGACCTGGGTGGGACGGCCGTCGGCGCCCAGCATCCGCGGCACCGAGTGGCCGTAGATGTCGGCGTCCACCACGCCCACCTTGAGACCGTCGGCGGCCATCGCGGCCGCCAGGTTCACCGTCACCGACGACTTGCCGACGCCGCCCTTGCCGGACGCCACCGCGTAGACCCGGGTCAGGTTCCCGGGCTTGGCGAAGGGCACCTCGCGCTCGGTCTGGCCGCCGCGCAGGGCGGTCGCCAGCTCCTTGCGCTGCTCGTCGCTCATCACGTCGAGGGTGACGTCGACGCGCGTGACGCCGTCGACCCGGGAGACGGCCTCCGTCACGCGCTGCGTGATCGTGTCGCGCATCGGGCAGCCGGAGACCGTCAGGTACACGGTGACCGCGACCGCTCCGTCCGCGCCAATCTCCACCGATTTGACCATCCCCAGTTCGGTGATGGGTCGGTTGATCTCGGGGTCGTTCACCGTCGCCAGTGCCTCGCGCACCGCGTCTTCCGTAGCCATAAGGACGATGGTACGGCGCGGGGCCGGGGCCCCGGGAAGCCCGTCAACGGTCGTCTATGTCACGTACCGGTGGCCGATCCGACCGTTCTGCCGGGAATGCGAGGTGTCCGTTCGTGCGCCGCTCCTCCAGCTCCTTCGTCACGTCCTGGAACTCGGAGCGGATCCAGTCGCGGGTGGCCACCTCGCCCAGACCGATGCGCAGCGCGGCGATCTCGCGGGTGAGGTACTCGGTGTCGGCGATCGACCGCTCGTTCTGCTTGCGGTCCTGCTCCAGGTTGACCCGGTCGCGGTCGGCCTGCCGGTTCTGCGCGAGCAGGATCAGCGGGGCCGCGTAGGAGGCCTGGAGGGACAGCATCAGGGTCAGGAAGATGAACGGGTACCTGTCGAAGCGCAGATGGTCCGGCGCCGAGACGTTCCACACCACCCACAGGATGATGACGACCGTCATCCAGACGATGAACCTGCCGGTGCCCAGGAACCGCGCGATCCGCTCCGACAGCCGGCCGAAGGCCTCCGGGTCGTACTCGGGCAGGATCCGGCGCCGGGGCGGGCGCGGCTGGTCCAGCCGGGCGCGCGGCCGGCCGGCGGCGGTGGCGCCCACGGGCGTCCGCTCGCGGACGGTGTCGCGCTCGCGCTCAGGTGCCATGGCCGGCTGCTTCCTCGTCCGCTTCCTCGTCGAGGTGGAACTCCGTCTCCCGCCAGTCCTCCGGCAGCATGTGGTCCAGTACGTCGTCCACGGTCACCGCGCCCAGCAGCGAGCCGGCCTCGTCGACGACCGGCGCCGCGACCATGTCGTACGTCGCGAAGAAACCGGCGACGACCGGCAGCTCGGCGTCCGGTTCGAGGGGGCGCAGATCGTCGTCGATGATCGCGCTGACCAGGGTGTACGGCGGGTCCCGCAGCAGCCGCTGGAAGTGGACCGTGCCGAGGTACTTGCCGGTGGGTGTGTCGTCGGGCGGCCGGCAGACGTAGACCTGGGCGGCCAGCGCGGGGGAGAGGTCGGCGTTGCGGACCCGGGCGAGGGCGTCGGCGACCGTGGCGTCCGGGCGCAGCACGATCGGCTCGGTGGTCATCAGACCGCCCGCGGTGTGCTCCTCGTACGACATCAGGCGCCGCATGTCGGCGGCGTCGTCGGGCTCCATCAGGCTCAGCAGCCGCTCCTTGTCCCGCTCCGGCAGCTCGGACAGCAGGTCGGCCGCGTCGTCCGGGTCCATCGCCTCCAGGACGTCGGCGGCGCGCTCCTCCTTGAGCTTGCCGAGGATCTCGATCTGGTCGTCCTCCGGGAGCTCCTCCAGGACGTCGGCGAGCCGGTCGTCGTCGAGGGCGGCGGCGACCTCGGCGCGCCGCTTCGCGGAGAGGTGGTGCAGGACGTTGGCGAGGTCGGCGGGGCGCAGCTGCTCGAAGGTGGCGAGCAGGCTCTCCGCGCCCTGTCCGTGCTCCTCCAGGGAGAACCCGGTCACGGCGGACCACTCGACGGTCAGCGTCTCGCCCTTGTCGCGCCGGAAGGCGCTGCTCTTGCGCCCCTTGCGCACGAAGATCCGGTCGACCTCCCAGTCGCGGCGGGCGGGCAGCTGGCGTACCGACAGGTCGAGCACGGTGACCTGTTCGTCGGTCTCGGTCAGCGTGACGCGGCGGTCGAGGAGCTCGCCGAAGACGAGCCGTTCGGTGGGGCGCTGTTCGAAGCGGCGGACGTTGAGCACGCCGGTGGTGATGACCTGGCCGGACTCGATGCCGGTCACCCGGGTCATGGGCAGGAAGATACGGCGGCGGGTCGACAGTTCCACGACCAGTCCGAGCAGGCGCGGGGGCCGCCGTGCGACGCGCAGTATGACGACCAGATCGCGCACCCGCCCCACCTGGTCGCCGTTCGGGTCGAAGACGGGAACGCCGGCGAGGTGCGAGACGAAGATCCGGGAGGAGCCGGCTGCCATCACTCACCGCTCCTTCCGTCTGTTTCAGTCTGTCCTGAATTGCCCGCTCGGGTGGGGTTCAGGCTAGCCCGTACTGATCGGCCACGCCCTGGTGAGCGGTCCGGACGGACTGGCTCCACCGGCCCCGGACGGCCCCGGTACGCTGCCGTACTGCGTCGAGGACCCGTGAGAGAGAGGCAGCCCCGTCTGTGACTGCGATTGCCCAGGGCCGCGGCCGTCGGGCCGCGCTGGTGAGCGCGCTGTGTGCCCTGGTCGTGAGCGGCACGGGACTGACCGGGTGCAGTTCGGACCCGGACGCGGGCACGAACGGGGTGGGCAAGCTGTCCGCGGGGCAGATCGAGAGCAGGACCAGGAAGGCGGCCGAGTCCGTGGACGCGGTGCGGCTGTCGGGGACCGTGGTCGCCGGCGGGAGCACCTACACGCTCGACATGCGCCTGAAGCCCGACGGCGGGACCGGTTCGGTCACCTCGAAGGGGGCGACCTTCCATCTGCTGCGGATCGACGAGCAGCTGTACCTCAAGGCGAACGCGGAGTTCTGGAGCCACGAGGACGGCAAGGCCGGCGGCGGCACGGACACGGCGGCCGCCGACAAGCTCGACGGCAAGTACGTGAAGGTGCCCAAGGACGACCCCGCCTACCAGCGGTTCAGCGGCTTCACCGACAAGGACGTCCTCCTCGACGGCCTGCTGACCCTGCACGGCACGCTCGGCACGGACGGCCACCACGAGCAATCGGGCGTACGCACGATCCGCATCACCGGCGACCAGGGGTCCGGCGGCACGCTGGACGTCTCCCTGGAGGGCAAGCCGTACCCGCTGCGCCTGGAACGCGCGGGCGGCGCGGGAACGATCGCCTTCTCCGACTGGGGCAAGGACTTCGCGGTGAAGGCACCCGCGAAGGACGACACGGTGGACTACGGGCGGCAATTGCCCACGTCGTAGCGGTCGCCCGCGTCGTGGCGACCGCCCGCGTCGTGACGGCTGCCGCCGGTCGACCCCGGGCGGGGGCCCGGCGCAGCCGCTAGCGGCGTCCACGCTTCTTCAGCAGCAGCCGGGGCAGCCCCGCCGGAACGGGCTGCCGGGTGGTCGCCGGGGACGGCGCCGGCGCTTGGGCCAGCGAACCCTCGGGAAGCGGCGCCGTCGCCCCCGTCGGCTCCAGCCGCAGCACCCGGCACTCGCGGGACCAGCGCTCCGGCATGGCCTCGCCGTCGGGCGCGTTCAACCGCTTGCCCTTGAGCTCGGCGACCGCCGCCGCCCAGTCCTCGGAATCCGGCGCGAGCTGGACGACCTTGGCGGTCCAGGAGACCAGCCGGCCGCCCTTGTCCTTGCTGCGGACGGTGACCTCGGCCTCGGACCCGTCGGTCAGCCCCGGCAGCGGTTGTTCCCCGGGTCCGTCACCGACGAGGTGTGCCGCGCCCTCGTGCCACGCGTGCCACAGCGCCCGTGCCGCCGGAGCGCCGGCGCCCCTGACCCAGATGAGGCCGGACTTCTTGGTGGCCTCCTCGACGAGGGCCAGGTCGAGGAGGGCCTGGTCGAGCGACTCGCTTGTCATGGGCTCAGCCTATCCAGGGCCCGTCACAGCCAGCCGTTGCGCTTCAGCGTGCGGTGGATGCCCACGCAGAGGGCGACCATCGCCGACATGACCACGGGGTAGCCGTACTTCGTGTGCAGCTCCGGCATGTAGTCGAAGTTCATCCCGTACACCCCGCACACCATCGTCGGTACGGCGATGATCGCGGCCCAGGAGGTGATCTTCCGCATGTCCTCGTTCTGCGCGACCGAGGCCTGCGCCAGGTTGGCCTGGAGGATCGAGTTGAGCAGTTCGTCGAAGCCGACGACCTGCTCCTGGACCCGGGCGAGGTGGTCGGCGACGTCCCGGAAGTACTTCTGGATGTCCGGGTCGACCAGCCGCATCGGCCGCTCGCTCAGCAGCAGCATGGGCCGCAGCAGCGGCGACACCGCGCGCTTGAACTCCAGCACCTCGCGCTTGAGTTGGTAGATCCGGCCGGCGTCCGTGCCGCGCGGGCTGCCCTTGCGGCCCGGCGAGAACACCTCGGTCTCCACCTCGTCGATGTCGTCCTGCACGGCGTCGGCGACCGCGATGTAGCCGTCGACGACGTGGTCGGCGATGGCGTGCAGCACGGCCGACGGACCCTTCGCGAGCAACTCCGGGTCGTCCTGGAGGCGGTGGCGCAGCGCGCGCAGCGAGCCCTGACCGCCGTGCCGGACGGTGATGAAGAATTCCCGGCCGGTGAAGCACATGACCTCGCCGGTCTGGACGACCTCGCTGTTGGCGGTGAGCCGGTCGTGCTCGACGTAGTGGATGGTCTTGAACACGGTGAACAGCGAGTCGTCGTAGCGCTCCAGCTTCGGCCGCTGGTGCGCCTGCACGGCGTCCTCCACGGCCAGCGGGTGCAGTCCGAACTCACTGGCGATACCGGCGAATTCGGATTCGGTCGGCTCGTGCAGCCCGATCCACACGAAGCCGCCGTCGCGCCGCACCAGACGCATCGCCTCGTGCGGGGTCAGCGGCTTCGCGGTGGCGACGCGGGCCCCGTCGCGGTAGACGGCGCAGTCGACCACGGCGGACGGCGTCGAGGGGTCACGGGTGGTGTCGTAGGCACCGCCGTCCAGTCGCGCACCGTCCTGGTGCAGTCCGTCCTTGCGCGGCGACACGCGGGAAGGGCGGACCGCGGCGCGCAGGTCGCGGATCATCGACATGGGCAGGCTCCTTCGCAACGAGCAACGAAAGGCCGCCGGGGCACGGGTGGAACTGCCCGGAATGGGGACGTCCTGAAGGCGTCTCCCTGCCCTGGGGCAGGGGAAGGATGTTTGGTACGTCCACAAAGCGGGGAGCACCGCACCGTTGCGGTGGCGAGCTTCGCTGCTGATTCAGATCAGACAGATCAGGCAACACGAAACGAAGTGCTCTTCCGTAGCGATACGGATGCGAGAGGTGGCAGCCAGACCAGAGCCAGAGCAGCTACATCAGCGGCCGGAAGAGCGGGTGGTACTGCCAGGTCGACTTCGGTCCATTGCAGCCCCACCTCCTCCGGCCGGTCCCTCGTAAGGGAGTCCCATTCGGCGTCGGGGCCTGATCGCGACGCTTCAGCGCGCTGCCCCGAACCACCGGGCAAGAGTATCAGCCGACTGAAGTGTCAAGTCGCTGCTTTGCCCTGTGCTGACGAGTTCTATGCTCACCGCATGGCTGATGTTCTTCCACTGGTGGAGGCCCGGTTGTGTACCGCGCTGGGCGAGCCGGACGCGCGCGCCGCGGTCACCTTCCTCGGTACGGACCGCATCGAGGTGCTGCGGTTCCGGGACGATTCCCGGGAGGGTGCCGTCGTCCGGTACGCCACGCTGGGCATGTCCGCGCAGCCCATGGCGGACCCCACCGCGATGGTCGCCGATCCGGTCAAGGGCCCCCGCGCCGAGCTGGTCCTGTCCGTCCGCGCCGGGGTCGCCGACACCGACAAGGTGCTGCGCTCCCTCGCCGTGCTCGCCGCTTCCCCGCAGGTCGAGGGGCTGATCGTGACCCCGGGCGCCTCGCTCGACGTGGGGGAGCCGCTGTGGCCGGGCGCCCCGTTCACCTCGGTCCTGGTCGCCGAGCCGGGCGGGCTGGTCGAGGATCTGGAACTGGACGAGCCGCTCGACCCCGTACGGTTCCTGCCGCTGCTCCCCATGACCCCGAACGAGGCCGCCTGGAAGCGGGTGCACGGCGCCCAGGCGCTCCAGGAGCGCTGGCTGACGAACGGGACGGACCTGCGGGATCCTTCCCGCAGGTCCGTCCCGCTGGAGTGAGCAAGCTCACCAACATCCGCCCGGAAAGCGCCGGTTGACGCGAGGCGCGCGGCGCGGCCGGTGCGCTCAGCCCGCGAGGACGGTGACGCCGTCCTCGGCCGCGTGCCGGGTCTCCAGTTCCTCCGCCTTGTGATTGAGCGCGTCGCGTCGTACGAAGACCACCACCGCGCCGACGACGGCCGTGACCGCCGCGATCACGAACGGGATGTGGACGTTGCTCCACTCCTCGATCTTCGGCGCGAAGAAGGGTGCCGCGGCGGCCGCGAACCAGCGCACGAAGTTGTAGCCCGCGCTCGCCACGGGACGCGGCGCGTCCGAGACGCCGAGCGCCAGCTCGGTGTAGACGGTGTTGTTCACCCCGATGAAGGCACCGGACAGGACGGTGCAGACGACGGCCGTGGTGTGGTCGCCGTAGCCGAGGACGAGCACGTCGGCGCCGAGCAGCACGAGCGAGCCGCCGAGCACCTTCAGCGAGCCGAACCGCGCCTGCATCCGCGGGGCCACCAGCACCGAGAAGACGGCCAGCAGCACACCCCAGGCGAAGAACACGGCCCCCGACCTGTAGGGGGTCATGTTCAGCACGAACGGGGTGAAGGCCAGCACGGTGAAGAACGTGTAGTTGTAGAAGAACGCCGAGACCGCGGCCGAGGCGAGACCGCCGTGCCCGAGCGCCTTGATCGGGTCGAGCAGCGAGGTCCTGCGGGCGGGCTTCGGCTGCTCCTTGAGGAACGCGGTGATGCACAGGAAGCCGACCGCCATCAGGAACGCGGTGCCGAAGAACGGGTAGCGCCAGCTGGCGTTGCCGAGCACGGCGCCGAGCAGCGGGCCGCACGCCATGCCGAGGCCCAGGGCGGACTCGTACAGCAGGATCGCGGCGGCGCTGCCGCCGGCCGCCGCGCCGACGATCACGGCGAGGGCCGTGGAGACGAAGAGCGCGTTGCCCAGGCCCCAGCCGGCCCGGAAGCCGACGAGTTCGGCGACCGAGCCCGAGGTGCCCGCGAGGCCCGCGAAGACCACGACGAAGGCCAGGCCGAGCAGCAGGGTCCTGCGGCCGCCGATGCGGCTGGAGACGAAGCCGGTCACCAGCATCGCGAAGGCGGTGATCAGGAAGTACGAGGTGAAGAGCAGGGAGACCTGGCTGGCCGTGGCGTTCAGGCCCTGGGCGATGGACGGCAGGATCGGGTCGACGAGACCGATGCCCATGAACGCGACGACCGAGGCGCCGGCCGTCGCCCAGACCGCCTTGGGCTGTCGCAGGAGGCCGCCGGCTCCGGCGTCGAAGGGGTCCATTGGGTTCTCCGATCGGGGGAAGAAGATGGTTGGCGTTTACACATATTAGATTAGCGTGGCTAACTAATGCAAGATGCACGTAGTTTTTGGCGGGGGTCGGCCGGTGACGGACCGCCGCGGGTTCCGTCCGGACGGGTGATCGTCCTTGACGTGGGCCTGCGCGGGTAGGACCGTGGGGCCCTATGAGGGGCGAACCCAGTTGCCCGAAGTGTGGTGGCCGGGTCAGGGCTCCCGGACTCTTCGCCGATTCCTGGCAGTGCGATGTCCATGGCGCGGTGCATCCGTTGCAGCCCGTGATCCCGCCCAGCGTCGAGGCCCTCAGTGTCGTGGTGCACCGCACCCAGGTGCCGGTGTGGATGCCGTGGCCGCTGCCGGTCGGCTGGCTCTTCACGGGGGTGGCCTACGCCGGTGACGACCGCAGCGGCGGCCGCGCCACCGCCGTCGCCTGCTCCGGACCCGGCCCGCTCGGCGGCATGGGGGAACTGATCCTGGTCGCGGAGGAGCTCGGGGTCGGCCTCGGCGCCCGCTACGCGGGAATCGACGCGCCGGACCCGGGGCCGTACATGAACGTCGAGAAGCCGCCCCAGGCCAAGGTGCTGGCCGCCGGCCGCCCGACCCCGCTCTGGCATGTCACCGGCGCTCCCGTCGACCGTGCCGTGTTCGCGGGCGAGGCGCTCGGACTGTGGCTCTGGGCGGTGGTGTGGCCGGAGCAGTCAGGGCTGCTGATGTACGACGAGCTCGTGCTGACCGATCTGCGCGACGCCGGGGCCGAACTGGACCTGGTGCCCTGCGGCGCCCTGTCGCCACGGCTGCTGGAACCGTAGGGCCCTGTCGGCATCGTCGGGGCCGTCGGAGTTCCGGGGCCCGGTGCGGTTGTCGGCGTCGCGGAGCCCGCTGTCCGGCTTCTGTAGGGGGCGTACCCGGACTTCGGGTGTGACAAGGCGGGGGTCGTCCTCCCGCTATGCTGGAGCGTCCGCCCCGTCCCGCCC
>NZ_VJZD01000273.1 GCF_009377175.1 Streptomyces adustus
CGAACCCCCACCGCGGCCGCGGACGCGGCGCAGCGCTCAGGCGCCGGCCGTGCGGCGGACCCGGCGCCACACCGTCGGCGCCGCGCCGATCAGCACGGTCAGTGCCACCGCCGCGACCACGCCCTCCCACGGCTCGCTGAACAGCGAGCCGCCGAGGATCCCGATCAGCTGGTACGTCACCGCCCAGGCGAGGCAGGCCGGCAGATTGCCCCGGGCGAACAGCCGCAGCGGCCAGTCGGCCATCAGACAGGCCAGCATCACCGGGATCCGCCCCGCGGGCACCAGCCGGGACAGCACCAGGACCGCCACCCCGTGCTCGGCGAGCCTGTGCTGCGCCCCCGCCAGCCGGTCCTCCGGCGCCCGCGCCCGGATCGCCTCCAGCCAGCGCGAACCGTTCTTCGAGCGCATCCCGCGCCGGCCCAGCCAGTACAGCGCCGCGTCACCGAGGAACGCGGCCAGCGACGCCGTCACGAAGACCGCCGCCAGGGCGAACGGCGCCGTCTGATGGAAGGCGACCACGGCCGCCGAACTGACCAGCGCCCCTGTCGGCACCACCGGCACCAGCGCCCCGATCAGCACCAGCAGGAACAGCGACGGATAGCCCAGCGCCTGCTGCGTGGACTCCGGCGGTACGGTCCGCGCGGCGGCGGACAGCACCGGAACGGCCGACAGCGACGCGAGGGCCGGGGGTATCACGAGGTGACCTCCAGGCGCACGCTCTCCCCGTGTGCGAGCCGGTGCACCACGACCTCCGGCGCCCGTTCGGCCGCGAGGCGCACGAACTCCTCGCCGGGCGCGTGGAACTCATGGGGGCGCACGGCGTCCAGCCCGATCGGCCAGTACGTGCCGTAGTGCACCGGCACGGCGCTGCGCGGCGCGAGCCGGGCGAGTGCCTCGGCCGCCCGCCCGGCGTCCAGATGCCCCTCACCGAGGTACGGGCCCCAGCCGCCGACCGGCAGCAGTGCCGTGTCGACCGGCCCGACCTCCTCGGCCATCGAGTCGAACAGCCCCGTGTCCCCGGCGAAATAGGTGCGGGCCTCGCCCGTCACGACGTAGCCGAGCGCGGGGCAGCGGCGCGGCCCCACGGGCAGTCGCCGCCCGTCGTGCCGGGCGCGCACGGCCCGCACCACCAGGGCGCCGACCACCGTCTCGTCCCCGGGGACCACCTCCTGCACGTCCAGATGGGTGAGCCGGCGGAGTCCGGGGACGGCGCGCGGGGCGCCCCGGGGCACCAGCAGGCGCGTGCCCGGCGCGAGCCGCTCCAGCGACGGCAGGTGCAGATGGTCGGCGTGCAGATGGGAGACGAGGACGACGTCCGCGCGCCGGGCGTCCGCCGGGGGCAGCGCGCCCCGGCGCCGGCGCAGATGCGCGAGCCGGCCGGTGAACAGGGGATCCGTGAGCACGCGTACGTTCGAATCCTCGACCGCGCAGGTCGCGTGGCCCCACCAGGTGATCTCCACCGGCACCTCTTTGCCTCCTTCGCGCGACTCCCCGAAGCCTACGGGCAGGAGTAGGGTCGGCGGCGAAACCCGGAGGTGAGGGGACGCCATGGGAGAGGTGCGGGGTGCCTCCGGCGGGTCGGACGCGGTGCGGGTGACGGCGATCGCGAGCCTGACACCCTTGGAGGAACTGGACGACGACCCTTTCCTGGTGGACTCGCGCAGCCAGCACGCGATGTGCGCGCGCTGGGCCGCCGAGCGGGGGTACGTGGTCGCCCGGGAGCTGATGGTGTGCGGGCTGCGCCCCGACCACGTGGTGCTCTGGGACGGTGTGCGGCCCGGCGTGGACCTGTTCGTGGCGCCCAGCCGGCGGGTGCTGGAGAGCGCGCTGTCGTCCGTCGAGGAGTTCACCGCGGAGGCGCTGCGGCGCGGGGTGCGGGTCGAGACGGTGGGGCGGGCCGAACCGCTGTACGACGCGCAGATGAAGGCGCAGGTGCACCGCCGGCTGTCCATGCCGACGGCCGGCTACGACGGCCGCTGACCCGGACCCCGGCGGACGTCCGCACAGGGCTTGTCATCCGGCCTGTGGCAGGGTTGGAGGATGAGGGCCCGCGGCCGGCGTGGGGCCGGGACGCGAGGTGTACGGGCCGTGCGGGACGTGCGTTGGCGGCGGATCGTCAGTCAGATCGGGCGGAGCATCGTGGTGTGGGCCGTCTCCACGGTCACCATGCTGGTCCTCGCGGGCATCCTGCCGGACTTCCAGCTCCAGTCCGCCGACGGTGACAGCGCCACCAGCATCGCCGTCACGGCCGCGTTCGGCGCGGGCTTCTTCGGTCTGCTGTCGGCCCTCGTGTGGCCCCTGCTCGTACGGCTCCTGCTGCTGGTCCCCGCCTTCGTGCTGGGCCTGCTGGTCTTCTTCCTCAACGGCTCGCTGCTGCTGCTGGCGCTGCGGCTGACCCCGTCCGGCAGCAGCGCGGCCGCCCCCGAGACCGCGGTCATCGTCGCCGCCGTGATGTCCGCCGTCGCCTCCGCCACCGGCGCCGCCCTGGCCGTGCGCGACGACGAGGCCTACCGCCGCCGCCTCTCCCGGCTCGCCGTCCGCCGCCGCCGGGGCGGCCCGCCCTGCCCGAGGACCCCCGGCACCGTCTTCCTCCAGTTCGACGGCGTCGGCCACGACGTGCTCGTGGACGCCGTCCGCAAGGGACTGATGCCGACGGTCGCCGGCTGGCTGGGCACCGGCCCCGACCGGGCCCCCGCCCCGACCACGCACCGGCTGAATTCCTGGCGCACCGACTGGTCCAGCCAGACCGGCGCCAGCCAGCTCGGCATCCTGCACGCCAGCAACTTCGACATCCCCGCCTTCCGCTGGTACGAGAAGGACAGCCGGGAGGTGATGGTCTGCAACCGCCCGACCAGCGCCGCCGAACTCCAGCGCCGCGCGGTCGAGCGCACCGGCGACGGCGGACTGCTCACCCTGGACGGCGCCAGCCGCGGCAACCTCTTCGGCGGCGGCGCCGACGAACAGGCGCTCGTGCTGTCCATCGCCATCGGCCGCCGCGGCCGCCGCACCCGGTCCCGCTCGGGCTACTTCGCCTATTTCTGCGACCCCGCCAACGCCGTGCGCACCGTGCTGTCCTTCGTCGCCGAGGTGGGCCGCGAGATCCACCAGTCGACCCGCGCCCGGCTGCGGGGGCAGCTCCCGCGGGTCAGACGCGGCGGTCTCTACCCCCTCGTCCGCGCCTTCGCGACCGTCGTCGAACGGGACGTCGTGGTCGCCGCGGTGATCGGCGACATGCTCGTCGGCCGCACGGCCGTCTACGCCGACCTGGTCGCCTACGACGAGGTGGCCCACCACTCCGGACCGCACAGCCGCGACGCCGAGCAGGTCCTGCGGCGCATGGACCGCTGCCTCGCGCTGATCGGGAAGGTCGCCGAGCACGCCCCGCGGTCGTACCGGATCGTCGTCCTGTCCGACCACGGGCAGAGCCCCGGCGAGACCTTCCGCTCCCGCTACGGCCTCACCCTCGGCGACCTGGTGCGGGCCGGCTGCGGTCTGCCCGTCCCGCGCCGGGCCGACCGGACCCTGGCCCACGCCGTCGGCGCCGCCCGCGCGGGCGAGCCCCCGACCGGCACCGAGGCCCGTGCCGCGGTCCGCGCCGCGCTGCACCGCCCGGTCGAGGAGAGCCACGACCGGCACCGCCCGGCGGGCCGCCGCTCGGACCCGATCGTGCTGGCCTCCGGCAACCTCGGCCTGGTGTCCTTCCCCGACGTGCCGCACCGGATGACCAGGGAGGAGATCGACGCCCGCCATCCCGCGCTGCTGCCCGCCCTGGCCGGCCATCCCGGCATCGGCTTCCTCCTCGTACGCAGCGAGGAGCACGGCGGTGTGGTGCTCGGTCCCGGCGGCGCGGAGATCCCGCTGGACCGGCTCGACGAGGACCCCGGGCCGCTCGCGGTGTTCGGGCCGGGCGCCGCCGACGCCGTGCGCCGCACCCACTCCTTCCCGCACACCGCCGACATCATGATCAACTCCTGGCACGACCCCGCCGCCGGCGAAGTCCTCGCCTTCGAGGAGCAGATCGGCTCGCACGGCGGCCTCGGCGGCGCCCAGAGCCGCCCCTTCCTGATGTCACCGCTCGCCGTCTCGGCACCGGTCGAGGACGGCGCCGAACTCGTCGGCGCCGAACACGTCCACCGGGTGCTGCGCCGCTGGCTGCGCGAGCCGGACGGCCCCCAGGTGCCACTGGCGGCGGGCCCGCGGAGCGCGCGGCAGCCGAACGGACAGGAGGGGCGCACGGAGCGGGACGGCCGGGAGGGCCAGGAGGAGTGCGCGGCCTGACGGCGAGCGGCCCGGACCGTCGGACGGCCTGACGGCGAGCGGCCCGGACCGTCGGACGGCCTGACGGCGAGCGGCCCGCACGGCCGGACGGCCTGACGGCGAGCAGCCCGCGCGGCCGGACGGCGGCAGCGCATCGCGTGATAAATCGGCTGCGTGGGCGGACGCGTACGCACACACTGTTCGCGTCCGGCGGCGCGCACCACGGCGCGCCCGTCCCCACCCCCCTCGCAAGGAGTCCCTGCTTTGCAGGCTGCCGTCACCGTCACGCCCGCCCGCCTCCCGGAGCTGCTGCTCGGTCTCGCCACCGTGCGGCCCGTCTTCGTCTGGGGCGCCCCCGGCATCGGAAAGTCCTCCCTGGTCAGGGAGTTCGCCGAGTCGCTCGGCCTGGAGTGCGTGAGCCTGCTCGGCACCCAGCTGGCACCCGAGGACCTGATGGGCGTGCCACAGATCCGGGACGGACGCTCGGTGTTCTGCCCGCCGGAGGCGATCGCCCGCGACCAGCCGTACTGCCTGTTCCTGGACGAGCTGAACGCGGCCTCGCCGGATGTGCAGAAGGCGTTCTACTCGCTCATCCTGGACCGCCGCATCGGCTCCTACGAGCTGCCCGCGGGCTCGATCGTCATCGGCGCCGGCAACCGCGCCACCGACAACGCCCTCGCCCGCCCGATCGCCTCCGCGCTCGTCAACCGTCTCACCCATGTGCACCTGGAGGCCTCCGCCAAGGACTGGCTCGGCTGGGCCGCCGCCCACGCCGTCCACCCCTGGATCCTCGACCACCTCACCGACCGGCCCGACCACCTGTGGTCCCGGCCGCCGAAGACCGAGGAGCCGTTCTCCACGCCTCGCTCCTGGCACATGCTCTCCGACGCCCTGCACTCCTTCGGCCGCGACCTCGACGAGGACACCCTGAAGGTCCTCGCGCACGGCACGCTCACCCCCGCGCACGCCGTCGCCTTCTGCGGCTACGTGAAGATCGTCCGCAGCCGGTACGGCATCGAGGCCGTCCTTCGGGGCGACGCCCCCTGGCCGCACCGCGTCGAGGACCGCGACCTGCTCTACTACCTCGCCGACTCGTTCCGCGGCCGGCTCCTCAAGGAGCTGCCGGCCGACAAGGAGCACATGCCGGCGAGCGGCCGGCAGCTGGCGTACCGGGCGAAGTCGCTGCTCGTGCAGCTCGCCGAGATATCCGTCGAGGTCGCCCAGACCGTCATCGCCGCCGACGCCGAGGGCAACCCGGTGCTGCCCGCCTGGTTCCTGGTCGAGGCGGCCCGCGACATGCCCCGGCTGGTGGAGGCGCGCCGGTGAGCCGGGAGCGCGGCCGCAAGAAGCGGGACGTCGCCGCGGAGGCGTTCGCCGAGGGGATGCGGCTGTTCCGCGCCAACCCGGCGCTGGCCGCCCTCGACCTCAGCGTCTGCCGTACGGAGGACTGTCCGCTGACCCCCGGGGACGGACTCGTGCGCGCCGACTCCGCAGGCCTCCTGCACGTCCATCCGGCCCGGATCGCCGACCCGGCGCACTGGGCCTGGGCGCTCGCCCACGCCGGTCTCCATCTGGGCTTCGGGCATCTCCCCGCGGCCCGGGGCGAGCGGGTCCAGCCCGACCGCCACGAGCTCGCCGCCCGCTGCACGGTCGTCAACCGCTTCCTGCTGACCTTCCCCGTCGGCACCGTCCCGGACGAGCTGCCGCTGAGCTACCCCGACGGCGACGAGGAACGGCTCGCCGCCCGCTGGCGGCGCACCGGACTGCCCGCCGTGTACGAGCACTGCGGCACCGCGGGCACCGAACCGGACCAGCTGCTCGTGCCGGCGGTGGGCTGGTTCGGCGGTCACCTCCCCGACTGGCAGCTGGCGTTCGCGGGCGCGCTGACCCGGACCGTGTCCGCCGCGATGGACGTGGCGGGCGGCCGGCGCGACACCCTCGACGGCGAGGCGACCGGACGGCAGCCCTGGGAGCGGGCGCTCGGCTGGTTCGTCTCCTCGTTCCCGCTGCTCGGCGGCATCGCGGCGGGCATCCGGCTGGTCGCCGACGCCGAACTCGCCCGCGCCCACGGCATCGCGGTCGCCGCCGTCGACGCGGAGGCGGGCGAGATCTACATCAACCCCGTCCGGCGGTTCGACGACGAGGAATGGCGCTTCGTCCTGGCCCACGAGATGCTGCACGCTGCCCTGCGGCACGGCGACCGCTGCGGCGGCCGCGACCCCTACCTGTTCAACGTCGCCTGCGACTACGTCGTCAACGGCTGGCTGTGCGAGATGCAGGTCGGCACCATGCCCGACGGACTGCTGCACGATCCCTCCCTCGCCGGACTGTCCGCCGAGGAGGGCTACGACCGTATCGCCGTCGACCTGCGCCGGATGCGCCGGCTGGCCACCCTGCGCGGCAAGGGCGTGGGCGACGTCCTCGGCGCCCCGCTCGGCCCGCCGCGCGACCACGTCGACCTCGACGGCTTCTACCGCCGGGGCCTCGCCCAGGGCCTCGACCTGCACGAACGACAGGAGCGCGGCTTCCTGCCCGGCGGTCTCGTCGAGGAGATCCGCGCCCTCTCCCACCCGCCGCTGCCCTGGGACGCCCGACTGGCCCGCTGGTTCGACGAGTTCGTACCCCGTCCCGAACCCGTCCGCTCCTACGCCCGTCCGTCCCGCCGCCAGTCCGCCACCCCCGACATCCCGCGCGCCGGACGCCACTTCCCGCCCGAGGAGATCGCCCGCTGCACCTTCGGCGTCGTCCTCGACACCTCCGGTTCCATGGACCGGACCCTGCTCGGCAAGGCCCTCGGCGCCATCGCCTCCTACGCCGAGGCCCGGGACGTCCCGGCCGCGCGGGTCGTCTTCTGCGACACCGCCCCGCACGACGCCGGCTACCTCCAGGTCACCGAGATCGCCGGGCGGGTACGGGTGCACGGGCGCGGCGGTACGGTGCTCCAGCCCGGGATCGACCTGTTGCAGCGGGCCGAGGACTTCCCGCCCGGCGCGCCCGTCCTCGTCATCACCGACGGCTGGTGCGACGTGCTGCGGGTGCGGCGCGAACACGCCTATCTGATCCCGGAGAACGCACGACTGCCGTTCACCGCGCGCGGGCCGGTGTTCCGGGTGCGCTGAGCCGGAATGTGATCGGATGGTGCGCAGGAATCCCGGAACCGGGAACCCACGCGAAAGGAAGAACCGTGGCAACCACGCGCTCCGCACACACCGTCTGGGAAGGCAACCTGCTCGAGGGCAACGGAGTCGTCACCTTCGACTCCTCCGGCATCGGCCAGCAGCCGGTGTCGTGGCCGTCGCGCGCCGAGAAGGCCAACGGCAAGACCAGCCCGGAGGAGCTGATCGCCGCCGCCCACTCCAGCTGCTTCTCCATGGCCCTCTCGCACGGCCTGGCCGGTGCCGGCACCCCGCCCACCAAGCTCGTCACCTCGGCCGACGTGACCTTCCAGCCGGGTGAGGGCATCACCGGCATCCACCTCACCGTCGAGGGCTCGGTCCCCGGCATCGACAACGACGCGTTCGTCGCCGCCGCCGAGGAGGCCAAGAAGAACTGCCCCGTCAGCCAGGCCCTGACGGGAACGACCATCACCCTGTCGGCGAAGCTCGCCTGATCCACCTGATCCACCTGATCCACCTGATCCATCTGATCCGCACGTTCCGCCCGATCCGACGGAACGTACGCCCGCCTGCGCGGACCGCCCGGCCGGGGTGGTCCGCGCAGGCGGGCCGGCCGTGCCATTGACAACGGCGTGTGCGCGTTCTGTGCTGGAGTGCGGGAGGCCCTGCGACACGACCTCCTGGTGACCCTGGTGACCCTGGTGACCCTGGTGACCCTGGTGGAAGGGGACAGCGATGGGACGTCCGGTCGGGATCGATCTGGGAACCACGAACTCGGTGGTGGCAGTGCTGGAGGGCGGCGAACCCACGGTCATCGTCAACGCGGAGGGCACCAGGACCACACCCTCGGTCGTGGCCTTCGCCAAGAACGGCGAGGTCCTCGTCGGCGAGGTCGCCAAGCGGCAGACCGTCACCAACGTCGACCGCACCGCCCGCTCCGTCAAGCGACACATGGGCGCCCCGGACTGGCGGTTCCCCGAGCACGGTTCCGTGGACGGCACCCGCTACCGCGCCCAGGAGCTGTCCGCGCGGGTCCTCCAGAAGCTGAAGCGGGACGCGGAGGCCTACCTCGGCGAGGACGTCACGGACGCCGTGATCACCGTGCCCGCCTATTTCGACGACGTCCAGCGGCAGGCCACCAAGGAGGCCGGTGAGATCGCCGGCCTGAAGGTGCTGCGGATCATCAACGAGCCGACCGCGGCCGCCCTCGCCTACGGTCTCGACCGCGGCGAGGAGCAGACCGTCCTCGTCTTCGACCTCGGCGGCGGCACCTTCGACGTGTCCCTGCTGGAGATCGGCGACGGGGTCATCGAGGTCAAGGCCACCAACGGCGACACCCTGCTCGGCGGCGACGACTGGGACCAGCGGATCGTCGAGCACCTCGCCGCCCGCTTCAAGGCCGGGTCCGGCATCGACCTCGGCAACGACCGGATGGCGCTGCAACGGCTGCGCGAGGCCGCCGAGAAAGCCAAGATCGAACTGTCCTCGTCCTCGGAGACCTCGATCAATCTGCCGTACATCACCGCCTCCGCCGAGGGCCCCCTCCACCTCGACGAGAAGCTGACCCGCGCCCAGTTCCAGGAGCTCACCGCCGATCTGCTGGACCGCTGCAAGACCCCCTTCCACCAGGCGGTCAGGGACGCCGGCGTGAAACTCTCCGCGATCGACCATGTGATCCTGGTCGGCGGCTCGACCCGGATGCCCGCGGTCACCGAGCTGGTCCGGGAGCTGACCGGCAAGGACCCGCACAAGGGCGTCAACCCGGACGAGGTCGTCGCCGTCGGCGCCGCCCTTCAAGCGGGCGTCATCCGCGGCGACGTCAAGGACGTCCTGCTCCTCGACGTCACCCCGCTGTCCCTGGGCATCGAGACCAAGGGCGGCATCATGACCAAGCTCATCGAGCGCAACACCACGATCCCCACCCGCCGTTCGGAGATCTTCACCACGGCCGCCGACAACCAGCCCTCGGTCGGCATCCAGGTCTACCAGGGCGAACGGGAGATCGCCGCGTACAACAAGAAGCTCGGGGTCTTCGACCTCACCGGCCTGCCGCCCGCCCCGCGCGGCATCCCGCAGATCGAGGTCGCCTTCGACATCGACGCCAACGGGATCATGCACGTCTCCGCCAAGGACCTGGCCACCGGCCGCGAACAGAAAATGACCGTCACCGGCGGCTCCGCCCTGCCCAAGAACGACATCGACCGCATGATGCGCGAGGCCGAGCAGTACGCCGAGGAGGACCGGGCCCGCCGCGAGGCGGCCGAGACCCGCAACCAGGCCGAGCAACTCGTGTACCAGACCGAGAAGTTCATCCGCGACAACGAGGAGCGGGTGCCCGCCGACACCCGGCCGGAGGTCGAGTCGGCGATCGCCGAGCTCAAGGCGCTGCTGGAGCGGCAGGCCGACACGGACGAGCTGCGCGCCGGCGTGGAGAAGCTGGCCACGGTCAGCCAGCGGCTGGGCCAGGCCATGTACGCCCAGGCGCAGCAGCAGGGCCCGACCTCGGCCACGGGCCCGCAGGACGCGCAGGGACCCCACGGTTCCCAGAGTTCCCAGGACGACGACGGAGTGGTCGACGCGGAGATCGTCGACGACGACCGGGACACGCGGGGCGGCGCCGCCTGACCGCCGCTTCCCGGGTCAGGACCGCGAGGTCGGGACCCCCAGGTCAGTACTCCCGGCGGTAGCGCCGGAGGATCTTCTTCGTCTGCACGGCCGACGCGGCGTGCGTGGTCATGTGGTCCAGGACCTCCAGATGCGCCGCGACCTCCCGGCGCGAGTCGAGGTACAGCGCGCCGGTCAGGTACTCGGTGAACACCATGTCGGGCAGTTCGGGCTCGGCGAAGCGGAACAGCGAGAACGGCGCGTACGTCCCCGGGTGCGGGCCCGCCGTGAACTCGGCGACCTGCACCGTGACCTTCCTGTCCTCGGTGATCTCCAGCAGCTTGGTGAGCTGGTCGCGCATCACCTTGCCGTGGATGCTCACCGGGCGGCGCAGCACCGTCTCGTCGATGATCACCCACAGGTGGGGCGCGTCGTCGCGCTCCAGCAGCCGCTGGCGGGTCATCCGCAGCGAGACATGCCGTTCCACCGCCTCGACGCCCTCCTGCGCGATCGTCCCGCCCTCCATGACGGCACGCGCGTACGCCTCGGTCTGGAGCAGTCCGGGCATGAAGTGCGGTTCGTAGGACCGGATCAGCCGTGCCGCGCCCTCCAGGCTCACGTACAGGCTGAACCACTCCGGGAGCACGTCGTGGAAGCGCTGCCACCAGCCGGGCTGGTTGGCCTCCTCCGCCAGGTTCACGAAGTCGGTCGCCTCCTCGGCGGGCACGCCGTACGTCTCCAACAGCACCTGCACGTAAGGGATCTTCAGGGCGACCTCGGCCATCTCCATGCGCCGCACGGTCGCCGGAGCCACCCGCAGGACGCGCGCGGCCTCCTCGCGCTTGAGTCCCGCGGCCTCCCGCAGCTCCTGCAACCGTCTGCCGAGCACCACTTGGCCCACGGTGGGAGCGGGCCGACGCTCACTCACGCCACGTCTCCCCTGTGAGTCGATCAACCGGGCCAGTGTGCCACGGGACGCGCGGCAGCACCGGAGGTCGATCGAATTGCATCCCGCACCGCCGCGTCAAGTACGCCCCGAAAAAGGGAACTTGACGGTGGCCGGATCGGCGGGCGGGAAGGGCCCGGGCACCGGTCCGGCGCCGGTCGCGTCCATCGGCGTGTGGTGACGGCAGTGCCGGCCCCCGCGCCCGATACCCCTCGGCGGCCGACCCCCGTACGATGGCCGACACCCGATCGGCGGCCCGCCCGGCCGCCGGACCGGCGACACCCGTGACCAGCGCCGCCGCGGCCGTGATGTGGCACGCTGGACGGGTACGCGCCACCCAGGAAGGGAGCGAGCGCCATGGCCGTGGAAGCGCTGTCGCAGAAGGAGATCGAGGACCGGCTGGCCGAGCTGCCGGGCTGGTCCCAGGACGGGGACCGCCTCGCCCGCTCCTACCGGCTGTCCTCCCACTTCGCGGCGGCCGCGCTGGTCGTGCACATCGCCCAGGTGCAGGACGAACTCGACCACCACTCCGACCTCACGCTCGGCTACCACACGGTCTCGCTCACCGTGAACACCCACAGCGTGGGCGGGGCCGTCACCGAGCTCGACTTCGCGCTCGCCCGCCGGGTGGAGGATCTGGCCCCGGGGCACGGCGCCCACTGAGCGCGGCCGGACCGGGAGGGGAGAGGACGCGTGCTGGACTACGACGAGGAGGCCGAACGCTACGACGCCTCCCGCGGCGGCGAACCCAGGGCGGCCGCCGCCGCGGCGGCCGTGCTCGGCCTGGTGCCGCCGCGGACGCGCGGGCTGCTCGACGTCGCCTGCGGCACCGGCATCGTCACCCGGCGGCTGGCCGCCGGACGGGACGGACTGCGGGTCACCGGGGTCGACCTCGCGCCCGCCATGGTCCGCCGGGCCGCCGCCCGCCTTCCCGGCGCCGTGATACGCGCCGACAGCCGCCGACTGCCCTTCGGCGACGAGCAGTTCGACGCCGTGTGCAGCGTCTGGCTGCTGCACCTCGTGGACAGCGACGCGGACGTGCGCGCCATCGTCGCCGAGTGCGCCCGGGTGCTGCGGCCGGGCGGGGTCTATGTGACCACGGTCGACAAGGCCGCCGCGCACAACGTGGGCAGCGACATCGACGCCGTCCTCGCCTCCCGGCCGCCCCGGGCGGCCCGGGACGCGGCGCCCCTCGTGGAGTCGTACGCCCTGGCGCACGGCCTCGCTCCGGCCGGGCAGGCCCGCTTCGACGGCCACGGCCAGGGCCGCAGCCCCCGCCGGACGGTCGCGGACCTGCGCCGCGGCTGGTTCGTCACGCTGCCGCCCGGCGACCCGCTCGCCGAGCCGTTCGCCGCCCGCCTCCAGGCCCTGCCCGACCAGGACCGCCC
>NZ_VJZD01000274.1 GCF_009377175.1 Streptomyces adustus
TCGCCATCGGCGTCCACCGTCAGGACGGCCACACCAGCATCGCCGCCGCCCTACGTCACACCGCCCGCGACTGGCGAAGGCCCCTGACCGCCCCCGGCACCACCGGATGAATCCGGACAGACCTCGACCACGCAAGGGACCCTGAGTGACCACCGGCCACGATGCTGGCTCTCCCGTGTCGTGGGGGACTGTCAAACGAGTGGGTCTGTTCCGTAGTCGGTGGTGACGGTGAGTGCTCGCCTGTGATCATTGAGCGTGCATGATGCGAACACGCTTGTGGGAACGGTGTTTTCGGGGTTGTCGGCGTTGGTCATCGAGCATGTGGCGGACGGTGGCGAGATAGTCCGAGTTTCGGCTCGGACCCGGGATGTTCCCGTTCCCTGTCCGGTGTGCGGGGTGGTGACGGGGAGGGTCCACGGGTATCACGGCCGGACGGTGCGTGATGTGCCGGTCGACGGCCCACAGGTCGTGGTCCGGCTGAGGATACGACGGCTGGTCTGTCCGGTCCTGGGCTGCAGGCGGCAGACCTTCCGAGAGCAGGTCCCGGGGCTCCTGGAGCGCCATCAGCGCCGCACCACACGTCTGACCGGTCAGCACTCCGAGCTGGTCACGGAGTTATGCGGCCGGGCGTCCGCCCGACTCGCCCGATCCCTGGCCGTGCCTGTGTCGTACGCCTCCGCTCTGCGGCTGCTGCGGCGGGTGCCCGTGCCAGAGGTGCGGTGCCCGCGGGTGATCGGAGTCGACGACTTCGCCTTGCGGCGCCGGCACAGCTACGCCACGGTCATCATCAACGCCGAGACCGGTGAGCGGATCGAGGTACTGCCCGGCCGCGAGGCCGCCACTTTGGAAGCCTGGCTGCGTGGGCATCCGGGCATCGAGGCGGTGTACGGGGCGGATCGGCCACCTACACCGAGGCGGTCCGCCGAGCCCTGCCCGACGCGGTCCAGATCAGCGACCGCTGGCACCTGTGGCACAACCTTGCCGAGGCCGTCCGCAAAGAAATCGCCGCGCACAGCACCTGCTGGGCGAAAGCGGGCCCGCCCCCGGCTGAAGGGAGACAGGCCGCCACCACCCGGGAGCGCTGGCAGCAGGTCCACGCCCTGCGCGAGCGCGGAGTCGGGCTTCTGGAGTGCGCGCGCCGCCTGAACCTGGCTCTCAACACCGTCAAGCGCTACGACCGCGTTGGCGAGCCCGAGCGCCTCATCCGCGCCCCCAAGTACCGGCCCACTCTCGTGGATCCCTACCTCGGTCACCTGCGCCGACGCCGGCTGGAGAACCCGGCCGTCCCTGTCACCCATCTCCTCGAGGAGATCAGGGAGCTGGGCTACACCGGCAGCTCGAACCTGCTGGTCCGCTACATCAACCAGGGCCGTGTCGAGGCCGACCGGCCCGCCCTCTCGCCCCGCCGCCTGGCCCGCTACCTGCTCACCCGCCCCGACCGCCTCAAGGACCACCAGCGAGGACGCATCGAGGCCGCCCGCACCGCCTGCCACGAGATGACCGCTCTGGCCGACCTCATCCACCGCTTCGCCGTGCTGCTGGATCGCGCCGACGGCAATGCCCCCTGCTGAGCACCTGGATCACCTCGGCCCAGGCCGAGGACCTGCCCCACCTGCATACCTTCACCCGAGGCCTCGAGAAGGACCGCGCCGCAGTCGACGCCGCTCTCACCCTGCCGCACCACAACGGCGGCACCGAAGGCGTCAACAACAAAACCAAGCTGATCAAGCGCCAGATGTACGGCCTCGCGAGCTTCCCCCTCCTCCGCCACCGCATCCTCCTGGGCTGACCACACCGTCCGTCACCACCGACTACGGAACAGACCCGAGTCTCGATCAAACCCGGAACGGTTCAGATACGCCTTCCACCCGTCGGTCCGCTCGGACTGGGCGACCTTCCACGACCTCGCGACCCGGGGCCTGGCCGCCGGGCCTTCGGGCGGCATGAAGGATCTGGAGGCCGCGCTCTCTCTGGTCCGCGGCCGGCCGTTCGACGGGCAAGAATATCCGTGGGCGGTGTCGGTGCAGCAGGAGATGCTGTCCCGCATCGTCGACGTCGTGCACACCCTCGCCACCTGGCACACCGCCGGCGACACACCGGACTGGGACGCGGCCCGTGCCGCGGTACTGCGGGGCCTGGACATCGATGAGACCGCCGAGGTCCTCTACCGCGACTGGATCGCGATCGAGCAGGCCGCCGGAAACCACTCCGGTGCTCGCAAGGCGGCGGCCCGGGTCACCGAGGTTACCCGCGCCTACCACATCTCCATGGACGCACGCACCGAGCACGCCATCGCCGCGGTACTGGAGGAATCCAGGGACCTGGCGGCCGCGCACGGCGACGCCTGACACGACACGCGAAGCGGGCGCCGGCCGCGACGGGGGATCAGCGTAGCTCCGAAGCGAAGGAGGAAAGTCGTGGTCGCCCGCCCTGCGACTTGAAGTCACCGGAGCAGTCCAGGCGATCGAACTCCCGGAGGACTACACGAGGCAACGCTAGGTGCTTCGCAGTCTGCTCGAAGGGGCCGTCGACGGCACGGTCGACCACCGGCGCGCCCTCATCCACGTCCACGGCGCAGGTGCCCTCGGACCGCAACGGCAGCTCAACGCCGCCGCGTGGGCACTCGCCAGCACCTGGCGCGGCGCGGAGCTCACGTACGGGTTGTATGGGACGGCGGTGGTCATCGGCCCCAACCGATCCGACGGCGGCTCCAGCGGACTGCACCCCGGCAGGCGGGGAGGTGAGGGTGTTCTGCCCCTGCCTCCCCGTTGGCCTGCCTGGCTTCCTGCTCATAGTCGCTGACTGGGTTGCGGATGGTGGGTTGGGTTGCTGGCTGCCAGTGTCATGTGCAGATGTTGATGGTTTGGCCACTGGGGAGGGTGAGTTCGATGCTGCCGAGGTGGGTGGCAAGGCTTTGGGCGAATGTTGTGGTGTGGGTCAGGTAGTCGCCGGTCTGTGCTGGGTCGGCTGCTGTGATCTCGATTCGTGCGGCTGTGTCGCGCCTTCCGTCCGGTCCGGACGGGTATTTGGTGTCCAGCAATTTTCGGGTTGCGGTCACCTGCTGCGCGCGCAGGGAGTCGTCGGGGCTGAGGAGAGCCAGGTCCAGGATGAACCGGGTGCGCTGTGCGTCCCAGAAACCCGGCACCGGTAGGCGCTGGCTCCGCGCCGAGGCTGGTCCGGTGGTATCGCCGGTGCGGGTTGTGGGGAGGCTGGGGCCTTCTTGCTTGTCCCAGGCGACTGACGGTTCACTGCCCTTGGAACCAGGTCGATCGTTGGTGGGGGTCTGGACGTGATCCGCTGCTCGAAGTAGACGCGGAGCGCCCAGGAATGCTTGTGATTTTGCTGTATTCGCCGCTTCGATCGCCTCGGTGGTGTCGCCTGCCAGGGGACTGTTATCCGAAATGGCGCCCATTGGCGTCTGTACGGCTTCAGCGGCTGGCGTACTTGGCACGACCTGTGCGGCGTCCATGGGAGGCTCTGCAGGACGTTGTCGTGGCTGCCACGTCCGCGGAGCCCGGTGCGGGATCTTTGTCGGGGAGTCTGCAGTAGTCCCGCTGTTTGCCATCTCAGCGGTGTCTGAGGAGAGGCCGGGCGCCGAACTCTCGACAACGTCCCCATCAAGGGAACTGAAGCCGGGAGGAATCACGGACTCTGAACCGTCAGTGTTTCCGAGGAACTGGAGGGAACTGAAGTCGAGAGAAGTCTGGGGAGCTGAACTCTCGAGGGTGTTGATAGAATCCGTTGGGAATGTACTGCTGAACTCGTAGAAGTATGGCCCCAAAAGCTTCTGCAGATTTTCTGTCAGTTCTTTATTGCGGGCGAGAAAATTATCCAGAAGGCCCCGTGGCGGGTTTACTGGTAGCAGGGTGCGCAATTGTCCGAGCAAAATTTCCTGCGAGTACGTGGAGAGGGTGGATATCGCGTATAGAAGATCCCATATATTGCGCTCCAGTTGCCGTTTCTCGGCCTCGACACTGTATTGATACGCAGCGTCCAGACTGGACCGAGCCCATTCATTGGCTTCTGCCAAAGTTTTTGGGAGATCCAGTAGAGTTGGGTAGGGAAAACTCCAGGCGTGAACTTCAGTAAGAACGACGGTAGTTTCTTTTGGTTCCGATTCAGTAGTGAATTCCCACGAGGTCGGGTCTTGAACCCATCGCTCCCCAAGGTGCAATTGAACCTCTGGCAAAGAGCCGGCGACGAAATGGAAATCTCCGCTTACTCCCGAAGCCTCGACCCATGCTGGAATGGTCATCGGACCGGAGCCTAGCGCAAGATCGAAGACCATGGTCTCGGATTTCCCGTTGCGCATGACGTCCAGGCACGGTGCAACATGGTATCTCCAAACGACTCGGCCAGGCGCGAAGTTTGCCGCTCCCCTTGCATTGACTGAATAGGGACCCAAGTCTCCACTTCGCGCAATGAAAACTTTTCGAGGCATTACTCCAGAGCGAATAAGTTCGTCTGCCCACAGGTGCGCTCGCAGATAGCAGCCATCTTCTGGGTGCCGCGGGTCTACACGAGTCGATCCGTGTTGGGGGTGGCGGAAGCCTGTCTCATTCAATTTCTGGAACAGCGCGTTGGCCTGTTCCCAGGGTACCGGGCCACGGAAGACAAGATCTCCTAGCGCATGGCTGATTTGCCCTGAGTAAGCAGGCCATGCGCTGGTCAGGCTCTGCAGCATGTCGGTCGCATAGAGATTTTCCCAGGCTTCCGCGACCTGATGCACGCTGCGACTGCGGCGATCGAAGGCGCGCAGCAAATTTAGTCCCCGCTCGATGTCGCCCTTTTCGAAGGCGTCATGCACGGCGTAAGCATAAAGCATTACGTCTGGGGAGTTCCATTTGGCAGTTTCGTCCGGGAGTTTGATATGTTTCAGTTCTTGTTCGTCAGCAAAGACGCTGTCGCCGACCAAACCCATCAGGCGCAACACGTCAATTCGCGCATGCTCGGGCAGTCGACCATTACGTACAGCTTGATCGATGGCTTCTTGCAATGGCATGCCGAAAAGGCGTGAGAAGGTGCTCTGCAAACTGCTGGGGGTGTACAGCGTTGGTGTGGAAGCCCGCAGAGTCAGTACATGCAGCAGCCGCTCCACATCCACCGGTTGAGCCCTCAACAGCAATTCGATTTGTCGCGTATAGGATTCCTCGTAATCTTCTGATACTTGACCCTGAGGAGCAGCTGGAGCGCGGTGACCATTTTCAGCGTTTGCTGCAGCAAGTGGAGGCCTGGCTCTATGCGCACGCCGGGGTATCGAGTGTGCCCGGGGCAGCGTGTTTTCTGTGATAGCCTTGGAGGTGAGTTTCGTCGGCTTTTTGGGGGCTTTAGGGTGGGGGAGTTCATAGATAACCAAGGAGCTGGCCAGCGACTCGATGCGGGATAGGTTCTCGTCGCTCAACCAGCGTCCCGTTCCAGGGTCCCCAGCCATGACGGACGACTCGCTTGGGCGTGTACCAGAGGAGTCTGGATCCCTACGGAATAGCATATCGGGATCGTGATTTTGGTCCGGCAGTCCCAGCGCCAGATGGCCGTACTCGTGGCCTATCTGTGCTTTTGTTATTTGCGTTCCATCGGGATTTATCAGATGCAGGTCGGTGGTCGTTGTGTAACCAGGGGTCGCGTGTACGCGTACTACATGATGTGGCCGGTCTGACTCATCGAGGAAACCATCTTGCTTGCTGAGGAACTTGACGGTGAGATGGAGTCGATCCCCGTTTGGAAGTCGAAATCTGGGCTCGTTATAATTGTGTTCGACTGTCCCGGACATCTGCTGGGCGATCCACCGAACATCCTCGTACTTTATCCCACTCTGCGCGGATAGGTGAATGCGCGTTGTGAAATCAGTGATCCATTCTCCACCGGACAGCTGGAATCGCCGCACGTCCGCGCGGATAAACCCAATTGCGCCATCCAGCATTCCCGCCTGGGGTGCGTCAGAAATTAGGGGATCGAACCATTCGGTATCAAGGGCGGCGAATTTTGCGAGCGAATATTGTTTCGCAAATTCTTGCTTTTCTTCATCCATTGTCGCTTGCGCTCGCTCATCCGATCCAACGGCAGACTTATCATTCGGATGATCCTCTGCGGGACGGTGTTGCACCGAAACCGAAGGAGGCGCAGACATTGTCTCAGTAACGTCGGTCAGCGGAAATCCCGCAGTTGGGGCGCTGACGTCCTTGTCCGCCTGGCCGGCCGTTGTCACAGTGGGTTCGATCGCAAACCCTTCCTCCGTAGACAACTGAGACGCTTGCGAGGTGCTGGTTCCGACGGCGAAGGCTGACGATCGAACGCCGGGATGCTCGGTGGCATGCGCGATCGCCCTAGCGACCGCACTCTTCAAAGCTGCCGGCACGAGAGCCAGTTGTGCTGGCTTGCCTTCGTAAAAGCGTGCAACGTCGGAGCGCGGACTATCCAGGAACGCCTGGTTCTGCCATTTATCCCTGGGCTGGCTGGGCGCCAACCGTTGAGGAGCGGCGTATTGGGCCGCTTCATTCTCTCGCGAGAGATTCTCGGTTTGAGGGCTGTGGGTGCTGCTGGTGGCGTCTACCGCCGAGACAGGGGCCGCGCCCCGATCTTTGGCCGCGGAATGCTGGCGATCTTCGATTCGTGGGCTCGCTGGTGGTTGCCCTTCATGTTGACCGGCGTCCCCAGGCGCTTCTTGCTGCCGGAAACCAGGGGCGTTGGCAGGATGGCGAGAAGCATTATTGACCCTATGTGGATCACTTGCCGCTCCGGGTTCCGAACCTACGCCACCACGTTTAATCTCCCACTCCCGTGCAGCGGCCACGACACCGGCAAGCCTGAGAATGTGTCCCGGGTTCGGAGGGACTTGTCTGATGGCGTCATCGAAAGCCTTTTCCAGCCCCTTGAGCGGATGAGGTGTCAGCGTCGTGTAGATGATCGAGTTGTTGAAGGAATTCCAGTTGAAGCCCAGTCCATCGAAAGTCGAGTCGCCCAGCCCCTCATTGATCGGGGCAGTGGTCTGAGGTGTAGGATCCAACCCAATTTCTGCGCTGGGGAGAAACGGCGAGTCCAAGCCCATCTCTTCCGAGGTGGATTCGAGGTTACTTGGCAGATCGTCACCGAAACCGAAAAACATGGATGCGTCAAGACTTGCGATTTGCCGCAACGCGTCGCCATCAGAGAGGGATTCGCCAGTTATCCCCACCGATTCCAGATCGGTCGATTCCAACTGTATGCCGAAAAAGGCATTCCACGCTTCTTCTTCGTTCGTGCTGGAGAAGGAGTCATGGTTGGAACGGTCGGGGATGAAGACCTCTTCGCGCTCCTGACCTACCAAGGTTGCGGCCGAGTCCGACATACCAATTGCAGAACCGACGACCTCTGGTGGTCCAGTACGTATGGAAACGCCCAGCTCTTCCAGCTTGTCACGAAGAGCCATCGGGGTCTGAATATTTTTCCAATGCCAGTTTTGCATCGCGTAAATTCCGTCCCAGAGGTAGATCTCCCCAAGGTAGTGGAATTTAGCGCCTGGAACCGTGATCCTTTCTATGTGGCCAACGGGCATGTTCGCGATGGATTTGGCGTTACCTGCCATGGACTGCTTGTCGGCATACTGCTCGGCGGCGATCGTATATAGGTCATATATATGCGGGCGCCAACGCGCCCCTCGAAGAAATTCGCGCGTCTTCGAATCCGCAAATATCCGGCCATGCCGAATACCTTCCAGGGTTACCCAGAACGGTTCTTGCTTTTTGCCGTCTCCCTCGAGGGAGCCGTAGTTTGAAATGTATTCTTCGATGGCGTGAAGGAAGGCAGGATCCGCAAGTCTTTGCACTGGTCGCCAACCGAGTTCTTCCAGTCGGTTGAGCAGCGCCGGCGGCACCTTAGTCCAGCGCCCGTCGCTGACCTTATCCAGAAAGTTCCCGAGATCGACCGTATTGAGGTAGTCATATTTGGCATTGCTGAGCTCTTCGGTGTGGGCGCGAGGGACTGCGGCTAGGGAGTCGTGGCTGCTCGCATACTGCTCGGCGGCTTTCCCGTACTGTTCATACGTATGCAAACGCACGTCCATCGCGATCAGCTCTGCCAGCACCGCCTTAGGGACCCTAGTGCTTCCCCTACGGATATTACCCAGCAACATCCCTACGGGAATGTCCCCTACGGCAGTAACCTCCGAGACATTTGCGATAGTCAGATCCCTCTCGTAGATCTCACGGAGGGCTCTCAAGAAGTCCGTCCGGCGGGAGGTAACGGAGGTACGACTAGCCTGTGCAGCTGTAGTCGCGGTGTTGGCTGTACTGGACCCTGCCTCGGGTTCGAACTGCAGGCCTATACCAATCAATTTCTTCAGGGTCGTATTCGGCAGTTTCACATGCCCTCTGGAAACACCATCCAGCCATTTCCAGAGACCTTCTACACTTTTACCATTGACTATTTCGATGTGGCTCGCGGGGACGCCGCGGACGGATCCTTCATGGCCGTCGGCCCACTGCTGTGCGGCAGTCATGTACGTCGGGTTGCTTGCCCAGAGCATACCCATTTCAAGAAGCTCCGCTCGTTCCTCCGGGTCCTCCACTTTCCTGACCCCGAGTTCGATTTTGTGAAGCCAGTCCCAGAGTGGCTCGAGTTTTCCGCCTGGCATTTCTTCTCGATGGTTCCGAGGGACGCCTGCGAGCCATTTGCCACCGGTTCGGAGGTGATATTGGCGGGCTGCGGCCATTTTATTCGCATTCAAATGCTCGCTTACGGCGCGCCCCTTGCCTCCACCGGGCATCTGTTCGAATGTTTCGGTGACAATGTATTGGGCGATTTTGTTCGCCCGGTGACGAAGCGGCTGGTTTTTCCAGGCGCTATTCATGGCGCTGTACGCCTCAGCGAGTTTATCTTCGAGGTCGTCCTCGTGGAGCGGATATCCCCAGTCGTTAAGTTTCCTGCTGACGTCTTGGCGGATTATCTTCGCACCCTGGAAGTCGCGTGTTAGCAACTCATTCCAGGTCATTTGCGGTTCGGAGGATTCTGCTGGCGGCACCAGAGCAGACATAGTGATGGCTAGATTGGCCGCCGACTCCAAGGCTGCAGAGGTATCCTCGGCATCCTCTAGATGCGCTGCCACGAAGTACACTGCTTGCCAAGCTGGCGGCAGAGCCTCTAGCGGCATGTTGTTGCCGGAGTCGAAGTCTGGCATGGGTCCGAAGTACTGCCGGACAATTTGAGTAGCTGTGGTGAAGAATGGAGAATCCGTCCGGCTCTTACCTTGTTTCAGGCGGTTCACTATCGCCGCGACGTCAAAAGAGTGCGAATCAGGGGTGAGTCGCACGGTAAGTCCGACATCCGGACGCCGAATGGACTTGAGGCGTCGGGTTACTTCTTTTTTGCCGCTTTGCGATATTGTGTGAGTCCCGGACAATTGGCGAATTTCGTTGGCGTATGCCACGCGCAAAGCATTTATTACCCGTGTCACGGCGCCTCGGACCTCCCCAGCATCCAAACGCCCTGCTTCCTGTAGACCCCTGACTTCTGGCAGGACATCGAAGCACACTCTGTTTGGCGTCGCTTGGACAGCCGAATTTGCACCAGGGAATGCACCGTCATGAGAGCTCATACTGTGATACCTCTTTCAATTTGGATGGCCAAATCAGTGCGTTGCGGTGGCGAGCGCGGACACCTCACTCAGCGGGAAGGGCGCCATGGTACGCGCAGCGGATGCGGCGGGTGTCCACAAAACAAGTACACTCCCTTCTGAAGAGCGGCCGTGGAAATGTTTCCGTTCCGGTACATCGGCAGGCTGCACGACCGTGTTCGATGTTGGATTGCACTCGCTGCGAGAAACGGAAGTCTGTCCACCCTTGACCATCAGTGAAGGCGCCCCTCATGTAACGTCAAGAAATACTTTCATTCAGACTTTGTGGGTCCGAATGAGTCGTCGATCTCGAAGTCTTACCCCATCCATCAGAGCGCCCATCGAAGAGCGCTTTCGTTGAATCTTCGATAGATACAGGTCAGCCCGAACCCATATTGTGCACTCGGCTTATATTTTTCCGAATATGCAGTCCGGGGAAGTGCCCAAAATTCTTCGCCGTGTCCCTTTCGGGCAGTACCTTGCCACGGGAACGGCGTGTTTACTGAACTTGATTGAGTGATGTCGGTGCCGTTCGCCTGACAGTTGGTCGTCGGCACCGGTAGCCGTGGGGTGTGAGGTACGCGCAGGGCGGCGGGCTGACCGACGCCGAGATGACCATGCGGGAGCGGTTACGGCTCCAGGCCGTGGAGCGTTTCGAGGGCGGGCAGAAGAACGCGGAGATTGCCGCTGCCCTGCGGATCAGCGTGCGGTCGGTCGAGCGGTGGCGCCGGGCCTGGCGCGAGAGTGGAGAAGTGGGAGTCCTGTCGAAAGGGTCGCCGGGAAGACCTCGACTCAGTGAAGACCAGATCGCCCGGCTGGAGCGGGAGTTGGAGCGTGATCCACTGAGCTGTTTCCAACCTCAGTTTGAGCAGGTCAGATGCAGGGTGAGGACGGCCTGAACCAGGCTGGTGATGCGTGTCGTGGAACATCGCAGTTTGCGCAGGAGTCGCCAGGTCTTGAGGGTGGGCATGGCCTGCTCGACGAGCGCACGGATCCTCGCATGCGAGCGGTTGACAGCCTGCTGACCTGCGGAAAGCGTCTCCCAGCGATCCCAATGGGGCAGCCGTATGGTGCCGCCGGCGCCCCGGTAACCCTTGTCGGCCCAGCACTCCACGCCGACTTCCTCCAGGGCGTCGATGATGCCGTGGGTTCGCGCGGCCTTGATGTCGTGGACCGCGCCGGGCAGTGCAGGCGATGCCCACACCAGTCGCCCGGCGGGATCGGTGATGATCTGCACGTTCATGCCGTGCTTCTTATGTTTCCCAGAGTAGAAGGGCCGGTCGGCCGCGATTCGGTCGATCGGCAGCAGCGTGCCGTCCAGGATCACGAATGCCTTGGTGGAGGCGGTGCAGGCCGCGGTCCGCAGGTCGGGAGCCAGCGCGGCGAGGACTTCGACGGCCTCGGCCACGTACCGGTACACCGTCGCGATCCCGACTTCGAAGCCGGCGGCGAGGCGGGCGTAGGTGTCACCGCAGCGAAGATGCGCCAGGACCAGCAGCGCCTGGCGCCCTGCGGACAGACGACGCCACCGGGTGCCCTGCTCTCGATGCCGCGTGCTCAGCTGGCGGGCGAGAAATCGCAGGGACGAGGTGGACAGATCGATCCCCGATGGGTAGACAAGCACGCGGAAGCTCCTGGCTGGACAGTTGATCTCGACAATCACCCGTCTACCAGGAGCTTCTCTACGTCTCCGCACTGCCCCTCACCCCAACTCCCGTCACACGAAGCCAGGTTGGAAACAGCTCACTGGCTCACGGCTGGGCGGACCGGCGGTGGACCCTGGCACGGATCAAGACGCTGATCGGCCGGCTCTTCCACGTCTCCGACACAGTCGAGGGCACCTGGCGGCTGCTGAAACGCCACGGCTGGAGCTGGCAGCAGCCCACCAGACGCGCGATCGAGCGCGATGACGACGCGGTCGAGGTCTGGAAGAAGGAGACCTGGCCGCGGGTAAGAGCACCACGGCGGAGTGCAACGCCTGGATCGTCTTCGAGGTCGAGGCCGGACAGTCGATGACTCCGCCGCGCGCCAGGACCTGGGGCCGGATCGGTCAGACCCCAGCCGTGAAGGTGAGGGGCCGGGGCTCGGGGCGCGTGTCGATTGCGGGTATGGCCTGCTACAAGCCGGGCCAGCGGTCCCGGCTGATCTACGCGATCTGCGAGTACCGAGGCCGCAAGGACGAGCCGAAGGGCTTCAGCTGGCGCGACTTCCGCGATCTGATCGTCCGCGCTCGCATACAGCTCGGCGGACCGATCGTGCTTATCTGGGACAACATCCGCCTGCACCTGACGGCCGGCATACGCGAGTGCATCGACGCGAACGCCGAGTGGCTCACGGTGTTCCAGTTACCCACTTATGCACCGGACCTCAACCCGCACAGCGGCGGTCACCCTCCCGGGTGACGATCAGCATCGTCACCCACTCAACCAGCGCATGAGGCAGGTCCAATGCGGCAGGATACGTAATCAACGAGGCTCTCCGGCCGAAGAGTTGAGACGTCAGACATCTCGCTCAACCGCCGAGGAGCCTCGTCCGTTCTGCACCAATCTCCGACCAGCCGGCCGTCACCCGTCCATACCGTTCGTCGTGGGCCGTTCCGGTCATTCGTAGGATCGGAGCACCCAGGGGTGCTGGGTATGGCTGTCACCCGATAGCCGATGATGTGGCTTCCACTGATTGGCCGCCCGGCACCCCGCGA